>USQK01000001.1 GCA_900556785.1 uncultured Veillonella sp.
CAAATAGAAAAGCGCCTAATGGCGCTTTTTTCTGTATAATAGTATATAGAATAGTAAATATATTTATCTTATAATCGTTGTATGGAAAGCCTTATATCTTAATATATTAATTACATATCATAAGGATTAAATACATGGATATTAATATATTAATATAAAAGGTTTTGGATGAGTTTATTTTATATAAGAAAGGAGAGTGACTATGAAACCATTTGGTATGATACCTTTTTTTATACCTCATGTAGGGTGTCCTTATGTATGTACATTTTGTAACCAGTCCCGTATTACAGGCCAATCTGGTATTAGTCACCTAACACCGGATTATATAAAAAAAACGATTACAGATTATGTGGGTAAAAAACGAAATGATAAGTTTTGGGAGGTTGCCTTTTATGGAGGCTCTTTTACAGCCATTCATCGCGATTTGCAACATAGCTTATTAGCGCCAACTTATGAGATGTTACAACAGGACATAATCGATGGTATACGTTGCTCTACACGGCCTGATGCTGTTGGGGATGAGGCTATCTCGTTGTTACAATCCTATGGGGTTAAAACAGTAGAGCTTGGTGTACAGTCTATGAATGATGGTATTTTAGTCGATGCTAAGCGCAGTCACACAGCTCAAGAGGTAGTAGATGCTGTTGCGCGATTAAAGCGACGTGGAATGACTGTAGGTATTCAGCTTTTACCAGGATTAAAAGGTGAAACTTGGGAAACCATTCTAGAAACCGCTATTGCTATAGTTAAACTAGAACCAGATTTTGTTCGAATCTATCCTGTTCTTGTTATAGAAAATACAGAACTAGCAGATCAATATAGATCTGGTGAGTATGAGCCATTAAGTACTGAACAAGCTATTAAATATTGTGCATTCTTAAAGGAATGGTTTGAACAGCATAATATTGAAGTTATACGTACAGGATTACAAAGCACGGAAGAGCTCGATTCAGGCAATAGTTTGGTAGCAGGTCCCTATGAACCTGCTATGGGTGAGCTCGTTGTAAATGAACAATATAAACAACGTATAGAAAGATGTATTGATGAACATCTTTCTTCAAAAAATGTATTAGGAAAGCAAAATAGTTACAATTTT
The DNA here is from genome assembly GCA_900556785.1 of uncultured Veillonella sp. Taxonomy (GTDB): domain Bacteria; phylum Bacillota; class Negativicutes; order Veillonellales; family Veillonellaceae; genus Veillonella. The sequence continues at coordinate 1,097 of USQK01000001.1, forward strand.
TCTCATTTTGATTGTTACTATATCCATAAGGTAAAATGTAGATCTTATTCGGATAGTGGAGATATTTTGATGAAACATAGGATTGTAATTTCTTATCCTAGAAGCAGTACATCAAAGGTGCGAGGTCTCAAAAATCGCAATATTTTATATTTCCAAGAAACGTATCCTCAATTTAGTATAGATTGGTGTGAAGATAATACGAGAAATACTGTTCGTTGCTGTATTGATGGCCTACAATATATGTTATAATAAAAGATATGATTATTCGGGGTTGTTAGTAGAAAGGAGGCAGTCATGCAATTACTTCGGTTAGAATTAAAGGGCTTTAAATCGTTTGCAGATAAAACGGTTGTAAAATTCTCGCCAGGAATGACTGCCGTTATTGGACCTAACGGAAGTGGTAAAAGTAATATTACGGATGCTATGAAATGGGTTTTAGGGGAATCCAATGTCCGTAACTTACGTGGTCAAAAAGCAGAGGATATTATCTTCTCCGGTACGGAAAAGCGCAAGCCTATGAGTGCTGCTGAGGTTACTCTCGTATTTGATAATAGTGACCAACAATTAGATTTAGATATGGCAGAGGTAGCTATTACACGTCGTATATATCGTACTGGTGAAAGTGAATTCCTTATCAATAAGCGATCTTGTCGTTTAAAGGATATTCACCTTTTATTAGCTGATACAGGTCTTGGGAAAGACTCTATGGCTATCATCGGGCAGAACCGCATTGATGCTATTTTAAACTCTAAGCCTGAAGAACGACGCCTTATCTTTGAAGATGTAGCTGGTATTTCACGGTTCAAGATCAATAAAGAAGATGCATTGCGTCGTATTGCTAGTACAGATCGAAATATGGAACGTGTACGAGACGTAATGGCAACTATCGAAGAGCAACTAGGACCTTTGTCTGAAAAGGCGGAAAAGACTAAAAAATATATGACCTTAAGTCGTACAAAGCGCGACTATGATGGGGCATTAGGCTTTCACAATTATAAGACCTCTGATCGTTTATTAACGCGTTTCGAAAATGATAATATTGCATTTAAGGATGAAGAGATTGAGCTTCAAACTGAATTGTCTAAATTGGAAGCTCGCCGTCATACCTTGCAATCCACATCAACAAAAGAGCAAGAACAACTCAAGTTGTGGGAAGCTCAGTATACGGAAAAGCAACGTGATGAAGAACGTTTAGCAGGTCATTTACGTCTGTTAGAAGAACAATTAAAAACGGCTCACCGCGAATTAGATGAAACATCTATGCGTATTAGCGAATTAGAAGCTACGCAAAAGGGCGAAGAACAACAATTGCGCATTTTAAATCAGTTGATTCAAGATGAACGTGCTCAATTAGTAGAAAAAGAGTCTAAGCTAGAAGCGTTAGAGGCTAATTATAAAAAAGCTGTTGAAGATGTTAGCGCTGAACAAGCGAAGTTCCAGTCCTTGCAGTCTAATCGAGAAGCCTTTGAGCAACATCAATTAGAACTTGTGAGCGCCATTGAAACGGCAAAAGCTAGTATTCGTAGCTTAGAAGCTCGTAAGGAAGAGTCTACAAAACAATGTGAGGTTTTAAAGGCTGAAATAGGTCAAGTAGATAGTGAATTACAAGTAGCTCGCGGTGAATTTGACACATTAGGCCAACAGTTTAATGCTATTTCTGCCCAACGACAAGCCCTCGTTGATGGCGGCAAAGAAGCAGCCTTACAAGCTCGTGAAGAACGCAAAGAATTACAAAAATTACGTACCCAAGAGCAACGTGTTAAAGGTCGTATCGAACTATTAGCCCAATGGGAAGAACAACATGAAGGCTATTTAGAAGGTACTAAGAATATCCTAAACGGTAAAGGATCTTGGCGCAAACAAATTACAGGTGCTGTGGGTGATCTCTTTACGGTAGAAGATAAATATACTACGGCTATCGAAACGGCATTAGGTGGTAGTGTTAACCACGTTGTGACCACTACTGCTCGCGCTGCTGCTGAGGGTGTCAATTATTTGAAATCTATCCAAGGTGGCCGCGTAACCTTCTTGCCGATGGATTCTGTAAAAGGAAAACCCTATGATACACCGGCTTTACATGAAAGTTGTGTAATCGGTACTGCTGTTGATTGTATTTCCTTTGATAATACATACGCTCATATTTTCCAATACTTATTGGGGCGCACCTTGGTAGTATCCTCCATGGATGATGCTATTGGTCTGCAAAAAAAATATAATCAACAATTGCGTATCGTTACGCTTACAGGGGAACAATTCCAACCTGGTGGCTCTTTAACTGGTGGTGCTACAAAGCGTAAGCGTGCCTCTGTATTGAGCCGTAAGGAAGAGGCGGCTAGCCTTGAACAAGAGCTATTGCAAATTGAAGAACAAATTCGTTCCTTAACAGCTAGCTTGGAAAACCTTGAAAAACGGGTTGACGAAGCTGAAAAAGAACGAGCTACCCTTGATGAAAGCTACCAACATACGAACTTACTGTATGTGGCTAGCGAAACAAAGGTACAAAATATTCAAAATCAAATGGATCGTAAGAAACGTGTTCTCCGTGAAGAAGAGCAACGTTTATTACAAATCGATATTGATTTAGCTAGTACAACGGCTAACTTGAAAGATCAAGAAACAGCATTGGCTTCTTTGCAAGAAGACCACGGTGTAGATGGCAATCAAGGGGCCTTAATGGAGCGTTTAACTGTATTACAAAAAGAACAGCAAGAGGCTTATGAATCTTTCACAGAGGCACGCCTCACCTGTGATACGTTGCGACAAACCATTAAGGAACGTGAAGCTCAGCGAGAACAACGTAATCAATCCATTGCTAACATTGTAGAGCGACTAACACCGTTACGTAATTTGCTGATTAGCACTACAGAGCGCTATGAAGTAGAACTACCAAAGGCTAAAGAATTGGCTGACCGGGAACTATCTGTGGCTACAGCAGAGGTAGAACGATTGCGCGCACTTCGCGATGAGGCTTATGATAAAACATCTACAGGACGTGAAGAGATGGAATCTATCCTTGGTGAGCAAGATCGATTGAACCAACGATATAAAGTCGTTCAAGGTCGACTCGTCGATATGGAAGGTAAGATTACACGTCATCGCATGGATTGTGAGCGTTTTGTAGAAGAACTACAAGAGTTAGGCTTTACCTTAGAAGATGCGCAGGCTCTTCGCATTGAAGGTTCTGTAAACGATTGGAAGGATGAGCAGGCTCGCTTGATGGCAGAAATTGCAGAACTAGGCCCAGTCAATCCGAACGCTGTTGAAGAATATGAAGAAACTAAAGAGCGTTATGATTTCTTAACTACACAGTTAGCAGATTTAGATACAGCGAAGGAGCAATTGCAAGCGGTTATTGCTGAAATGGACAAGGCTATGAGTACACAGCTATACGATGTATTAGATGTAGTAGGTCGTAGATTCCAAGAGGTATTTAGCCAACTATTTGGCGGTGGTACGGCGCAAATTGTATTGACTGATCCAGATAATATCTTAACTGGTGGTATCGATTTCTATATTCAGCCGCCAGGGAAGAAGCGTCAACAATTGACCTTGTTATCCGGTGGTGAGCGTGCCCTTACGGTTATTGCTTTATTGTTCTCGTTCCTAGATTATCGTCCAGCGCCGTTCTGCGTGCTTGACGAAGTTGACGCAGCTCTTGATGAAGCCAATGTAGAACGATTTAGTTCTTACTTAAATCGGGTAAATAAAGAAACACAATTTATCGTAGTATCGCACCGTAAAAAGACGATGGAAGCTGCCGAAGTATTACAAGGGGTGACCATGGTTGAACGAGGCGTATCGCGATTATTAACAGTAGCATTTGAAGATGTGAAGGAGGATCTAGCATAATGGCATTTGGATTCTTTGATAGAATTAAAGACGGTTTAGAAAAAACTCGTAAGTCTTTTGTAAAAAATGTAGAAAGCATCGTTATTGGTTATGCGCAAATCGATGATGATTTTTTAGATGATTTAGAAGCAGTTATGCTTACTAGTGATCTAGGCCCTAAGACGACAGAATACTTGATGAAAGAAATTCGTCGTGGTGTAACAGAAGGTATCATCAATCATACAGGCGATGTAATGCCGTTCATGGAAGACCGCATCACGGAAATGCTCATCGATCAAGAAGATGAAATTACTTTGCACCATCCTGAGGTTATCCTCGTAGTTGGTGTAAATGGTGTTGGTAAAACAACGACAATCGCTAAATTGGCTAATTATTATACTAAAGAAGGTAAAAAGGTTATCATTGCTGCAGGTGATACATTCCGTGCCGCTGCAGCTGACCAATTATCCATATGGGCTGATCGTGTTGGTGTGCCGATTGTTAAACATAAAGAAGGCGCAGATCCTGCTGCCGTTGTATATGATGCAATGGAAGCTGCGAAAGCTCGTAATGCAGACCTTGTTATCGTAGATACGGCTGGTCGTCTACATACTAAGGTTAACCTTATGGAAGAGCTTAAAAAGATGGGGCGCGTAGCGAATAATCACGTAGAAGGTGCGCCACATCAAACATTGCTCGTATTAGATGGTACTACGGGTCAAAATGCAGTAAGCCAAGCTAAATTATTTGGTCAAGCCGTGCCAGTAAATGGTATTGTAGTAACTAAATTAGATGGTACAGCTAAAGGTGGTGTAGTTATCTCTATTAAAGAGGAACTAGGCGTACCCGTACGCTGGATTGGCGTTGGCGAAGGTATGGATGACTTGCGTCCATTTAATGCAAAAGAATTTGCTAATGCATTATTTAATAAAGGAATGATTCAAGGTGACAAATAAATATAACCGGGAATTCTTACTTGAATATGTAGAATCTGAAAATAAAAAAAATGAATGTAATGTTAGCCTAGAAAATATGAATAAGATTGTTAGCTTAATCGAGTACTTTGGTATTGAACTATATCGCCCCATTACGCGATTGCTACTTTCAAACTGGGAAGAAATTACAGATCGTATTAATAACTATACTGAATCAGATTGGATGATGGCTGATGAAATCCAAAAGACTACACCTACATTAGATCGCTTCTCCATTGCTATGCTCATCGAAGTATTAGAAGGTGAGGATACGTTGAACCAAGCAGAAAATGCAGGTCGCCGTCTTTCAGAGGAAGAGCTCAAAGCTATCCGTAAACATCAGGATGAACAGTAATGAAACATAATACATATAATTACGAAGGGGGCCAACCATTTAAAGTGGAGGCGCCCTTTACGCCTACAGGGGACCAACCAACTGCGATTCAATCTTTAACTGAAGGTATTGAACGCGGTGAATGGGCCCAAGTTTTGCTCGGTGCTACTGGTACAGGTAAGACTTTTACTATGGCTAAGGTTATAGAGGCTGTTCAAAAGCCAACGCTGATTATTGCCCATAATAAAACCTTAGCTGCGCAGCTATGTAGTGAGTTTAAAAGCTTCTTCCCTAATAATGCGGTAGAATACTTTGTATCTTACTACGATTTCTACCAACCAGAAGCGTATATTCCTTCTAGCGATACATACATCGAGAAGGATGCGTCTATCAATGATGAAATCGATAAACTGCGACATAGCGCTACGATGAGCCTCTTTGAGCGTCGCGATGTGATCATCGTTGCCTCTGTTAGCTGTATTTACGGCTTAGGTGACCCTGAGGACTACTCTGAACTCGTGTTGTCTTTGCGCTTAGGGCAGACGAAATCTCGTGATGAAATTCTGTCTAAACTCGTAGATATTCAATATACGAGAAATGATATGAACTTTATCCGCGGTACCTTCCGTGTACAAGGGGATACTATCGAGATTTTCCCTGCTGCCTATAGTGAAAGAGCCATTCGAGTGGAACTCTTCGGCGATGAAATCGATCGCCTCGTTGAGGTAGATGCTTTGACTGGTGAAGTGATTGCTGAACGCAAGCACGTTGCGGTCTATCCAGCATCTCACTATGTAACAACGAAAGATAAGATGCGTATTGCTGTAGAGCGTATTGAAGCTGAATTAGACGAACAATTAGCTAAGTTGAAAGCTGCTGACCGTCTATTAGAGGCTCAACGTCTTGAACAGCGTACCCGTTACGATATAGAAATGATGCAAGAAATGGGCTATTGCTCAGGCATCGAAAACTATTCCCGCCACATGTCTGAACGTAAGGCTGGAGAGGCACCATACACATTGATAGACTATTTCCCAGATGACTTCCTCATCATGGTGGACGAGTCTCATGTAACCATTCCTCAAGTACGTGCCATGTACAATGGTGACCGTGCGCGTAAAGAATCACTGATCGAATATGGCTTCCGTCTGCCGTCTGCGCTTGATAATAGACCGCTTCAATTCGATGAGTTCGTGGAGCGTATCAATCAAATCGTTTATGTATCGGCAACGCCTGGTCCATATGAAATGGAAGTACAAACGAATGTGGCAGAGCAAATTATTCGTCCTACCGGTCTACTTGATCCATCCATTGAGATTCGTCCTATTAAGGGACAAATGGATGACTTGCTCGGTGAAATTCATAAGCGTGCTGCCAAGAATGAGCGTGTCCTCGTTACGACCTTAACGAAGAAGATGGCTGAGGATTTAACAGAGTTCTTGAAGGAAATGGGCGTCCGCGTTCGATACCTTCATTCTGATATCGTTACTATCGAGCGCGCTGAAATTATTCGTGACTTACGAGCTGGTGTATTCGATGTACTAGTTGGTATCAACTTGCTTCGTGAAGGTCTTGATATGCCAGAGGTTTCTTTAGTGGCTATCTTAGATGCGGATAAAGAAGGTTTCTTGCGCTCCGATACAGCTATGATTCAAACTATTGGTCGTGCTGCTCGTAATGTGAATGGTCACGTTATCATGTACGCTGATCGTGTAACAGGTTCTATGCAGCGCGCCATTGATGAAACAGATCGTCGTCGTGCCGTACAAGAGGCTTATAATATTGAACATAATATTACGCCTAAGTCTGTCTCTAAAGACGTCAAAGAGCTTATTGAGTTGACGAAAATTGAAGAAGATATGGTCACCGATGGAAAGGACTTTTCACCGAAGAAAGGGAAAAAGAAATCCTCTACAACGGGTATGGACCATGGACACGAGCCATATGCACAAGATATATCTAGTCCTAAGGTGGCAGATATAACGCCGGAAGAGTTATTCAATAAAATTGAAGAGCTTGATCGTCAAATGAAGGCCGCTGCAAAGCAGCTTGAATTTGAAAAGGCTGCAAAACTTCGTGATCAATTAGGGGAACTACGTCAACAATGGTCCGATATGCATAGTGCAGGTGAAAGCAAGTTAAAAAAAACTGCATCAACTAAAGGTAGAAAGCGGACTAGCTCAAAGAGTAAATAGATTGTAATAAAACACATAGATTATATAGACTATATGTGCGATAATATACATATATTATTTCATGTTAGTAAACAGAGAGATGATGCCGATTGGTATCATCTCTTTAAATAGGGAATATAATGAAAGATCAATTGATTGTAAAAGGTGCGCGTCAGCATAACCTTAAAAATATAGATATATCCTTACCACGGGACCAGTTTATTGTGTTGACAGGCCTCAGTGGTTCTGGTAAATCGTCTTTAGCATTTGATACAATTTACGCAGAAGGGCAACGACGCTATGTAGAGTCTTTATCTGCTTATGCACGTCAATTCTTGGGACAAATGGATAAACCCGATGTAGACTATATTGAAGGTTTATCTCCAGCTATTTCTATCGATCAAAAGACCACAAGCCGTAACCCTCGTTCTACAGTTGGTACTGTAACGGAGATTTACGATTACTTGCGTCTATTATTTGCTCGCGTAGGTCATGCTCATTGTCCTGAATGTGGTAAGCCTATTACACAGCAAACAATACAACAAATGACAGATGACGTAATGAGCTTCCCAGAAGGTACTAAGATTTTAGTATTAGCCCCTATGATTCAAGGGAAAAAAGGGGAGCATAAATCTGTCTTTGACCAACTTCGAAAAGAAGGCTTTGTTCGTGCCCGTGTAGATGGCGTTGTACGTACATTAGATGAAGATATTATATTAGAGAAAAATAAAAAACATTCCATCGATATCGTCGTAGACCGTCTCGTTGTAAAAGAAGGTATTGAATCTCGCTTAGCAGACTCTATGGAGACCGCATCAAAATGGGCAGAAGGCATTGTAGTTATCCAAGAGGTAGATGGACCTGAACATATGTATAGCCAACACTTTGCATGTCCAGATTGCCATATTTCCTTACCGAAAATTGAGCCACGTATGTTCTCCTTTAATAGTCCATTTGGTGCCTGTCCAGCTTGTTTGGGAATTGGCTCTACCATGGAAGTAGACGAAGAACGCGTTATTCCAGATGGATCTATTACCTTTGCCGATGGTTGTGTACAAGCGTTGAGCTCTAACCCTAATGCATGGTTTATGCGCCAAGTAGAAGGTCTATTAAAAGCTAATGGCTACTCTTTAGATTCTACTTATGATGAATTGCCAAAAGCATTACAGAAAAAAGTAATGTACGGCACTACAGATAAGGTTGCTTTCACGTACGAAAATATGCGCGGTGAAGTGAAGGAATTCTTTACTGAGTACGAAGGTATTTTACCGATGGTAAAACGCCGTCATAGTGAAGCCTCTACAGATTCCATGCGCGAAGAGTTTGAAAAATTTATGTCTATTAAGCCTTGTACTACATGCCATGGTGCTCGTCTTAAACCTGAAGTATTAGCTATAACCGTAGGGGATAAGAACATCAATGAAGTGACCCAATTGACCATTAAAGAAGCACTCGATTTCTTTGGTAAGTTACAGTTGACAGAGCGGGAACAAGTGATTGGGGCTCAAATTTTGAAGGAAATCAATGCTCGTCTTGGGTTCCTCAATAATGTAGGCCTTGATTATCTTACTATGAACCGTAGTGCAGGTACTTTGTCTGGTGGTGAAGCGCAACGTATTCGTCTAGCTACGCAAATCGGCTCTGGTTTGGTAGGTGTATTGTACATCCTAGATGAACCGTCTATAGGTCTACATCAACGAGATAATGATCGACTCATCGATACCTTAAAAGGCTTACGGGACTTAGGTAATACATTGCTCGTCGTAGAACACGACGAAGATACGATGCGTGCGGCTGATTATCTCGTGGACATTGGTCCCGGTGCAGGTGAGCATGGCGGTCAAATTATTGCCGCTGGTTCTGTTGAGGAAGTGATGAAGGTAAAAGACTCTATTACTGGTCAGTATTTGAGCGGTCGTAAATTTATCGCCCTTCCTGAAGAACGCCGTAAACCAGGTAAGAACTGCATTGAAATTCGGGGTGCTAAGGAAAATAATTTACAAAATGTAAATGTAAAATTCCCTATTGGCTTATTCAATGTTGTTACTGGTGTCAGCGGTTCTGGTAAGTCTACCTTGATTAATGAAATTCTCTACAAAGGTTTAGCTAATCAATTATATCGTTCTAACCATAAAGTTGGGGCTCATAAAGAAATCCGTGGTCTTGAACATATTGATAAAATCATCAATATCGACCAAAGTCCTATCGGTCGTACACCGCGCTCTAATCCAGCTACCTATACAGGTGTATTTGATGCTATACGCGAGCTCTATAGTCAAACACCGGAAGCAAAGATGCGCGGCTACAAACAAGGGCGCTTTAGCTTTAACGTAAAAGGTGGACGCTGTGAAGCTTGTCGTGGTGATGGTATCATCAAAATTGAAATGCACTTCTTACCAGATGTGTACGTACCTTGTGAGGTTTGTAAGGGAGCCCGTTATAATCGAGAAACCTTAGAGGTTAAATACAAAGGCAAATCTATTGCCGATGTCTTAGATATGACCGTAGACGATGCAGTAGAATTCTTTAGTGCCATCCCTAAAATTTATCGTAAGATGGTTACCTTACAAGAGGTAGGTCTTGGCTATATTCGTTTAGGTCAAGCCGCAACAACCCTATCTGGTGGTGAAGCACAACGCGTTAAATTAGCTACTGAATTAGCTCGTCGTAGCACAGGTAAAACATTGTACATCCTAGATGAACCGACTACAGGTCTTCACGCCGAAGATATTCGCAAGTTATTACACGTATTGCAACAACTCGTAGAGGGTGGCGATACCGTTGTAGTTATCGAGCATAATTTAGATGTCATTAAGATGGCAGACCACATCATAGACCTCGGTCCTGAAGGTGGTAATCGCGGTGGTACTATCGTAGCTACAGGTACACCTGAGGAAATCGTTAAGGTGAAAGAAAGCTATACCGGCAAATTCTTAGGTCCTGTATTAGAACAGACTAAGAAATTTATGAAAGCAGCTCAAAAGAAGAAATAATAGTGCGTACAAAGCTTAAAAATCTACGAGGAAAGGAGGACATATGCCATCTGAAGAATTACTAGAGAAGGTCAGTCATTTACCGACTACACCAGGTGTGTATTTATGGCGTGATCAGTACAACCGCATCATCTATGTAGGTAAGGCTATCAATTTGCGAAATCGCGTGCGTTCTTATGTGCGTAATGATGCTAACCGAGCACCTAAGGTTGCGGCTATGATGAAGCGTGCCGTTGATGTGGAGATTATCCAAACAAAGACAGAGATGGAAGCGCTCATCTTAGAGAACACGCTTATTAAGGAGCATGAGCCTAAATACAATATTAGGCTTCGCGATGATAAAACGTATCCGTATGTAAAAATTTCAGTACAAGAGGACTACCCACGTGTATATATGACACGCCGACTAGAACGCGATGGAGCCAAGTACTTTGGCCCTTTTACAGATGTAACATCAGTTCATGTAGTACTAAAATTGATTCGTCAGTATTATCCTTTGCGTACCTGTAAATCTATGAAGGTAGAGAGACCGTGTTTACAGTACCACATGCATTACTGTGAAGCACCGTGCTTTAACAAGATTTCCGTATCGGATTATCGAAAGTATATCGATGAAATCATAGAACTCTTTGAAGGTAAGCCTATCCCTTTGCTGAAGGAAATTAAAGAGAAGATGGAGCTTGCTGCAGAAGACTTACGCTTTGAAGATGCAGCACGCTATCGAGATCAGCTAACTAGTATAGAAAAAATCCAAGAAAAACAGCGCATGGTTACACAGCGTGGCGACTTAGACGTGTTAGGTATTGCAGTGGATACCTCGATGGCTTGTGTACAGTTATTATTCATCCGTGGTGGCCGACTATTAGGCCGTGAGAACTACTTTGTACAACATGATGGAGATAGTCAAGAAACTATCATGACGGACTTTATCAAGCAATACTATGGAGATACAAACTTCATTCCAAAGGAATTATTATTACCTATGGATAGCACCGATAGAGACTTGTTAAAGGAATGGTTTACACAGCTTAAAGGTCAGAATGTAGACGTATCTGTGCCACAGCGTGGTTATAAGATGGACATGATTAAAATGGCTCATGAGAATGCAGAAACCTTCCTAGAAGAGCGTCGTCGTCAGTGGCAACACCAAATTGATAAGACCGGTGGGGCTGTTAAAAAATTAGCTGAAGTCCTAGACTTGCCGCGATTACCAGAGCGTATGGAATGTTTCGATATTTCCCATACACAAGGGGCCGAAACGGTGGCGTCTATGGTTGTCTTTGAAGGCGGTAAGCCTGCGAAGAAGGAGTATCGTCGTTTTAAATTGAAAACTACGCAAGGTAAACCTGATGACTTTAAGTCTATGGCTGAAATTATGGAACGACGCTATGGTAATGAAACAGATTGGCCTATGCCAGACCTCATTATTATCGATGGTGGTAAAGGTCAGCTCAATGCAGCATTGCCGTTGATTCGCAGTGTAGGTGTTACCGATGTACCTGTTATTTCTTTAGCTAAGCGTATTGAAGAGGTCTTTGTAGAAGGACAATCTGAAAGCATCATCTTAAGCCATCACACACCAGAGCTTCAATTGCTTCAACAAATACGTGATGAAGCCCATCGTTTTGCTATTACGTACCATCGTAAGCTACGTGGAAAACGTAATTTGGAATCCATTTTAGATCACATTGAAGGGATTGGCCCTAAACGCCGCAAAGCCTTGTGGGCACATTTCAATAGTTTAGAGGCTATGAAAGAGGCATCTATTGATGAGCTTTCAAAGGTGGAATCTATGAACTATAAGACGGCAGAAACACTATATAATTTCTTCCGCATGTCTAAGGTAGAAAAACAAGATATGTTGAAATAAAAAAGAGCATCTTATTTGAGATGCTCTTTTACTGTATAAGTATGTTATTTATTTTGGTTGACGCTGGATGTACCAAGTACGCCAAGTGAACAATACACCTGCTACTAGTACGCTAGCGAGTAACCCAATCCATACGCCAAATGGTCCGTAATTAGGATTATTAGCGAGAATATAGGCGGTTGGGAAGCATACGCCCCAATAGGATATGAGGGAGATATAAAGAACGACTTTTACATCTTTATAGGCTCTCAATATACCTTGTAAAGGGGTTCCGATGGCATCGATAGCAGAGAAGAATACACCGTATCCAAGGAAGCTGTAGATAAGCTTGTATACTTCATCATCATTTGTAAAGAGATCTGCAATAGCGTCCATATTAGTAAACGTAAATGTACAAATCATGATAGCCAATACAATGGCTAAGATGCGAGAAATATAAGAGTACTGGATAGCCTCTTGTTTACGACCTGCCCCAAGTTCATAAGCAACTGCAATAGTAGAGGCCATAGCGATACTAAGAGGTAAACAGTAGAATACATTTGTAAAGGAAATAACAGATTGATGAGCAGCTACGACGGCGGATCCAAAGTGAACCATCAAGAGTCCAGCAATACTAAAAATACTAGCTTCTAAGAATATGGAAAAGCCAATAGGAATACCTATATGTAGCTGTTCGCGAATGTAGTGAAAACTTGGTTTACTGAAGTCTTTAAAGATACGATATCCCTTTAGCTTTGGATGTAATAGTAATACTAAGCTAAAGAGAATAAAGTTAGTCCAACAAGCACCGGCTATACCATAGCCAGCACCGACACCACCGATCTCTGGAAATCCGAAATGCCCAAAGATGAGTGCGTAGTTCAAAAATACGTTCACAATAAAGCTAGTAAATACGATGGCCATAGAATAATGTGTTAATCCATGACTGTCGACGGTATTGCGCAATGTATTAACCCAAAGTAGTGGGAATAGACCTATGGCAAATGCTTTCAGGTAACTAATACATACCTCAGCTGCAGCAGGTTCCAGATTTAATGCTGTCAGAAGAGGGCGTAAGCCTAAGAGACCAATTATTAAAATGATACATGCTAGGCCTGTACCGATATACAGACCTTGATAAAAGATTGTTGAAATATCATCGGTTTTCTTAGCTCCTAATAGCTGAGAAATAATTGGTGTGATACCTAACAACGTTCCTTGTGCAAAGATATAGAAGAGGAGCCATAAATTATACCCCGTAGCAACCCCAGCTAAATCTATTGTACTATATTGTCCCGTTAAAAAGATGGCTATAAATGTACCACCTATAAGGGAAAATTGCGTTATGCACATAGGAGTAAATAGCTTAATGAACAACCATAACTTTTGTAATATAGAATATGTTTGATACATATTTACCTCCCTTATTAATGATATATTATACGATATCATAAAGTAGTCTAATTTAATAGATAAATTCCTTGAGAATTGGGAATTAAATATATAGTATTGATTAGTCTATTATGAATCTATAATTAATGATTTTTTTATATCGTAGAACTTCTATTTGTAGTGTTATGCTTCTCATATTAATATGAATGGAGTATGCTAAAAATGAATATATATTTTACAAATTGAATTTTACACTACTGAACTATATCGATTATAATATATATACTATAGTTATATTCTAAGGAGGATACATTGGACATCTTATCTGTACAAGGTTTATTAGCGATGCTTCAGATCATCGTTATCGACATCTTACTTGCTGGTGACAATGCCATTGTAATTGGTATGGCAGCTCGTAACTTGCCAGCACATTTACAGAAGAAAGCCATCTTCTGGGGCACAGCCGGTGCCATTATTTTACGCCTTGTTATGGCATTCCTATTTGTAGAGGCATTGAACAATATTCCTGCACTTCGTTTAGTAGGTGGTATCCTCCTCTTATGGATTGGATACAAGCTCGTTGCCGATGATGAAAGCGAGCATAATATCGAAGCTAAGGATAATTTACGCGCAGCCATTACAACTATTGTTATTGCTGACGGTATCATGGGTATCGATAATGTTATCGGTGTAGTTGGTGCTGCAGGTGGTCATATGACAATGGTAGCTATTGGTATGCTCATAACTGTACCAATCATCATTTATGGCAGTACTTTATTTGTGAAAGTCATCGAACGTTTCCCAATTATCCTATACGTTGGTGGCGGTATCCTTGGCTGGGTAGGTGCTGGTATGGCGGTAGAGGATACATTGATTGCTCATAGTGTTGAACCATATGCACTGTTCATCAAAATAGCTGCAGTAATCCTCGTAGTAGGGGCATCTTTGATAGCTAAAAAACTCAAGAAATAATAGAATATATCTCTTCTCCTAATCATAGGAGGAGAGATTTTTTATGTAAACTATTAGCCCTCTTATAGATGAGAAAATAGAAAAATTATGGTATAGTTAAGGGATAGTTATTGAATTAATCGTTTGAATTGAGGTATGTACGGAATGGAATTTTTAGAAGTTGCCACGTGGGTGACCATTGGTAAGATTATTTTAATTGATATTTTGCTGGCTGGTGATAATGCTGTAGTAATTGGTATGGCAGCAGGTAAGCTAGCTCCAGAACTACAAAAGAAAGCCGTGATTTGGGGTACAGTAGGTGCCATTGTAATGCGCCTTGTATTTGCTACTCTTTTAGTAGAGGCTCTTACTTTAATTCCTCTTATTCACTTAGGTGGTGGCCTTGTACTTGTATGGATTGCCATTCAATTATTAAAAGGTGGCGATGAAGATGCACATATCGAAGCTAAGAATTCATTAATGGGTGCCATTTGGACGATTATTGTAGCTGACGCTATGATGAGTATTGATAATGTCATCGGTGTAGTAGGGGCCGCTAGAGGTCATTTAGAGCTTGTTATTGCAGGTATGTTAATTACTGTTCCAATTATCGTATTTTGCTCTACATTATTTGCTCGAATTATTAATAAATTCCCTGCTATTCTTTGGGCTGGTGGTGCACTCCTTGGCTGGGTTGCAGGCGAAATGATTGTGGAAGATCCACTTCTTATGCCATATATTCAAGGCGAAGAATTACTTGTGAAATTTGGTACTGTATTCTTCGTACTCATTGTGACTGGTATGATTAAAATTTGGAAGAAAAGAGACGCGTAATGAACGGTACTAATCGTACATCTCGTAAAAAACAATCTAAACAACATAGAAGAAGTAATCGCTCTAATTCACAGCAAGCTATAAACGGCCAATTATCTAAAAAACAACAGGCTATTTTAAATGCGCCTGTTAAGTTTGGTGATGAAGTAATGGTAACAATTCATGGCATTGGTAGCAGCGGTGAAGGGGTAGGTCGTGTAGATGACTTTACTGTCTTTGTGCCTTTTGCCTTACCTGGAGAAACTGTGAAAGTAGCTATTGATATGGTTAAAAAAACCTATGCTACAGGGCGTCTCTTAGAAATTGTTACGATGGCTTCCAATCGTATCGATGCAAGTTGTGATCTTTATGGCTTCTGTGGAGGCTGCCAACTGCAACACATTACCTATGAAGGTCAGCTTTCACTAAAAACACAAAAGGTGAAGGACGTTATCGAACGTATAGGCCATCAAAATCCAGACCTCGTCAAGCCAGCATTGGGACCTAAAGAACCGTGGGCCTATCGCAATAAGATGCAAATGCCTGTAGGTGGTACTAAAGACGATATTCAAATGGGCTTCTATGCGATGGGATCTCACGATATCGTGCAAGGTACAAACTGCCCTATTCAAGATGAAGGGAATAATATCATTGCTCAAGCGTGTTACCAAATCGCTAAAGAATTTGATATTGAACCATATGATGAACATACTGGCAAAGGTATACTACGCCATGTAATCGGTCGCATTGGACAATCTGGATGGATGATTATCCTTGTAACTGCTACAGATTACTTACCACACCAAGAAAAATGGGTAGTAAAATTAACAGAACGAATTCCTCAAGTAGAAACTATCGTTCATAATGTGAATAATAAGCGTACTAATGTCATATTAGGACCTAAGAATCATATCCTCTACGGTGATGGAACGATTACAGACCATATTAAGGATCTACAGTTTACCTTATCCCCACATTCCTTCTTCCAAGTAAATCCAGAACAGACTACAGTGCTTTACGACCAAGCACTGGCTTATGCGGATCTAAAAGGGGATGAAACGGTTATCGATGCGTACTGTGGTACAGGTACTATTTCTTTGTTCTTAGCTCATAAGGCAAAACATGTTATCGGCATAGAAATCGTAGAACCGGCCATTATCAATGCTCGTGAAAACGCCCAACGCAATGGTTATACTAATACAGAATTCATCGTTGCTGATGCGGCTGTAGAAATGCCAAAACTCTATAAAGCAGGCGTACGTCCAGACGTTATCGTATTCGATCCAATTCGCGCAGGCTGCAAAGCAGAAGTACTAACCTCTGCAGCTGGTATGGAACCAAAACGCATTGTCTACGTATCCTGTAACCCAGCAACCATGGCACGAGACATTGAAATCCTAACACACTACGGATATGAACTACAAGAAGTACAACCCGTTGACATGTTCCCAATGACCGCTCACGTTGAGGCAGTGGCTTTGCTTACTAGGAACGAAGTGACGCAGTGAGCATTAGAATTCCCATGTTAAAGATGTCCATAATTTATGGAAAAGCTTATTTTTAAAAGTATATATTTTGTAGGTGAGATTATGAACTTTAAGAAACAAATTATTTTATTTTCAATTTTAGCTATGTCTGTTATGGCAGTATATGCTGAAGATATTAGTACTTATAATCCTCAAGTTATTGAGAAACACCAAATTACGAATGAAGATATTGCATCAGCAACATCTTATGGACAGTCTTTAGTAGAAAAGAAAAATATCAAAATGATATCTACTGCTAAGAAAAAGTTTATTAAAAGACGTTATGGTGGAATTTTCCCAAGAAATGAATTGCAAGGTATCGTTTATGTTCAAACTCCATTCGCAATTTTTGCAAATACGGCATTGGAGGATGCTAGAGGTGTAGCAAGCACTTATTCAACAAGAAATGCTACTAATATATTACAGGTTAGATCTTTCCTTTATATGCCGGAAAGTAAGATGTATAATGATACTAATAATGTTGTTATATCTATAGTACAAAATGGATATACATATTATCCAATAGAAACAGTACGTGGCGATGATCAATATGAAGGTCCTGGCATGTGGGTAACAGTAGGTTATCAATCATTATTTGAATTATCTAAGATTGATACTAATAGTCCTTTTGAAGTTCATATTAAGTCTGATGCGGTTAAGGTTGGAGATGCAGTAATTCAGTTTCCAGCATTAAATGCGTCAAATAAGTATGTTTTGGATGATTCTTATTCACTTTATAGAGGTGATGCAGTTTTTATTGATAAGAAATAATATTTATTTAAGTGCATTGTTCAAGAACTGAATAAATCTAATTTTTTATTTATACCCAATATAAAAGCGTAGCTATAGAAGAAGGCACAATTGCA
Organism: uncultured Veillonella sp.; assembly: GCA_900556785.1. GTDB lineage: Bacteria > Bacillota > Negativicutes > Veillonellales > Veillonellaceae > Veillonella. The sequence goes on from USQK01000001.1 coordinate 18,797, forward strand.
TTTGGTCATGATGCTGGTGATGTTTCTGGCTATACAGTTAAATATCCAGATAAAGAAATCACCACACACTTAGGTTATAAAAAAACTGTGCCAGATTATGATAAAGCGCCTACAGTAACGCCTACTACATACTCAGATGCTAAATATAATCGTTTGGTGAAAGTAGCTGATGGCGTTGATGCACATGATGCAGCAACAGTGGGTCAATTGGAAAATGCTATTAGCCAAGTGCAATCTGTTGGTACAAATTTAGAAACTACAGTGAATAAAGCGACTGCATCTAGTTATGCACTAGCTGCATTACAACCAAACTTCTCAGAAGGTGAAACCGGATTGGGTGTAGCCGTTGGCTTTGGTCATTATCATGGCAAAACAGCAACTGCTTTAGGTGCTTACTACCGTCCAAACCGCAATGTACAATTAATGTAGGTACTGTGGTTGGCAATGGTAACCAAGGCTATAACGGTGGCCTTAGCTTTAAAGTAGGCCCTGAATCTAAATCAGCTCCATCCTCTACAGATGCTAGAATTGCTCAATTGGAAAAACGTATCCAAGAATTAGAGCAAGCTAAAAAATAATTAGAAAAAATAGATAAGATAAAAGCATCTATATACGTTTTTATCAAGTAGTAGGCAAAAATTTCTAATCTATATAGCACTAACTATGAAAATGGTTAGTGCTATTTTATTTTACTTATGCAGATGCACCGTTTTATTGTTTAAAACTCCTGTAATAAGTATATTTTGTAAAATACTGAATGTTATCTTTTGTTTAGTATGGTTGTTTAATATACACTCTAGCTTATAAATGTAATATAATTAGATTAATAAATATCATATTGAATTAATATGTTAGGATAAACTAACTAGGGTTAATTTACAAATATATTGATAACACATGGGGAAAATATTGTTATTTACGTTAGGTTTAAAATGTATTTAATGAATAATGGGAGTGAAAAGTAGATTATGAATGAATATCAAAGAGCAGTTGAGATTCTTAAAGATTATGTTAAATCTGAAGGTATTGAATTATTTTCTTCAGATATTTTAAAAAGCGAATTAGATGTATTTAAAGCTATCTTTTCACCAGAAAAGTTAAAAGGATTAGATGATACAAATCTTTTATCCACTATGTTCTATTCATTAGGTGATAATAAAAATACTTTATGCTATTGGCTTGAAATGAATGGTGATTGTAGAGAAAATTTTGGTAGTATCGCAGGTGGATCTGCTTATAAATTTGGTTTATTTCAAAGTCAAAAATCTGGAAATTGGACAACTGGATATTCACAAAACCCAGTAGAACTATCAGTAGAAAATGCAGTAAAGCTTGGCAAAGAAATTCGTGATGCACTAGTAAAAGGGGTTAATATAATACGTGATGCAAAATTAGAAACGGTTCAAGATTATGAAAGATTGGATGATAAATTAAAAATTGAGGTTGGAGAAAAATATTATGAATTAGGGTGGGTACATAAATATTTTTCTATGATTTGTAATGATAAATTAAGCGGATTTCATACTTCCGATTGGCAAAAGCATGTACTTAGAGCTTTAAAAATTAAACCAAGTGAAAAAACATATGGTCGAAGTGGTCAGATTTCAATAATACAAAATTTGGCTGGATGGTATTATAAGCAATTTTTAGATATATTCAGAAACCGTTTTGGTGAGGTGCGTCAATTTATTCGTTTGGGATGTTCAGATTCAACAAAAAATTATGTAAGTGAATGGCATAATCAGGGTGTCGTTGGATTTGGATATCCTAAAATAGGCGATTTGACGCAAAAAAATTTAAAAAAAGATATAGATAAAGTTGTTATTCAACGAGAGCTTGAAGAAAGTTATTTTTTTTCAGATAAGAAAGTTGCATCTAGAATAGCAGGGGAACTATTTAGATTTTATAAAAGTGATAATAATACAGTATTTGTTATCATGGAAGGCGAGAAGTTAATAGCATGTGTTGATGAAATAGGAGAATATTCGTTTAATTCATCGTCAGAGATGCCACATCAGAAGAAAGCAAATTGGAAATTGTTTTTTGATGCTGGGGAGAAACTGCCAGAAAAGACTGAAGGGTTGCGTACAATCTGTTATCCTTTCCATAAATCTGATAATCTATTATTTTTATATAATCGATATTATTATGGTAAAGAAAATAGTGAAATCGTAAAAGATAAGGATAAAAGGAATATAAACCACGAAAAGGTTATTAATTTTTATACTAAAATTCAATCCTCTTTTGAACGCAATCGTATAATATTTGGAGCACCAGGTACAGGAAAGAGTTTTAATTTAAATAAGGATGCTGAGGAATTACTGCAAGATGATTATGATGATAATTTAGAGCGAATAACTTTCCACCCAGATTACTCATATGCAAATTTTGTAGGAACTTATAAGCCAGTTCCTATTAAAAGCGATGAGAAGGATTCAATTACGTATGCATATGTTCCAGGACCTTTTATGCGTATTTATGTGGAGGCTTTAAAGAATAGTCGTACAGATAGAGTTAAACCGTTCTTATTATTAATAGAAGAGATTAATCGTGCGAATGTAGCAGCTGTTTTCGGGGATATTTTTCAGCTGTTAGATAGAGATTCTAATAATGTAAGTGAGTACCCTATTCATGCCTCTGAAGATATAAAGAATTATTTAGCATATGAACTTGGAGGAAAGCCTGAAGAGTATAGTAAGTTGAGGCTTCCAGATAATATGTTTATATGGGCGTCTATGAATAGTGCCGATCAAGGTGTATTCCCAATGGATACGGCATTTAAAAGACGCTGGAGCTTTCAGTATTTAGGTATAGATGATGGGGATAAGGACGTAAGTGGAAAGTATGTATATCTTGGGGGTAAAGAAAAGCAAAAGATAGAGTGGAATCAACTCCGTAAAGCAATAAATGAGTTTCTTGCAAATGAAAATATTAATGAGGATAAACAGCTGGGCCCTTATTTCATTTCTAAACATAGCTTACTATCAGATAATAATAAAATTGATAGTGATAAATTTTGTGAAGTTTTTAAACATAAAGTACTTATGTATTTATTTGAAGATGCTGCGAGACAAAAACGATCAAAGCTATTTGCAAATAGTAAATATGGACACACTAGATACTCAAAAATATGTGAAGCTTTTGATGAACAAGGTGTAGAAATTTTTCATAAAGATATTCAAGCTAATATTAATATTGAAAGAATTAAGCCGGTATCTTCTGAATCAGATAATAGTGATTTATTACAAGCGGATAATTAGGAGCGAGACTAATTATGATTTCTGTATTTTTAAGAGAGCAGAAACGATATTCACAAAAAGAGCTTCTCGAGATATTTGATTGTTCCGAAGAGCAGTTAGATTTAATTATTAGTAAGTTAAAAGAATTTGGAATATTGAAAATAGTAAGGAAATCGAGTCCTCAACTTAATATGTCTGATCTTGTTGATGAGTATGTAGAAATTATTCCTATAGAAGCTATTGGTAAAGATTGTTATTATGCATTTATTTTTGTTGGTATTTTAATAGTAGCTGGACGAATTCTCAAATGTTATCCTAAGTATCTATGTAGTGTTGATAATCCGATAAAGGAATTACGAGTTGTTTGTAAAGTTATAGAGAAGTATAGTTCAAAAGAACAAATCATATATATGTTAAATGATTATACGGGGAATAGCTCTTTTAATTTATTAGCAGTCCTATTGTTCCTTATGCATGATTACTTTGAAAATGGTATCTATAATAATTCAAAAAATATACTTGAAGTTAATGGTTCAGGAGAAGTTTTATGGGATAAAACTATAAATGAAACTTTTTCAATACTTTCAAACAATAGACCATATTATGTTGAGATACAGACAAAGAAAAGAGTTAATGATAATTTTGATTATTTTAAACGTCTTCATGAATGTATTTTGACACTCATATCAAAAGAGTTGATGGAGGCAGATCTACTATCTTTATTTGAACTTACTCCTATTGATTTAACTGATGAATGTTTAATTGAGTTTGGCGATAGGGAATATATATTATATAGAATTGAAAATGAGTTAAATATAGAGTTTAATACTAGGAAGCAATTAGTATTAAAGGGAATTTATGCATATATTAAGCATGGTGGACAGTTAGACTACAAAGATGGAATTTCTTTTTTTGGAACTAATTCTTTTAATCTAGTATGGGAATGTGTTTGTAGTGAAATTCTGAATAATCAATTAGATATTCCCTTAGGACAATTAAGATTGCCCGTTACGTTAAATAAAGAGTATAATTCACAAACTAAATTGATCGATTTAATAGAGAAACCATTTTGGTCAATAATTGATAAAGAAGCTAAAGATACGCTTACTCCTGATTTGATTACAATATTTAAGAATCAATTTTATATTTTTGATGCAAAATACTATACTCCAAATTTGAAACATGGAGAATCACCTAAAGGACAACCCGGTATTGAATCAATTTATAAACAATACCTTTATCAATTAGCGTATAAAAAATTTATAGATGCTCATGGTTTTGAAGGGGTTAAGAATTGCTTTTTACTTCCAACAGAAGAGGATACTATCATAGATTTAGGAGAAGTATCTATGAAAATGTTTTCAAATCAAGGATTAGAAAACATAAGTGTTAGATGTATTCCTGCAAGCCTTGCATATGATTTTTATCTTTTAGGCAAAAAACTAGATATAAATATGCTTAAATTAAATAATTGATAATTCTTGAGCGATTTTAAATTTTAAACAACGGTACATATAATATTAATATTAAAGATTAAATTATATTAGAGAGAGTTTTTAGATATTAACTTTATAGATATCATGAAGTAAAAATCAAGGGAGGGATTAACATGTTAGGAGCAATCATTGGTGATATAGTCGGTTCACGATTTGAATTTAATAATTATAGACACAAGGACTTTGATTTCTTTACAGATTAATGCGTGTTAACTGATGATAGTATCATGACACTTGCCATAGCAAAGGCAATTCTTATGAGTCAACCAGATTACAGTGATCTTTCTAAGAATGCAGTGGAATGCATGCAAACGATTGGAAGATGCTATCCCGGCTATGGATATGGTAATCGGTTCTATAGATGGATCTTCGCAGAGGATCTTAAGCCATATAATAGCTATGGTAATGGTTCTGCCATGCGAGTTAGTGCTGCTGGATTTGTGGCACATAGTTTGGATGAAGCAAAGCTTCTATCTAAATTAGTTACTGAGGTCACTCATAACCATCCTGAAGGTATGAAGGGGGCGGAGGCGACTGCAGTTGCCATATATCTAGCTAAAACCGGAAAGGATCTACTCGAAATCAGAGATTATATTAACCAGTATTATTACACGATGGATTTCACACTGGATGAAATCAGAGACACCTATAGATTCGATGAAAGTTGCCAAGGCACAGTTCCACAAGCACTGCAAGCCTTCTTTGAATCCACTGATTTTGAAGATGCTATTCGTAATGCCATCTTAATAGGTGGTGACAGTGATACTGTTGCTGCTATTTGTGGTGGTGTAGCACAGGCCTATTATGGTATTCCAACGGATATTAGAAAACAGGCTATGTCGTTTTAGACACTAAGCTACTAGGCATATTGACGTCTTTTGAAGAAAAGTATCTGTCTGCTATATAATTTATGTTTCAATAATGATGACTCATATAGATGTATAATAAAGATACATATGTCGAAATAGCGTTATATTTAATTGAAAATTTGTTGAAAGGTTTCATATGATACATCTTAAGGACTTAGGCAGTTTTGAATCTGTGCCAAAGTTAGTGACAGATATTATAAATGGAAATATAACAGCACTTGAAAGCGCATTAAATAGTGGTTGGGATATAGATGATCCTGTACAAATTGGTAAATATAGTGAGTATTCCCCTCTAGAATTGGCGTTAGTAATGAATTGTTTACCAAGTGTTCAATGGTTAGTTGAACATGGAGCAGATTTAAATGATGAAGAAAATCCAAGTTTCTTGTTAGCTGTACGGTATGCTGACCAAAAAGTAATAGATTATGTTGTAAATCATGGTGCCAATATTCACGCCTTGAACGCTGTGGAGGTAGATGCTTTTCAAGCTGCCTTATATGGCAAGAAATATGAGAACCTACAACGGATTCATGACTTAGGCCATACCGTGCAGAAATATGGCGGTAAAGCTTTCAGAAATGCCATTACAGGCAAAAATTATGAAGTCCTAGATTTCTTTATCCATAATGGTGTAGATATTAATTATAACAAACCTGATTCTGTGTATCCATTTAAGCCAACCCCACTATGTGTAGCGGCTCGGTACGTAGATTTACAGATGTGTAAATACTTGGTAGAACATGGTGCGGATGCAACTATCACGGAAAAGGATGGTATGCGTCCTTATAGCATTGCCATTGAACGTGGCGATATGGAAATGGCGGAGTATTTTAAAACATTAGAGCCTGCAGAGTACCATGATAAACAAAATAAAATGGATCAATTGAAACCTTTTAAACTACCAAAAGCATTAGTTGTATTTTTAGAGTCTGATAATCTTTATTTTGAATTGCCAGATTCTGATTTTATATCCATAAAATTTTTTCCTCTCATTGATACAATTCCATTTAAAGTAGGCCGCCGTAAACTATTACGACTATCTAAAGAGCTAGGCGAGTATAACGATTGGCAAGTTGTGTGGGACCCTAAAACTAAAAAAATCGCTTGTTATGATATAGAACATCAAGAATTACGAGAGCTTTGTAAGTTTGATGAGTTTATGGCAGATATGGCAGGTCAATTAGAAACCTTGTTTTAATGTAAATTGTACAGCAGAGGAGATACATATGGCAGATACAGTTGAGAAAACCTATACAGACTGGTCAATTGATGTAGGTGACTATAAGTATGAAGGGATTACCTTGAATGAGGTTGAGCAAAATCTCTACGCTATTGAGGATCAAGAACAGGATTTTGTAGTTATATCACCATCAAATGCAATTCCGATAGATAATAAAATGTATAACTTTGTGCAAGTTTGTAGTGATCAAGATACCGATTTATTACATATAGAGCTTAGTGTAACTAATGATGGTGAGCAGGGCGCTATCATATACGGTAAAAATGAGCTAGGCCCTCAAGAGGTATTCCAGATTATAGAAGAATTTATTGCACATCATAAGGCTCCATCATTAGATGATTGGGAAGTCGTACTAGATTTAAGACCGAAGATGGAAAGCTATATAAAAGGAACAAAAAATGACTAATCCTGCAATATATGATGAACAGTTAAGGCAATATACCATATCCTACGAAGGAATACATTTTTGCTGGGATGAGAAACCAACAGATGCTAATTTAGATACGGCAAAGCTATTAGCTGTTAATTACCATAAGAATATAGATGCAATTGTAACTTTCATTTATAACGAAATACGAGATTGGTATGGTGATGTAACTATTGATGAAGTGAAAACACGCATTGGTATGCCTGTTATTGAACCAGAACGTGATGCTGTGACCTATTGCGAGCAAACCTTTGATGATACTCATATCTTTTCTTTTACATTTTGGGATGATGAATTCAAAGATTTACATTATTTTGCCATAGATGGATGAGATATTTTCCATGATTTTGCTAGCATGACTTATGTGTGGAGTCTATTATGTTATATACACCTAATAACATTTTGTATAAGTATATTCGCTATCGATTTAGACGCATTCAGATTCAGTGCAATATGTTATATGATATAGCACCGGAGGAAGAAGATGAGATTTGTCGTAATCTATTAAAAAAGAGGGCGAAGATATTAATTCCCGTTGGCATATTATATTTTTTGCTTTTTGGGGTTATTTTCGCTTGGCTAGTAGGAACAAGTGAGGAATTAAATCCGTTAATGCAATGGGAATTAAGTGTGATAGACTATGTGATACCCATTTTAAATACCATAGATATTAAGTGGTATGCATATCCTCTGGATCTATTATGGGTAGCAATTATATTAGCGCCTATAGCGATTATAAATGCATCTCCTTATATCATTATTTCCTATATTGTAGATACTATTTTGATACGACATGAGGTAAAAGCTTTAATCAAAACTTATTCTATAAATGAGTAATTAAGAATTTAGATTATATCGGTTTAAACTAGGAGAGGGTATTATGAGTAATCTGAAAGACTTTGATTGGACTGGATTTTGGAACGATGTTGACTATGCATTTGAATCCTATATTGGTAAACCGGTTACTGATAAGGATATTAAAGCAGCTGAAGCAGAATTAGGTTATACATTGCCTGCTGCATATATTGAGCTACTTAAAAACCATAATGGTGGTGTAGTAAAGAAAAATTGTTTTATTAATGATGATGACGATTGTGTATATATAACAGGAATATATGGCATCGATAGAGATAAAAAATACTCTCTTTTAGGTGAGATGGGAAATAAGTTTTGGATTTCAAAAGTAAAATATCCCCCTATCGGTGTCGTTGTAGCTGATACGATTTCCGGTGGTCACGACATGATTTTCCTCGATTATCGTGAGTGCGGTCCTACCGGTGAGCCTAAGGTTGTACGAGTAGATCAAGAAGGTGATTACTCAATTACTCCCTTAGCAGATAACTTTGGTGACTTTATTAAGAACTTATATATCAGTATAGAAGATATTACGGATGAAGAGTTTCAAGAATTAAGTGATGCGGATAAGGTTAAGCTCCTTAATGAACAAGAGGACTTAGACATTGATCGTGCTATGGAGCTATTAACTAACATAGGCATCGATAATTTGTCACCTATACTATTAAGCACCTTAGGACGTATGTATAACAATAATGGCCGCGCAGCAGAGGCTATTGATTTATTTAATCGTATTGATGAGGCATATCGCGATTGGTCTTGGTATTATCGTTGTGGCTATGCTCATGCATTTTTGGGATGTGGTGAAAGCTACGAATCTGAACATGTGCAGCAAGCATTACAGTTAATAGAAGCAGGTATGAAAATGGCGAAAGAGTCCCATTTAGATAAACAGCTGGGCTGGTGTTGCGAAGTTGTAAAATACTTATTAACTCAAATCAAGCCAAAAGATTACAAGGAGGATTACCCTGTGATTTTTGATACCATTAAGAATCTATTTGATAAGAAAAATAGTAAAATTACTACAGAAGGTAAAGCTACTGGAGACATTAATGAACGCGAAGAGGATAACTATCCTACATATGATGTAGTGCATTGGGTATTTAATAAGCAAACATATAGCAGAGAAGAGTTTACCAAAGAATACAATGAAAATGTAAAGAAATATGTAGATAATGAAGCAGATGACGACGATAGATTAGAAGAACCTGAAATTCTAGTAACCTATGAAGCTTGGATTGAAAGTGAAGACCAACTTTTTAATAATGAACGTGTTACCGATGAAGAATTGCTGGAAGAAGATAAAGAAGATGGCATGTGGCAAGTAGAAATTATGGCTCATCTTGTAGCGGATAATGGTACATATTTTACTAGAGAAGAATTACTTTTTAAATTACACAATTTAATGGCCAATAAAGAATTAGGAGATCACGTATTCTTTGAAGGTATTGAATACGAAGGTCATGAATGTGAAGGGTACGGACTTATAGATAATGAAGATGGTATACCTGTATTCTTTATTGTTTGTGGTAGCTAGTTAGTATAGAACATTATAAGACAATAATAGATTAGCCCTTCGCTATGCGAGGGGCTTTTACTATATACGTAGAAATTATATACTTTTGTGCTTCGGGCTACGTTATTTTATAGGGGATTAATGTAGAATATTGAGAAATATGTTAGGTATAATAAAATCAAAGCATTGTTTAAAAGATTACAAGGAGGATTATATTATGATTTTTGATATGATCAAAAACCTTTTTAACAAAAATGAGAACACGGAAAAGATTGAATATCTTGGTGTTGATAAAGATGGTAATAAAATATATGAAGGTTATTATCATGAGTTTAAGGGAATTCCTTGGGGTTTCAATAAAACTACCTATACTAGAGAAGAGTTTGTTAAGGAGTTTTATACATGCTTAGAAGAGCATAAAGTTAATCCTGATAATTTACCACCATTAGTAGAGCCTGAAATTTTTGTAAGCTATGAAGCTTGGATTGAAAGCAAAAGTCAGCTCCACCCTAATGAACATTTATACGAGGTAGACGAATTACTAGAAGACGATAAAGAAGATGATATGTGGCAAGTTGAAATCTATGCTCGCCTTAAAGCAGATAATGGGCAGTACTTTACTACTGAAGAGCTTCTTTTCAAGATACATAACTTAATGGCCAATAAAGAGCTCGGTGATCATGTATTCTTTGAAAATCTAGCCTATGATGATCACGAGTTTGAAGCTGACGATGCCGAAGATGTCGACGATGATGATGAAGGTACTCCTGTATTTGTTGTATGGCTCGGTAGCTAGTTCAATAGCTGTTTTCTCATAAACTATTATTTTAAAATCTGTACCCCATAGTTTTGTGTTGTTTGTTATAATTATCTTAAGATGATTTCATATACATATTGATGCTATGAGGGGACGTGTATTGTATGTCTTTAAGTGTTGAACAGTTTTTATCTTTGTCTGATGCTGAACAGTTGCAAACTATTAAAGATCTTAATGATATCGGACAAGAGGAAATTATTATTGATGTTTTAACGGGGGTTGGCATTGATAACTTATCTGTACCTTTATTAGGCGAGCTTGGTAGAGCTTATAACAATAACGATAAACCGGAAGAAGCTATTAAAGTATTTAAGACCATTGATAAAGAACATAGAGATGCAGTGTGGCATTATCGTTGTGCTTACTCTTATGGATCTATTGCTTCTACTAATCATGAGGCTTATACATCAGAGAACATGCAACAGATGTTAGCTTTAGTAGATAACGGTGTACAATTAGCTACTAAGGAAGGTCGGAATGATATAAGGGAATACTGCTTTGAAATCATGGATATGTGCCGTTTACAAATGGACTTTGAACAATGCGAAGTTGACTATCCTGATTTATGCTCTGCCTATAGCAAATATATAGCAGAGAAAAAGAAGAAAAGAGAAGGTGTACCTCGTCATCGCACTATCACTGTTGAAGAGATACAAGCTACAGACGATATGTGGACCATTAATGAGCCCATGTACTGGACTATCAATATTTATGGTTCGTATGATAACTATTTAGAATCTGCAAAAGGTTTCACCGTAGAGCAAAGATATCTTAACGCTATATGCTGGTATTTCGCTGAGGTTAATAATGGTGGGCATCATCAGTTCTTCTATAACTCTACGGGGATTGTATGGGAGGATGCTCTAGCTGGCTTACGCCTCTTCAAGATGGATATATTAGCAGATAATTTACAATCTGTAATCGATTACTTTGGTGGGTCCATTCCATTTGATAGGGAAGAACGATGGACCATTTTGAAAGACTGGGAAAATGAAGAGGAGTTGTTCGATTTTCTCGATAAAAAAGATGATGTAGTCTATGAATATGAAGGCATCTTTGAAGATGTATTTGTACATGAACATCCTGAATTATTTGTATTTGATGGAACCTATACAGTCTCAGAATAAGATTGGTGTATAATTAACACATATATAGTTGCTTTCACTATGATGTTTACTTTCACCAAATTATATTAGAGGTATTACATGTTAGACAAACAAGGCGTATATGATTGCCTACGTGACCATCATATCAATTTTGAAATTACGGATCACGCACCGCTATTTAGTATGGACGATAAGCCCGATGTAGAGTTGCCATATCCTGAGTGGGATGCGAAGAATTTATTCATTCGAGACCATAAACGGGAACATTATTATTTGATTACCGTTCGTGGTTCTAAGCGTGTGGATCTAAAACAGTTCCGTAAAGATCATAAGCTTAAAAAGATTTCCTTTGGTTCTGAAGAAGAGCTATGGGATATTTTGAAGATTAAACCAGGTCACGTATCTCCATTTTGTTTGCTCCACGATGAAGAGTGTAAGGTACATTATTATATTGATGCGGATTATAAAGATAATCTAATCGGTATTCACCCAAATCAAAATGATGCTACCGTATGGCTACAGGGAAAAGATTTAGTAAACTTAATTGAAGAACATGGTACAATAGTAGAATATATTACATTGTAATTTAGTCGAATCGGAGCATGTATGAATAGAAAATTATTAAAACGTATTCTTGTAACATCTGCTATTGCAGTATTAGGTGTGAGCACGTCCTTTGCGGCACTTGTTATGGAACGTGATGAAGGTTTAGACACAGCACCTAGTGTAGGTATGTATCGCTTCCAAGTTCCTGAGGAATTACAAGGTGCATATAATAGTGCAGGCGTCGCCAATCTAACAGCATCTATGGAGAAAGAGCCTAACACATTATCTATGAATGTAGCGCATGTAAAGGGAAATCCATCTGAGTCTTATGTAGTAGAAATCTATAAAGATTTGGCGGCCATTGAAGCGCATCGTAAATCTGATCAGTATCAAAACTTTGTTAATGAAGTAGGTTCTAAATTAACAAATCGTAAAATGTACGACGTACAGTCTGTGCTATTGTTTGAAAAGAAAGATGCATTATCTATTGTCAATGATGGTAAAGCAGTAGTGACATTAACAGAGTTTACTGTTAATAGCAATGATATCGATACAGTACAACGTCAATATCAACTAGATATAGAACGTGCTGTTCGAGACGATGCTGGCTATAAGGCCGGTTATGTGCTTCGTGAAAGAAATGCAAAAAATCATTGGTATGTCATTCAAATTTATAGTGATCAAGAAGCCTTAACAAAACATCTAAATAGTCCTGGTTATCGCTTTATGATGAGCCAAATCCAAGGTAGTCTACAAAACGTTATCACAAAGGTACTAGATGGGGATGTCCTTGTCAACCATGGGGGACAAGCGTTTGTAAGACCTTAAAACTGAATATAATATAGTATAATATAATCACAGTAAAGTTACTGCTAGCATATAAAAATGTGCTAGCAGTTTTTTGTTATATAATAGGTGAAAGTATAGTCTATACTAAAAGGAGTTACATATGACACAGCAAGAACGGTTACGCTATTTGGTTGAAGGCTTAGTAGCAGAATACAATGAGAAGCATAACGAACATATAGAGATCCCTATGAATGAAGAAGAGCAATTTACTCTCTTTCGATCTTTATGTAATATTCGTCCTGCTGGTGGAATGCCTCTTGAATGGATGAAGATAGAGGATGAATATTTAAATATAATGGCCCATGAGAAGGGAATCGTATTCATTAATGATATGGAGGAGCGAGAGACTCAGATTTATCTGTGGCAAGGAGACATTACTCGATTATCTGTAGACGCTATTGTAAATGCAGCCAATAATAAATTGCTCGGATGTTTTGCTCCAAATCATAAGTGTATCGATAATGAAATTCATACCTTTGCTGGTATAGAGCTTCGCATGGAATGTGCTAGAATGACTGAGTATATGGAGATGCCTGAAAAAACGGGTGTGGCTCGTATGACCTATGGGTATAATTTACCCGCAAAGCATGTAATTCACACGGTGGGACCTATTATTTATGATGAGGTAACAGATAAGGAAAGAAATGAACTAGCTTCGTGTTATCGATCCTGTTTACAACTAGCCAATGCTTATAACTTACACTCTATTGCATTCTGTTGTATTTCTACTGGTGAGTTTAGATTCCCTAATGAAGAAGCAGCACAGATTGCCATAGATACGGTACGAACCTATTTAAAAGAAACAAATAGTAAAATACAAGTGGTATTTAATGTATTTAAGGATATAGATTATGACATCTACAATAAATTATTGGGATAAATAATATACTCCTTTTGAAATTCATAAAAATACTGTATCATTTAATAATGATATATAAAAGGTTATGAATGATTTGTTTGTTTAAGAAGGAGATAATGTACTATGAATTATAAATACACCTATGAAAGCCCATTAGGAACTATGATTATGCTTGGTACATTATCATACTTAACAGATTTGTTTTTTATCGATGAAGATCATGCACCAAGTTATGATGATGCAGAGTATATAGAGCAACTAACAGGTCCATTTGAGGTAACTATTATGTGGTTAGACCAATATTTTAATGGTAAAAAGCCTTTTATTACACCTCCAATTCAGTTAGAAGGGACAGAGTTCCGTAAGTCTGTATGGTCTATATTACAAACCATACCTTATGGTAACACTACAACATATGGAGCTATAGGTAAACAGATTGCACAGCAACAGGATAAAGAGAAATTCTCGGCTCAAGCTGTAGGCGGTGCAGTAGGGCATAATCCTATTTCCATTATCATTCCATGCCATCGTGTGATTGGTAGTAATGGAAAATTAACTGGCTATGCTGGCGGTATTGAACGCAAGAAATACATGCTTGATCTTGAAGCGAAACATAAATAGTACATATTAGATTGTAAAATCATATTCAAATAGACTTATAGAAAAAGAAGAAAGAGATTACTCATGATGGATAGACTCATCATAGGTAATCTCTTTTGGTATATATAGGTGGGACTATTTAAATTGATTTACTAAGGTACCAATGCCACTAATCGATATAGATACGGTATCTCCTGATTTTAACCAACCATATTTGCTTTCATTTTTACCAAGTACAACACCACTAGGTGTACCGGTAAAGATAATATCACCCTCTTGTAGTGTAATATACTGAGATACAAACTCTATGATTGCATCTGGTGTAAATAACATTTGTTCTAATTTAGCTTGTTGACGCACTTCACCATTTACTGTTGTAGTAATAGTGGCATTGTCAAAATCAAAATCATCTGAAGAAACAATAGTAGGACCGATAGGGGCAAAGTTATCTAGTGATTTGCCGAGAATCCATTGAGAGCCTCTAAATTGTAAGGCTCGAGCTGAAACATCATTTCCAATGGTATAGCCTAATATATGGTCTCTGGCCTGTTCACGAGATATATTTTTACCAGCCTTACCAATGACGATAATCAGTTCTCCTTCGTAATCATAATGAAGGTTTTCATCTTGAATGGGAACTATATCTTGATGTGATGCCAATGCATTAGATGTTTTCATAAAGATTTCTGGAAAATCATGTGTAGCAAGACTAGTTTCCTCTATATGGTCTGCATAGTTTAAACCGATACAGATAATGTTTTTGGGATTAGTAATTAGGGTACGGTTAGTAGATTCTTTCATGAGAGATACCTCCTTAAGAGATGAGATACATATATTGTAAGTTAATTATAATATAAATCGGTAATCGGTATGTAATGAATATTTTTGACGAAATAATTATATAGAGGCATTTTTGTCACATCCTGTTTAGTATACTTAAACAAAGTAATAAAAGGAGGAGTTCCTATGTATATGCATAGAAATGTGACAGATAAATTTATAGGTACCGTAGTATCTTGTGACATTATAAGTACGGGTAGCTGGTATGGTGATTTATCAGATGGCGTTCCAAAGGAAGTGAAATTAAATCGTAAAGATTACTATATTGAAGAGATACAACATATTTCTATTAAGGAAACCATTAGTGTTACCTATGGCATTAAATGGGAGCATATCTCGAAACCTGTAGAGGGTAAAATAGAATCCTTAACTACTAAGGAGTACTCAATTGACGAATCTAAAAAACAATATCTATTAGAGCTTATGGGGCGTAGATTTTCTGATGATATTGACCTATATGATGAGGATGAGTGTGCTGTCCAAGTGCAGCTCATCAACACTGAGAATCAGGAATTTATATATGAATTTCCTTTTAATAATACCCTGAGGGCCATGTCTATACTATTCAGACAAATTCTGGGTATGTCTACATTACTTTTATTTGATGGAAATCGAGAAAAAGATAGAATTCAAGAGATACATATTGAAGTGCAAAAAAATATGTACCAAGAATATGGTGATGTATATACATTGAATTTTAATTGGAATGAGCCGTCTATTTCCATTGATTGTAATAGTAAGCAATTTGGTCACTCTAGCCATAGTCATAGCGAGTATGTAGATAATCAAATGATTCATCAATTGAAGCAAGATATTGACTTTCACATTGGCGAAACGCTATATAGTCTAGATTCCTTTAGTCTTAGTGAAAGTCATGACCTTGATAGAGACCCTGCTCGTGGTGGTATAGTAACAGTACGTATTAAATGGGCGCATAAAGAGGATACATTGTTTATAGGGAATGTAACTAATCAGTATGTGCCCACTTGGTATAAAAATCTAATTAATTTTATACATGCTCATACAAGAGATAAATCTTTACAAGAGTTTTTACAATCAAATCATACATCTGATAGAAGAATTTATACGTATTGTTCTGTATATATTTTTAAGATAAACCAGGAATTTTATTATCGTACTGATAGAAATGATATATATGAAGGAGATATTGTAAAAGTTCCGTTTGGATCCGATAATGCGGTTCGTACTGGTCGTGTAGAATCTATTTCATATCATACGCGTTACGACGTACCTTATGATTTGAAACGAACTAAATTTATTATAGATAAAGACATAGAAATTATTTATGATGCCAATCGTTATAGATATGATGATCCATATGATTTATAAGGCATCAAAATAAGTGGTATTCTATATTTTGTACTTAAATATACTTAACTTATTACATGTCTAATCTCTGTCCTCTATAGAATATGTTGAAATAACTTGCTCATAGTGTTAAGATTATAGGTATATTAATAAGCATGGAGGTTATTGTTATGAGCAAGAATATCGATTGGGATAATCTCGGTTTTGGTTATGTAGAAACCGACTACCGTTATTTGACTACATATAAAGATGGTAAATGGGACGAAGGTGGTCTAATTACTGATGCTAACGTTGTCCTTAATGAATGTGCTGGTGTATTCCAATACGCTCAAACTGTTTTTGAAGGTTTGAAAGCATACTATACAAAAGATGGTCACATCGTATGCTTCCGTCCAGATTTGAATGCAGAACGTTTGAATCAATCCTGTGAACGCCTTGTAATGCCTACATTACCTGAAGGTCGTTTCCTCGAAGCTGTAAAAGAAGTTGTAAAAGCAAATAAAGACTTTGTTCCTCCATATGGTCATGGTGCAAGCCTTTATATTCGTCCTTACATGATGGGTACAAACTCCGTTATCGGTGTAAAACCTGCTGATGAATATCAATTCCGTGTGTTTACAACACCAGTAGGCCCTTACTTTAAAGGTGGTGCTAAACCAATCAAAATTCGTATTACTGATTTTGATCGTGCAGCTCCTCATGGTACTGGCCATATTAAAGCTGGTTTGAATTATGCTATGAGTTTGTATGCTATCACTGATGCTCATAATGAAGGCTATGCAGAAAATATGTATCTTGATGCGGCTACTCGTACACATGTAGAAGAAACTGGTGGTGCTAACTTCATCTTTATTACTAAAGATGGTAAATTAGTTACACCTAAATCTGATAGTATCTTGCCATCCATTACACGTCGTTCTTTGATGTATGTAGCAGAACACTACCTTGGTATGACTGTAGAACATCGTCCTGTTCATAAAGATGAATTAAAAGACTTTGCTGAAATTGGTCTTTGTGGTACAGCGGCTGTTATTTCTCCAGTAGGTCAAATCGATACTCCAGAAGGCACTATTAATGTTCCTGCTGGCATGGATGATATGGGTCCTATCACTAAAAAATTATATGACACATTACTTGGCATTCAACATGGTGAAATCGAAGCTCCTGAAGGCTGGGTAGTTAAAATTTGCTAATTATTTAACTATGCAAATATGATTTAATTATGCAAACATGAAAGTATATAAAAACGGCATCTACCGTATGATAGATGCCGTTTTTTATTCTGCTAAAGATATTAGTAAACTAATGATTTTGATTGATAAATATTCTAGCTATATTTAGTTAGCGTTTGCTCTACTATGCACTTTAGCCATAAATTTTTCGTTGTTAATGACAAAGCGTTCATGTGTACCACGACCGATAATACCAATGCCATCAGAAGCTTCGATATCGAATGTGATTTTGCGACCTTCTACGGCGCTTACAATAGCTTTTGCTGTTACTGTTGCACCAAGTGGAGTAGGGGCTTCATGGGTGATGGATAAAGCAATACCTACAGTGCCTTCACCTTCTTCTAAGTATGGTTGTACTGCTGCTTGAGCCGCTTCTTCCATTAAAGCGCACATGGCTGGTGTGGCAAAGACATCTAAAGAACCAGATTTCATTGTTTTAGCAATATTAGATTCTGTAACTGTTACAGTAGCCGTAGCTGTTTGACCTGCTGATACCATATTATACCTTCTTTCATTAAGAAAATTCTCGTTATAATAGTATTATACATCTTTCGATAATTTTTATGCTAATGTAATGATACATATTTTATAGATATATGTATACACCTCTAATGCTATATCGGTTATCAATTTTAAATATATTAAAAAAGCTATTCAAATTAAAGAAATGTAACTAGTTATAACTGTTCTATAGAATACGTGATATAATGAAGCTAGTCTTTTTTATACGAGGTATATATGAGTAAAAGAAATTTAAAACCTTCTGGTGAAGGTTGGGTACAGTTAATAGCAGGCATAGGTTTTATTGTTTTATTAATTATTATAAATATTGTAGATCCTACATTTTATCCGACCATGTGGCACTTAGCAACAAGTGGCTCTATGGAAGAGGTAGCGGAGTATATTCAAAGTTTTGGCCCTATGGCCATGTTGGTGAGTATGGTCCTCGATATTTTTGTTAACGCCGTAGGCTTTTTACCGTCAATTTTCATATCTACAGCTAATGGTTTAGTATTTGGTATGTGGCCAGGGATCATTATTTCTTGGTTGGCTGAAACAATTGGTGTAGTCATTAGCTTTTATATTATGCGTTACTTCTTACGTGATACAGCGGACAAGTTGATTGCTAAGAGTACGGTATTGATGAAAGTAGATGATTTTTCCGGTAAAAATGGTTTTGTGGTCATGTTATTTGCACGATCCTTACCATACTTTCCATCTGGTGTTATCACAGCACTTGGTGCCATTAGTAAAATCAAACCGAGAGACTATATATTAGCGAATTTAATCGGGAAATTTCCATCTACAGCTCTTGAAGTAGCTATCGGTACAGATATCGTAAATTTCCAAGAGAATATGGGGCGATTAGGAATCATCGTAGTTGTTGCAGGTATTGTATACTTCATTCTTTGGAAAGTATATAAGAACTACATCAATAAGAAAAATGCTGAACAAGAGCACGATCCTAATGCTTAACAATCTCTAATTAATTAAATGTTATTCAATTTAGTATATATGAAAGAGGCGATAGTATGAGTTTTTCTCTTCCTGAACGGGTGACCTTAAAAGGTCCTAATTTTATTCGTGAAGTATTTGAACGTGGTGTAGGGGTAGAAGGTTTTATTAGCTTTGGTATTGGCAATCCTGCACCAGAAGCCATTCCTGTTGAGGTTATTGAAAAGGCTTTTGATGAAGTGGTTCACTCTAATCCCATGAGTCTTTTACAATATGGACCAATGCAAGGGGATGCACGTTTAGCAGAATTGACATTAGAGCGTCTTGTAAAAACACATAAGATGAATCCAGAAGGACAAGGTCTTATAATCTCCAATGGTGCTGGTCAGCTATTAGGCCTTGTACCAATTACCGTATTGGAACCTGGCGATGAAGTATACATGGATGAATTTACTTTTACTAGTGCTATCAATTCTGTACGCAATATGGGTGGTAAAGCATTAGGTATTAAGACTGATGAGTATGGCATGATTCCTAGTGAATTAGAAAAAGCTGCTCAATCTGGTAAAGGTAAATATATTTATCTCATTCCTAACTTCCAAAATCCAACAGGTATTACGATGCCGTTGGAACGCCGTAAAGAAATTTACGCTATTGCCTCTAAATATGATTTGTTTATCTATGAAGATGATCCATACGGTGAGATTCGCTTTGCTGGTGAGTATATTCCAACATTTAAATCCTTTGATACAGAAAATCGTGTTCTCTATGCAGGTTCATATTCCAAGACATTATCTGCAGGTTTGCGCGTAGGTTTCCTATTTGGCCCAGCGAAGGTAATAGAAACTATTCAAGCATTAAAAAATAATACAGCAGGGCAAATGCCACTAGTTACACAAAAGGTTGTAGCTAACGTATTGGATTCAATCGATTACGATGAGCATTTAGATAATGTGCGCAAAGTATATAAAATGAAATGCGATGCTTTACTTAACGCTTTTGACAAGTATGCGAGTTCTAAAGTTCATTTAACTAAGCCTACAGGAGGTATGTTTGCATGGATGACTATGCCAGCTGAAGTTAACTGTGATGACTTCTTCGAAGCATGTATGGACAGAAATGTAGGGATTATTAAGTGTGGCGCCTTTGCGGCTGATGGAGCAGGGGAAGGACATGCATTCCGTTTGAGCTATACTGTACCAACAGTAGAAGAAATTACAAAGGGCATGGAAATTCTTGGAGCTTTAACTAAAGAATTCTGTGGTGAGTAATATATTGATAAAGTTTGATATGACATGATACAATGTAACAGTAGATACATTGTATCTACCATATAGAAAAAAAGTTTTACATATAGATGTGAGGTAGTTCCTCAAAGAAAGTAGGTGTTTACTATGGGTTGCGGTAGCAGCAGTGATTCTGGTTGCGGTGGCGGCGCTCCTCAACAACCTCAAGATCTTACAGCTCCATTACACGAGCTTAGTTCTGTTAAACATGTAATCGGCGTAGTATCTGGTAAAGGTGGCGTAGGTAAATCCTCCGTTACAAGCTTAATGGCCATTACTATGGCGCGTAAAGGTTACAAAGTTGGTATCCTCGATGCGGATATTACAGGTCCTTCAATTCCTAAGATGTTCGGCATCAAGGAAAAAGCATATGCTGACGAAATTGGTATGTATCCGGTAAAATCCAAAGGCGGTATTGACGTTATGTCTGTTAACCTTCTTTTGGAAAACGATACAGATCCTGTTTTATGGCGTGGTCCTATTTTGGGCAATGTTGTAAAACAATTCTATAGTGATGTTATTTGGAAAGACATCGATTATTTATTCGTTGATATGCCACCAGGAACAGGTGACGTAGCAATTACTGTATATCAATCCTTAAAATTGGATGGGATCATCATTGTTACATCTCCTCAAGACTTGGTATCCATGATTGTTGAAAAAGCAGTAAAAATGGCTGATTTAATGCAAGTGCCTATTATTGGTGTAGTGGAAAACTACTCTTACTTCCATTGCCCAGATAACGGTAAGGATTACCAAATCTTTGGTGAAAGCCACATTGAAGAAATCCTTCAAAAATACGGTCTATTATTGTTGAACCGTTTACCAATTGATCCAACTATTGCAAATCTTTGCGACCAAGGTGATATTGAGTCTATCGAAAAAACAAACTTAGAGAACGTATCTCTACCTGAATAGGATTTATATGATGATGAAAGCTGTGCATACCTCGGGATGCACAGCTTTTTTTCACATCTTTTTATCTTGTAATATATTATATTTATGATAAGAGGATATAAATATATTTTAGTTTTTCCTATGTAGGAGGTATGTGTATGAAAAAACTATTAAACTGGATTATTCCAGCGGTCTTTGGTATAGGCCTATGGTTTATTCCGACGCCAGAGGGTTTAACACCTCAATCTTGGCATTTATTCGCCATCTTTGTTGCTACTATCGTAGGCTTTATTACTCAGCCATTACCGATTGGTGGCGTATCTATCATTGTAATTACTGTGGCGGCTTTGACTGGTACTTTGAAAATCGGCGAAGCTATCTCTGGTTTTGCTAACTCTGCTATTTGGTTAATCGTAGGTGCGTTCTTATTCTCTCGTGGCTTTATTAAAACTGGTTTGGGGAAACGTATTGCGTATAATTTGATTGCTGCTTTTGGTAGTAGCTCCTTACGTTTGGCTTATGCATTAGCATTATCTGATTTAATTTTGGCTCCAGCAACTCCATCTAATACAGCTCGTGTAGGTGGTGTTATCATGCCAATTACTACCAGCTTGGCAAAAGCTTTCGGTTCTGAACCTCAAGATGGACCTCGTAAAATTGGTTCCTTCTTGATGCAATCCATTTACCAAGTTAATACGATTACATCTGCTATGTTCCAAACATCCATGGCTGGTAACACATTGGTTGCAGCATTAGCGCTTCAATCATTTGGTATCGGCATCACATGGGGTGATTGGGCTATGGCTGCCATCGTGCCAGGTATAATTGCATTGATCATTATGCCGTACTTTATTTACAAAGTATATCCACCTGAAATTACAGATGCTCGCGAAGCACAACAAATGATTAAAGAAGAGTTAAAAGGCCTTGGTAAAATGTCTTTCCAAGAATGGGTTATGCTAGGCGTATTCGTTTTAGCTTTAGTGTTATGGGCTACCTCTCAATTCACAAAGATTGATGCTACAACTGTTGCATTCTTGGGCATTTCTATTTTGCTTGCTACTAGCGTTCTTGTTTGGGACGATGTTAAAAGTGAAAAAGGTGCTTGGGATACATTAGTTTGGATGGGTACATTAATGGGCTTTGCTGGTTTCTTATCCAAATTGGGCTTTATTAAATGGGCAACAGTACTTGTAGGCGGTTATATTCCAGAAGGATCTTGGATTATTGCCTTCGTTATAGCTGTACTTATTAATACATATTCCCACTATGTATTCGCATCTTTAACTGCACATATTTCTGCAATGTTCGTAGCATTCTCTGCAATTGCTATCTCTGCAGGTGCACCACCAATGTTGACATTGTTGATGATTGCATTCACATCTAACTTGTGTATGTCTTTGACTCACTATGCTGCAGGTCCATCTCCAGTAATCTATAATACTGGGTATGTTTCTCAAAATACATGGTGGAAACTTGGTTTCTTCACATCTATAATCAACTTAATTATCTTCATGGGGCTTGGCTCTGTATGGATGAAGTTAATTGGTATGTGGTAAAATCCATTACTGACAATTTTATAGGATTGTAATGCATGCACTTTAATTTTTTTAGACTTAGTGTACTATGCATTTATATCGTATATAAAAAGCCGTCCCGATAGGGGCGGCTTTTTGTGATAAAATATGAGTAGTTAATAGATAATTAATGTAAATATTGTAAAATAATATACATAATAAATTATTCAAGCTAATTGTACAAATTTTATATGATTTGTGTATAGGAGGGACCTATGAAGTTTGATAATGAACAATTATTAAAGTATATTGGCGCTTGTACATCTCCGTATCACACAGTAGATACGAGTTTACAAATGCTTTTGGACTCAGGATTTACAGAGCTCAGTTTAGAAGATGAGTGGCAGTTAGACTCTGGTTCTTATGTAGTTAACGTGTTCGGCACCACCTTATTTGCCTTTCATATAGGAAAGAAACCAGAACATACATTACGTATTGCGTCGGCTCATACAGATTTTCCTGCTATTCGTGTTAAACCAAACCCTATAACCTCTGTGAAAGGATACACAAAGTTAAATGTAGAAATGTATGGCGGTCTTATAGAAAATACATGGCTTGATCGTCCATTAGGTGCAGCAGGTACGGTTGTGTTAAAAGGGAAAAATGCCTTTGACGTAGATTCTGTTCTAGTCGATACGAAACGGCCTATCGCTATTGTTCCAAATCTAGCCATTCATATGAATCGTTCTGTTAATGATGGGGTTAAACTAAATCGTCAAAAAGAAATGCTTCCTATATTGACGATGGAACGTAATAATGAAGATAATCCTACAAAACTTTTAAATAATAGAAATAATCCAAGTTTATTCCCAGAATCAGATACTCAATACGATGAGTGGACAAAGTTTTTAGCTGATGAAGTAGATTGCGATCCTTCCGAAATATTATCTTATGAAATGACGTTATATCCTACAGAACAAGGCTGTTTACTCGGTACGGAAGGTGACTTCATTAGCTCACCTCGTTTAGATAATTTAACATCTTGCTTTGGTGTATTATCTGGTATTATTCAAGCTCGAAAAACGAATGTCAATGGTGTTCGTTGTGCTATACTCTTTGATAACGAAGAGGTGGGCAGTCGTACAAAACAAGGTGGGGCGGGTATGATATTACCAAATCTCATTAAACGCGTGTATGACGCATTAGGATATTCTAATCAAGAGATGGACAGTTTTATTTCTAAAGGTTTTATGATTTCCTCCGATGTGGCTCACGGATTACATCCAAACTATCCAGAGAAAAATGATATTACGAATATTCCTGTACTTAATAAAGGGCTATCCCTTAAGATTGCATGTAGCCAATCTTACGCTGGGGATGCTAAGGCCATTGCTATCGTTAAAGGCCTTTGTGAAGAAGCGGATGCACAGTATCAGATTTATGTAAATCGTTCGGATATTCCAGGTGGATCTACAGTAGGTTCCATTTCATCAGCTATGTTACCAATGCGTACTATTGATGTAGGCTTGCCTCTTTTAGCAATGCATTCAGCTAGAGAATTGATGGGGGCAGCTGATCAAGAGCAATTAAATCGATTAATGAATCATTTTCTAGGTGGTAAGTAATATAAAATGGAATTTATTCGATGTGCATTATTGAAAGACATATGATTTTTTGTAATGAACAGTAAAAAATATATTTTATACTTTCATAATTGGTATAATCCTTTAAATATAATGAAAATATTGTATAATAAGTATATATTATTATGAATATAAAACCTCATCATAAATTTTGATGAGGCTTTCCTCAATATTGATTTATCTATAAGTATAGGAAATATTCATATATTAATAAAAATGAAAGCTGATAGTTCACATTTGTGGAAGCTAGTAGGAGGCAATACATGAGAAAAATTAAATCCGTATTGGTTGCCAACCGTGGAGAAATTGCGATCCGCGTGTTCCGTGCATGTAATGAAATGGGAATTAAGACTGTAGCCATTTACTCTAAAGAGGATACATTATCCTTGCACCGTAACCAAGCCGATGAAGCCTATCTCGTAGGGGAAGGTAAAAAACCAGTTGACGCATATCTTGATATTGAAGATATCATCCGTATTGCAAAAGAACATGACATCGATGCTATCCATCCAGGTTATGGCTTCTTATCTGAAAATGAAGGCTTTGCTCGTCGTTGTGAAGAAGAAGGAATTATCTTTATTGGGCCTAAAATCAAGCATTTGAATATGTTTGGTGATAAAGTAAATGCTCGTGAGCAAGCTAAATTAGCAAAAATTCCGATGATCCCAGGTTCTGATGGGGCTTTAAAAGATTATGCTCAACTAGAAGAATTTGCTGATACACATGGTTTTCCATTGATGATTAAAGCCGTTAATGGCGGCGGCGGTCGTGGTATGCGTGAAGTTCATCATAAAGAAGATCTTCGAGATGCATATGATCGTGCTAAATCTGAAGCGAAAGCTGCGTTTGGCGATGATGATGTATATGTAGAAAAACTTATCGTAGAGCCTAAACATATTGAAGTTCAAATCTTAGGTGATGAACATGGCAATGTAGTTCATTTGCATGAACGTGATTGCTCTGTTCAACGTCGTCACCAAAAAGTAGTTGAAATGGCGCCAGCCTTTGCGTTATCATTAGAAACTCGTAAAGCTGTATGTGATGCTGCCGTTAAAATCATGAAAAATGTTGGCTACGTGAATGCAGGTACTGTAGAATTTTTGGTAACTGCTGATGGTAGCTTCTACTTTATCGAAGTTAATCCACGTATTCAAGTAGAGCATACTGTAACAGAAATGATTACAGATATTGACATTGTTCATGCTCAAATTAGAATCGCTGAAGGCTTTAGTTTACATAGCCCTGAAGTAGGTATTCCTGAGCAGGATAAAATTCCTTGTAAAGGCACTGCTATCCAATGTCGTATTACCACAGAAGATCCTAAAAACAACTTTATGCCTGATACCGGTAAAATCTTAGCGTACCGTAGCTCTGGTGGTTTTGGTATCCGTCTTGATTCTGGTAATGCTTTTACAGGTGCCGTTGTAACACCTTACTATGACTCCTTGCTTGTGAAAGCGACAGCATTTGGTCCTAACAACGAAGAAACTATTCGTAAAATGCTTCGTTGCTTAAAAGAGTTCCGTATTCGCGGTGTAAAAACAAATATTCACTTCTTGATTAATGTATTGGAACATCCTGAATTCCAAAGTGGTTCTTACAATGTAAACTTCATTGAAGAACATCCTGAATTATTCGAATTGAAACCAGATCGTGACCGTGGTACTAAATTATTACGTTACATTGCTGATGTTACTATTAATGGCTATTCTGGTGCAGGGGCTCAAGAGGTTCCTGACTTTGAACCGATTCAAATGCCATCTACTTTGGATGTAAGTCCAGCATCTGGTACAAAACAAAAATTTGATGAACTTGGACCAGATAAATTCAGTAAATGGTTATCGGAACAAAAACAAGTATTCTTCACTGATACCACTTGGCGTGATGCCCATCAATCCTTGTTTGCTACACGTCTTCGTACAATCGATATGGCTCGCGTAGCTGGTCATGCTGCAAAAGGTGTACCTAACTTATTCTCCTTAGAATGTTGGGGGGGTGCTACTTTTGACGTATCATACCGATTCTTACATGAAGATCCGTGGGAGCGTTTGCGCATGTTCCGTCGTGAAGTGCCAAATACATTGCTTCAAATGCTTCTTCGTGGTGCAAATGCCGTAGGTTACACATCGTATCCAGACAACGTAGTTCGTCAATTCATTCAACGGGCTGCTGCTAATGGTATTGATGTATTCCGCGTATTTGATAGCTTGAATAGTCTTGATAATATGCATGTTGCTATCGATGAAGTGCGTGCACAAAATAAAATAGCTGAAGTTGCATTGTGCTATACTGGCGATATCCTTGATGGTGCTCGTACAAAATACAACTTGGTCTATTATGTAAATATGGCAAAAGAGCTTGAAAAAGCTGGTGCCAATATTATTGCCATTAAAGATATGGCCGGCCTTTTAAAACCACAAGCTTCTTATAACTTGGTATCTGCCTTGAAAGATGCTGTCTCTGTTCCAATTCACTTGCATACTCATGAAGGCTCCGGTAACTCTATCTATACATATGGCCGCGCTGTAGATGCTGGTGTTGATGTAATCGACTTAGCATACTCAGCATTTGCTAATGGTACTTCTCAACCTAGCATGAATTCCATGTACTATGCATTGTCTGGTCATGAACGTCAACCAGAAATGAACATTGATTACATGGAAGAAATGTCTCATTATTTTGGTAGTATCAGACCATATTACAAAGGTGTAGATAAAGCAGAAGCATATCCTAATACTGAAGTATATCAACATGAAATGCCAGGTGGACAATACTCTAACTTGCAACAACAAGCTAAAATGGTAGGGCTTGGTGATCGTTGGACAGATATTAAGAAAATGTACCACCAAGTAAACATGATGTTTGGTGATATCATTAAAGTTACACCATCCTCTAAAGTGGTAGGGGATATGACATTGTACATGGTACAAAACAACTTAACTGAAAAAGATATCTACGAAAAAGGCGATGTATTGGATTTCCCTCAATCCGTAGTTGAATTCTTTGAAGGACGTCTTGGTACTCCATATCAAGGCTTCCCTGAAAAATTACAAAAAATCATCTTGAAAGGTGCTCGCCCAATCACAGTTCGCCCTGGTGCTGTATTACCTCCAACAGATTTTGAACATATTCGTCATGAATTAAGCGAAATGGGAGCCCAAACAACTGATGAAGATATTAGTGCATATTGCTTGTATCCTAAGGTTTACCAAGATTACAATAAATTTGTAAAAGACTTTGGTGATGTATCTGTATTAGATACTCCAACATTCTTCTTTGGTATGAAACGGGGCGAAGAAATTCAAGTAACCATTGAAAAAGGTAAAACACTGATTATCAAGATGAATGGTTTCTCTGAACCTGATGAAGATGGTAATCGCATCGTATTGTTCGAGTTTAATGGTCAACCTCGTAGCATTAAGGTTCATGATAAACATGCTAAGACAACTGGTGTTGTTCGTCGCAAAGCGGATGAATCTAACCCTGGTGAAATTGGTGCTACATTGTCTGGTTCCGTTGTTAAGATCCTTATTAAGAATGGTCAATCTGTAACTAAAGGTGAACCATTGATCGTTACAGAAGCAATGAAAATGGAAACAACAATTACAGCTCCTATCGACGGTATCGTAGAAGAAATCCTTGTACGTGAAGGTAGCCGTATCGAATCTGGTGACTGCTTGCTTCGTATTGAAGATGCTTTAAAACGATAAGCTAACAATCATTTAAAATTTAAAATATTATTTCTCAAATATTTCATAAAATGAAAAATTGAAGAATAATGGAAGAATCCCTAGGAAATCCTAGGGATTCTTTGTATTTTCAAGGGTTTCATGGTACTATATAATATAGAGAAAATGGGCGTATTATGCGTTATTTTAGAATGATTAGTAGAAAAGGAGTAGTAACAGATGAGATGTCCTTATTGCCAACACACAGACACGAAGGTAACAGACTCTAGAACGACTGATGAAGGTAATAGTATTCGCCGTCGCCGTGAATGTATCAATTGTGGCCGTCGCTTTACTACCTATGAAATTATAGAAGAAGTACCACTTATGGTATTGAAGAAAAATGGACGACGTGAATTATTTGACCGCGGTAAGCTACTGAATGGGTTATTGCGCTCTTGTGATAAGCGTACAGTTCCTATGTCTGTGATGGAGCAAGTAGTTAATGATGTAGAGCGTGATATTCGGAATGAAATTAACCAAGAGGTTACAACTGATCGCATTGGTGAGCTCGTGTTACAACAACTGAAAGACATAGATCAAGTTGCATATGTTCGTTTTGCTAGTGTATATCGTAAGTTTGATAATATTGATAGCTTTATGGAAGAGTTAAAAGCTCTGAAGAAGTTAGACGCTAAAAAGCCGAAACGCAAACCTGTCGTAGAAGAATAATTGATTCTGTATTACTGATTGGTTATACATGGTTTTGAAATTAGCAATGTGTGAGGCTTTATGATAGATTTACATTGTGATACGATGATGCAATTGCTAGATCATCCTGATAGTGGTGATTTATATCGCAATACTTGGAAAATAGATATAGAAAAATTACAAAAGGCTCATAGCAAGATACAAGACTTTGCACTCTTTATTAATATGGGTGAGACGAATGACCCTTATGGCCGCTATGAAGAGATGCGTAATTTGTGTGTATCACAAATTCATCACTATGGAGAGCACATACAACATGTGCTCTCTTATCAAGATGTAGAGTCTGTATATGAGACTGGTAAGATTGGAGCTCTCATGTCTATTGAAGAGGGCGGCGTACTAGGTGGTGATTTAGATAAACTTAAACAAGCTTATCAAGATGGGGTTCGACTTATTACGCTTACCTGGAATTACCCAAATGGACTGGGTGAGCCACATTGTGGTGAGCAGCATAAAAAATTAACATCAAAAGGCGTTGAATTTGTAGAGGCTATGCAAGATTTAGGGATAATCGTTGATTGTTCTCATCTAAATGATGCTGGTACTGAGCAACTAGGAGATATTTTAGATGTACCATTTGTAGCATCACACTCCAATGCACGTGAAGTTACAGCCCATACTAGAAATCTACCAGATAATTTGATTAAGCTTATTGCTAATAAGGGTGGTGTTATAGGCCTTAACTTTGCCCAATCTTTTTTAGGCACATCACCGATAAGTCGAATTGAAGATATCGTAAAGCATGGCTTATATCTCATCAATAAAGGCGGGGAGGATGTTGTGGCATTAGGAACCGATTTTGATGGTATTAAGCCGGATACAGAAATTAAAGACACTTCTGAAATGTATCGATTATACGATGCATTTAAAGAAGCTGGTTTATCTGAGGAACAATGTGAAAAATTATTCTGGAAAAATGCAGATAGACTGTTAAAGGAGATTTTATAATGACTGATTTAAATCCAATCATTGCAGATCGTTTTACCGAGCATTTGGAAGTCTTTGGCAAGACAATGGAGCATATGGATACCATTCAAGAGATTGCATATCGCTGTAAGGCGGCTTTAGAGAATGGCAATAAAATTTTGTTCTGTGGGAATGGTGGTTCTGCTGCTGATTCCCAACATTTAGCAGCTGAATTGATTTGTCGCTTTAAAAAGGAACGACGCTCTCTTGCAGGTATTGCATTGACTACTGATACATCTGCATTAACAGCTATTGCAAATGATTATGATTTTGAATCTGTTTTTGCACGTCAAGTAGAGGGTTTAGGCCGTACAGGTGACGTTCTCATTGGGATTTCTACATCTGGGAACTCCAAGAATGTTGTAAAAGCCGCAGAAATGGCCCGTTCTATTGGCATGCACACCATAGCTTTCACAGGTGAAGGCGGTGGAAAACTAGCTGAATTATGTGATATTACATTAGCTATTCCAAGCAATGTGACAGCTCGTATTCAAGAAATGCACATTCTGGCAGGTCATATAATGTGCGAAATCATTGAAGAAGATTATTAACCGTTACGGTCATATTTATAAATAGATACATGTTTAAAACCCAGTTTTTTAGATAACTCGTTATACATGTATATTGTGGTAAGGAATAGGTGGATTATGATAAATGCTACCATTAATCAATTTTTGACAAAACAACTACCCAATCTAAAGATTGCCGTTATAGGTGATGTGATGGTAGATCGTTATGTTTTTGGTGATGTAAGTCGTATTTCTCCGGAAGCACCGGTTCCTGTAAACCGCGTGGCAAAGATGAAAGAAGTGCTTGGTGGCGCTGGTAATGTTGCGTCAAACTTATCAAATTTAGATTGCACAGTATATCTTGGTGCTATTGCTGGTAATGATGACCATGGTCGTTTATTACAACAATTGCTAAAGGCTGATAAGATTGATACAACAGGTTTATTAACGAGTGATGATCGTTCTACCATTACTAAAATGCGTATCTTAGGGGATCGCCAACAGATGATGCGCCTTGATTTTGAAACGATTACAGATTTAACAAGTGAGGAAGAGGAACGACTGTCTGCTTGGCTAGAAAATCTATGTAAGACTGGTATCGATGGTATTGTTGTATCTGACTATGGCAAAGGCGTTTGTACACCAACATTGCTTAAAAAAATCTTTAGTTTAGCTAAGGCGTATGGCGTACAAACCATTGTTGATCCTAAAGGTTCAGACTGGTCTAAATATAATGGTGCAACCTGCATTACACCGAATGTAAAAGAACTAGGTGAATGTGTAGGTCATAAGTTAGCTAATGATGATGCCACCATCGTAGAGGCAGCTAAGTCAGTACTGGCTAATGTTGATTTAGAATATATTGTAGCTACACGGTCAGCAAAAGGGATTACTGTTATTGCAAAGGATGGACGCACATGGCATAATCCGGCTACACAACAAGAGGTATTCGATGTAAGTGGTGCAGGTGATACGGTTGTATCTATGATGATGACATGCCTTGCTAGCGGTCTATCTATGCGTTTGGCATTACATATCGCAAATGGTGCTGCTGGCATTGTCGTATCTAAGGTGGGCACATATCCAATCCACCGATCTGAACTATTGGATTTATGGCATTCTTATAAGCATAGTGTTCAATCTAAACCTTTATATACAAAAGAAGAGATGAAGCAACTTATTGCACAATGGCAAAACAAAGGTGAAACTGTTGTGTTTACTAATGGTTGTTTTGATATTCTTCATCGCGGACATATTACGTATTTACAAGAGGCGGCTCAGTTAGGCGACCATCTAATTATTGGATTAAATTCCGATGATTCTGTTAGACGCCTAAAAGGGGAAACGCGTCCCATCGTACGTGAAGAGGATAGAGCAGCATTATTAAGTGCATTGCGTTGTATCGATGGTGTGGTGTTATTCGAAGAGGATACACCAGCTGAACTATTAGCTTATTTACGTCCTAATACGCTTGTTAAGGGCGGCGATTATAAGATAGAAGACATTATTGGACGTGAGTCCGTAGATCATGTAGAGGTGCTTTCATTTAAAGAAGGTTATTCTACATCAGATATTGTAGGGAAAATAGCTACTATGGCTAAGGAGGGTAAATTATGATTATCGTAACAGGCGGTGCTGGTTTTATTGGCAGTAATATTGTGAAAGCGTTAAATGACCGCGGTCGTACAGATATTCTTATTGTTGATGACCTTACAGATGGTCGTAAAATCCGAAATATTCAAAATCTAGAATTCTTAGATTATATCGATTGTGAAGATTTTGATTGTGCTATTGCTGATGGTACATTTAATGTAGGTCCTATTGAAGTAGTATTCCATGAAGGTGCTTGTGCTGACACAATGGAATATAACGGCAAATATATGATGAAGAACAACTATGAAGGTTCTAAAAATCTATTCCATTATTGCCAAGACCGTCGTATTCCATTCATCTATGCATCCTCTGCATCTACTTATGGCAATGGTACTAATGGTTTCGTAGAAAAACCAGAAGCCGAAGAAGCTCTAAATCCATATGCGTATTCTAAATTGTTATTCGACCGTTATGTGCGTAAATATGAAGGTGAGTATACAGCGCAAGTTGTAGGCTTACGTTACTTCAATGTATATGGCCCTAATGAAGCTCATAAAGATAAAATGGCTTCCTTAGTTCGCCAAATGTTCTACAAAAATAAAGAAACTGGTATTATCAATCTATTTGAAGGTACAGATGGCTATGAAGATGGTGGTCAAACACGTGACTTTATCTATGTTAAAGACGTAGTTAATGTAAACTTCTATTTCTGGGAACACCCTGAAATTTCTGGTACTTTCAACTGTGGTACAGGTAATGCTCATAGCTTTAACCAATTTATGCAAGCTGTTATCGACTATAATGGCAAAGGCAAAATTGAATACATTCCGTTCCCAGAGGTATTAAAAGGCAAATATCAAAGCTTTACAGAGGCTGATACGACTAAATTATTGGCTGCTGGTTATGATAAAGGGTTCCATAAAATGGAAGATGCTGTTAAAGAATATTGTGAACTACTCGATAATAACGAAGGATATTTACGTTAATGCGCAAGGTATTATTTTTAGATCGCGATGGTGTTATCAATAAAGATGTTAGCTATTTATATAAAATCAGCGATTTAGAATGGGTGGATGGAGCTAAAGAAGCACTAGCTTATGCGTATAGTAAAGGGTATGACCTCATTGTAGTGACAAATCAAAGTGGTGTAGCTAGAGGTTATTATAAGGAATCTGATGTTCAGATTTTACATGATCACATGGCTCATGAACTAGATCGTAGTGGGGCACCAATTTTACATTTTTATTATTGCCCTCACCATAAAGAAGGCTCTGTACCTATTTATGCCGTCGATTGTGAATGTAGAAAGCCAAAGCCTGGTATGATTAATCAAGCTATTAAGGATTATGATGTAGACCCTAAAAGTAGTTTCCTTATTGGCGATAGTCAGCGCGATGTTGATGCAGCAGAAGCGGCTGGTGTAAAAGGCTATCTATTTACAGGTACAAATTTGTTAGATTTTATTAAGACCATTA
The DNA here is from genome assembly GCA_900556785.1 of uncultured Veillonella sp. GTDB lineage: Bacteria > Bacillota > Negativicutes > Veillonellales > Veillonellaceae > Veillonella. The sequence continues at coordinate 52,397 of USQK01000001.1, forward strand.
TTTAGTTAATTATTACCATTACTTTGTTTTACTTTTAACTTATGTCTGTTTTAAGGTGAGATAACGTTGTTTAGGTGTGGTGTTATACTTTGGGAGGCTATATGAAAGATTACAAGAATATACTCATCATTAAGATGAGTTCTTTAGGTGATGTAATTCATGCATTGCCTACCTTGTATGCAGTGCGTAAAAATTGGCCTAATGCGCATATCACATGGGCTATTCATGAACAATTTGAGAGCCTCCTGCCAGGTAAACCATGGGTAGATGATGTCATCATTATCGACAAGAAACAACTTAAAAAGCCTGCTTATTTATGGCAGTTACGTAAGGATTTACATAGCCGTCATTTTGATATGACTTTAGACCTTCAATGTATTGCAAAGAGCGCCATTGTATCATTATTATCTGGTGCGCCTGAAAAATATGGCTACTGGGAGCTTCGTGAAGGCAGTAATTTAGTTAATAAAGCACTTGTTGGTGAACATAAATACGATCATGTTATTGAACGATACCTCGATACTGTACGTGCTCTTGGAGGCGATGTAGAAGGCGTAGAGTTTCCTATGCCTGCATATGTGGAGGCGGAGAAGTCCGTTAAGCATAAGTTACAATCTCATGGTGTAGAAGATGAATATGTAGTAGTTGTACCAGGTGCTCGTTGGATTGTTAAGGAGTGGCCACTTCTTAACTTTGGCGAGCTATGTATCCACTTATGTGAATCTGGTAAAAAAGTTGTTATTGCTGGTGCTCCAGATGATGCAGAAAAAGGAGCTTTCATAGAAAACTATGTAAAAAATAAGAATCTCATCAACCTAGTGGGATCTACATCCATGCCAGAGCTAATTGAGTTGATTCGGCACTGTGAAATTTTCATCAGTGCTGATACGGGTCCTTTGCATATTGCTAATGCTCTAAAGCGGCCTTTGATTGCATTATTTGGAACCACATCTCCAAAGCGAACTGGTCCATATGGAGGGAGTCATGTACATCTTATTATTTCACCTACATCAAAGGCTACACCTGAACAGCCATTAGTAGATGATCCTGATTGTATGGCTCAAATTCCTGTAGATGCTGTGTGGTCTGTATATGAGCAAGTAATTGGAAAGGAACTATAATGGAACTTGATTATAAACGCATTGTGGTCACCTTTCTCATGCACTTAGGTGATGTTATTTTAACGACTCCATTCCTAGAGGTGCTACGTAAAGCTGCTCCACATAGCCATATTACATATGTAATAGATGAGAAATTACAACAAGTAATGCAGTATAATCCGAATATTGATGAACTTATCGTTGTAGATAAAAAAGGGCGTCATAATAGTATTTCTGGGCTTAATGAGATAGCTCGTGAGATTAATAAAAAGGGGAAACCTGATATTGTTATCAATTTACATCCCAATGAACGCACATCTTATTTAGCCTGGAAAATACATGCCCCTATTACAACGGGTATGAGCCATTTCTTATTTAGACCGTTTATGACAAAGTATACCCGTCTAGATCGTAAAACTCGTCATGCTGCAGATATGTACATCAATGTACTAGAACAATTAGGTGTAACGGATATTTCTAACTCTGGTTTACATATTGAAACTTGTGAGGCATGGCGCCGTGAGGCTCAGGAATTCTATGCTAGTCATGGTTTAACAGATGGTGATACGCTCATAGGTTTTAATATTGGTAGTGCAGTTCCTGAGAAGCGTTGGCCTGCTGAACGATTTGCCCATGTAGCCGATCATTTTGGTCATTTAGGGTATAAGACGGTATTCTTTGGCGGCCCTATGGATCTTGAAATGGTGAAACCTGTAGTAGAACAAATGGAAACGAAACCGATTGTGGCTACTGGAAAATTCCAGTTAGGTCCTTTAGCTGCAGCCATGAGCCGCTGTAATCTATTGATTACAAATGACTCTGGTCCTATGCATGTAGGAATCAGCCAAAAGGTGCCAATTGTGGCGCTTTACGGTCCATCAAATCCATTCTTTTATGGTCCATATCAAGCTCATGCTATCGTTCTGGAAACGATGGATTCATACGAGATTGGTAAAAGCATGAAAAAAATTATTAAAGAAGGAAATTATAAAGGTTTGTCCGTAATTTCTGAAGAACAGGTCATTAAAGCAGTGGAAACGTTGCTTTCAGAATCGAAATAAACATATGAACTATATTGTATTTGATTTAGAGTGGAATCAACCCTATAGCAATGACATTAGCTTTATGAAGCGCACAAAAATGCCACTAACTGGGGAAATCATTCAAATCGGAGCGGTAAAACTGAATGAAAAGATGGACATTGTAGATCATTTTACAATGTTCATCAAACCACAATACCTGCCACGGATGCATAAACATGTCCGTGAATTGACAGGTATTACATCACGAGAACTCGATCATGGTGTGCCCTTTAAGACGGCTATGCAGTACTTTCAAAATTGGTGTGGTGATGAGTATATGTTGTTATCTTGGGGGTCTGATGATATTCTCATATTGCGTGAAAATCTAATGCTTCATAGGATGAAAGCTTTATCTTATGATCAATGGGTAGATGCACAGATGATTTATGCTTATCAGCGGTATGGTACGAGTCAACAGTATTCTGTGGCTCATGCTATGGAGGACCTAAATATATCTACGGAGCATTTATCTGCTCATAATGCATTACATGATGCTGTATTTACGGCTCATATATGTCAAAAGCTAGATATACCACAAGGTTTTTTACATTATGATCTAATTCGAAAGGAAAGTAGTAATCCTTTCTTATATCCACCAATTTTAACGTTCTTTATGTATGAGAACTTTCCTGAAAAGAAGCGCATTGTTCATGATAGAAGGGTTCGATTATCATTCTGCCCGTATTGTCAGACCCGCTTGGAAATGACGCGACCAGAACGATTGCAAGGTGATAAGCATCTCGCTATAGGCGTTTGTCCTAAACATGGCGATTTTGCAGTGCAACTTAAAGTTGGAAAATATACGATTAAGTCCGGTAGTACTAAATTCTACGTTACAAAGGTATTAACGCATTGTACGGACGAAATTCGTTCTCTATATACTCAGAAGTCTGAAATTAATCGAGAGAAAGAGCGAAAATATTTGGAATTTCGCCGGGCGGAACTTGAAAAGGACCGCCAAAAATAATTTTATTAATTCCTGTTCACATCTATAGTTTTTTAATTATTAGCTTGTGAGCATTTAGAAAGGATAGATTATGGAACGCAAATATGCATGGCATAATTACGACGATGCCACTATGGAAAAGGTATATGCCTTAAGTGATACATATCGTCAATTTTTAGATAATGGTAAAACAGAACGTGAATGTGTTGTGCAAGCTGTAGAATTTGCAGAAGCAAAGGGCTATATAAATCTAAATGACATTATTAAAAGCAATACGTCAATTAAAGCTGGTGATAAGATTTATTACACACATATGGATAAATCTATTGCTTTATTTAATATTGGTACTGATGATATTGAATTGGGTATGAATATTTTAGGTGCTCATATTGATTCTCCACGCATCGATGTAAAGCAAAATCCACAATATGAGGATAGTAATTTAGTATTTTGGGATACTCATTACTATGGAGGTATTAAAAAATATCATTGGGTAGCTATGCCTCTTGCTATTCATGGTGTTGTGGTAAAAACAGATGGCACCCGCATTAATATCAACATTGGTGATAAAGAAACAGATCCTGTGTTTTGCATAACTGACTTGTTACCTCATTTGGGACAAGAACAAATGCAAAAGAATGCAGCTAAAGTAATTGAAGGGGAAGCTCTTGATTTACTCATCGGTAGCCGTCCAGTTAAAGACGAAGAAAAAGAAGGGGTTACTAAATTTATTAATAGCCTTCTTGAAAAAGAGTATGGATTTATTGAACGTGACTTATTGTCTGCAGAACTAGAAATTGTACCAGCTGGTAAAGCACGTGATATGGGCTTTGATCGTTCCATGGTAATGGCGTATGGCCAAGATGATCGCGTGTGTGCCTACACATCCTTGGTAGCAATGCTTGAAGTGGATAATGTAAAGCGTACTACTTGTTGCTTACTTGTAGATAAAGAGGAAATTGGTTCTGTAGGTGCTACAGGTATGCAATCACGCTTCTTTGAAAATGCAGTGGCTGAAATTTTAACACTTATGGGTAAACCTAATTCTGTAAGTGTACGTCGTACGTTGGAGAAATCTCGTATGTTATCCTCCGATGTAAGTGCCGGTTATGATCCACTCTATGCGTCTGCATATGAAAAGAAAAATGCTTCCTACCTTGGCATGGGCGTAGTATTCAATAAATTTACAGGCTCTCGTGGTAAAGCTGGTTCTAACGATGCTAATGCTGAGTATATGGGCTTTATCCGTCGTGTCATGGAATCTAACAATGTAACATACCAAACGGCAGAGCTTGGTAAGGTTGATTTAGGTGGTGGTGGCACCATTGCGTACATCATGGCTCTTTATGGTATGAATGTCATCGACTGTGGTGTAGCCGTTCTTAGCATGCATGCTCCTTGGGAGGTTACATCTAAGGCTGATATTTACGAGGCTAAACAATGCTATGTAGCGTTCTTAAATGCAGCTGATGAATCAATCTAAGATAATGGGGCTTTCACCAATGGTAAAAGTCCATTCTTTGTGAGGTGTATATGAAGCAAACAGAATTAGGCGCAGCTATAGAGTCTGCGAAAGGAGAGGCTACAGAGGTCAAGACTGTAAAGGTAGATATTTTTGACATCCCTGAAACGAAGGTTGAGGAATATATTGCTAATCGTAAAGAGGTAGCAGAAGCAGCAGCACAGGTTATGAGATCATACTGTGTTACTGTAAAACGTGAAACTTTAGATCCTGAAGAAGGGGAAGCAGTGGTTGGTTACTATATAACGGGTGAAATTCTAATGTGCGTCATCTTGGACCCATTTGAAGTGCCTGTTATGAAGGTAGCTCTTGATAAAGGGACTCTTAAGGACTATATTTTAGCAGCTAATGATTTAACAGAAGACATGTTAGCGTCTCTTGAAAAGTAAAAGGATTTCGTATCTTAATGTGTTCTATAAATGGACAAATGTAAAATACTTTAACCTGCTACATTGATGTAGTAAAGAAATTTGTTTATAATAGATGTATTATAGTCATTGCAGATAGGAAGGAAATCCCCATGAATTTAAAAAAAGGTATTGCCCTAGCGCTCACGGCGGCAGCATTGATGGCATTTACAGGCTGTGGATCCAATGGAACAACATCTAATGGTGAATACAAGGTTGGCGTAGTACAACTGGTTGAACATCCTGCACTTGATGCAGCAAACAAAGGTTTTGTTGATGCTTTAAAAGAAAAAGGCTTGGCAGATAAAATTACCTTTGACCAACAAAATGCACAAGCTGATCAATCTAATTTGAACAGTATTGCACAGCGTTTTGTATCTGATCGTAAAAACTTAATCTTAGCGATTGCAACACCGGCAGCTCAATCTATGGCGAATGCAACTCACGATATTCCAATCTTGGGTACTGCTATCACTGATTATGAATCAGCTAAACTTGTTAAATCTAATGAAAAACCAGGTGGTAATGTATCTGGTACATCTGATATGAACCCAGTAGAACAACAAGTTGATTTAATTTTACAAGTATTACCAAATACTAAGACAATTGGTACTATTTATAGCTCTAGTGAAGTAAACTCTCAAATTCAAGTTGAGAAAATGAAAGCTTACGCAGCTACAAAAGGTGTTAAGGTTGAAGAGGTTACCGTTTCTAACGTAAACGATATTCAACAAGCAGCACAAAATCTTGTGTCTCAACGTGTAGACGCAATTTATGTGCCAACAGATAATGTAGTAGCTTCTGCGATGAGCAATCTTGTAGCGATTACCGACCCAGCAAAAATTCCTGTGTTTGGCGGCGAAGATAACCACGTAAAAGGTGGTGCTGTAATGTCCTTGTCCGTAGATTACTACAAACTTGGATACCAAACAGGTTTAATGGCAGCTAAAATTTTAACTGGTGAAGCTAAAGTTGAAGATATGCCTATTGAAATGCAAAAAGAATTTAAATTAGTTGTAAGTAAAGATAAATTACAAAAATTGGGCATCACATTACCAGAAGAATTGATGAACAAAGCAACTATGATTTAATACACAACTGGTAAGGAGTTACATATGAACTGGAAAAAAGGTATTGCAGTAGCACTTAGTGCTATCTCTATTATGGCAATGGTAGCTGGTTGCGGTTCCAATACAGCAACTAATGATCAAAAGAAAATCGGAGTTATTCAATTGGTAGAACATCCATCTCTTGATGCCGCTAATAAAGGCTTTGTTGATGGCCTTGCATCTAAAGGTTATAAAGATGGGGAAAACATCAAATTAGACCAACAAAATGCTCAAGCCGACCAATCTAATTTAAATAGTATTGCTCAACGTTTTGTATCTGATAAAAAGGATTTAGTATTAGCCATTGCAACGCCAGCTGCACAAACTATGGCAAACGCATCTCATGATATTCCTATCATGGGTACTGCTATTACAGACTACGTTACAGCAAAACTTGTTCAATCTAACGAACATCCAGGTGGTAATGTTTCTGGTACATCTGATATGACACCTGTAGAAAAAGAGGTTGATCTTATTATTGCATTAGTACCAAATGTAAAACGTATTGGTGCAATTTACACATCTTCTGAAATCAACTCCCAACTTCAAGTTGAAAAAATGAAAGCTTATGCAGCTACTAAAGGTATCACTGTTGTAGAAGCAACTGTTTCTAACGTAAATGATATCCAACAAGCAGCTACAAATCTTGTAAACCAAGATGTACAAGCTATTTATACACCAACTGATAATGTATTGGCATCTGCTATGGCTAACTTAGCTCAAATTACTGATGCTGCTAAAATTCCAGTATTTGCTGCCGATGAAGGCATGACAATGACTGGTGGTGTGGCAACATATTCTGTTGACTACTATAAATTAGGTTATCAAACTGGTTTAATGGCTGCAAAAGTGCTTTCTGGTGAAGCTAAAATTTCTGATTTAGCCATTGAAACACAAAAAGATATTAAGTTAACTGTTAATGAAGAACGTGCTAAAAAATTAGGTATCACAATTCCTGAAGCACTTCGTAAAGATATGAAACAATAGAGGAGATTTTGATGTTAGATTTAGTGGTAGGCACCATAACAACTGGCCTTTTATGGTCTTTGTTAGCGGTTGGTGTTTTCATCACCTTCCGTGTATTAGATGTGGCTGACTTAACCGTAGAAGGTACGTTTCCAATGGGGGCGGCCATTTCTGCAATTTTAATTACAAGTGGTATGAACCCAATCCTATCTATCTTGATTGCCGGCATTGGCGGTATGGCCGCAGGTGCTGTAACAGGTTGGATTCATACAAAATTGAAGATACCTGCATTGCTAGCTGGTATCTTAACAATGATTGCTTTATACTCCATTAATCTTCATATTATGGGTAAAGCTAATGTATCCTTGCTTCGTATGGATACAATTTATACAATCATCGGTAGTGTACTTCACACAGCAAACATGTGGTCTGCAGCTATCGTAGGTATCATCGTAGCTGTTGTAGTTTGCTTATTACTATTCTGGTTCTTCGGTACTGAAATTGGTACAGCATTACGTGCAACAGGTGTTAACCCTCAAATGATTCGTGCTCAAGGTGTAAATACTGACAACATGATCGTTTTAGGTCTTTTGATTTCCAACGGTTTTGTTGGTATGTCTGGTGCATTGATTGGCCAATTCCAAGGCTTTGCCGACGTAGGTATGGGTATTGGTACTATCGTAATCGGTTTGGCTTCCGTAATTATCGGTGAGGTAGTATTTGGTACAAAATCCTTCGTACGTAGCCTTATCGCTGTAGTACTTGGTTCTATCGTATATCGTATCGTTATTGCGGCTGTACTCTATATGGGTATGCCACCAAACGACTTGAAATTATTTACTGCTATTCTTGTTGCCATCGCGCTTTCCTTGCCTACATTGAAAGCAAAATGGTTGGCTCGCTAAGGAGGACACTATGTTAGAAGTAAAAAATATGGTAAAAACCTTCTTTAAGGGCACAATTAATGAAAAGACTGCATTACAAGGCATTAATCTTCGTCTAGAAGAGGGTGATTTTTGTACTGTCATTGGTGGTAATGGTGCTGGTAAAAGTACTTTGTTAAACTCCATTGCTGGTGTATTTCCAGTAGATGAAGGATCCATTACAATTAATGAGATTGATGTGACAAAAATGCCAGAATACAAACGTGCTAAATACATTGGTCGTGTATTCCAAGACCCTATGGTTGGTACTGCTGGTAATATGCAAATCGAGGAAAACTTGATTCTTGCTATGCGCCGTGGTAAAAGCTTAGGTCTTAAATGGGCTTTCAAAGATAGTGAACAAGCATTTTTCAAGGAACGTCTTGCATTATTAGGCTTAGGCCTTGAAGATCGTTTATCTGCTCGCATGGGCCTACTATCTGGTGGTCAACGTCAATCTATTACATTGTTAATGGCTACTATGCTTCGTCCAGAACTCTTATTGTTGGATGAGCATACGGCGGCACTTGACCCTAAAACTGCAGAAAATGTATTGCAACTAACAGATAAACTCGTTGCAGAACATAATCTAACAACTCTTATGATTACCCATAATATGCGTGATGCATTGCGATTTGGTAATCGCCTCATCATGATGGACGCTGGTCGAATCATCTATGATGTAAAAGGGGAAGAAAAGAAACAATTAACTGTTGCGGACTTACTTCAAAAGTTCGAGGTAGCTGGTGATAATGCACTGAGTGACCGCATGGTGCTAGGTGCTAAATAATAGAAGGAAGTTCTAATCTATCTTTTGTTCAATTACTGTATTTTTGCTTTACAAGATAGGGCAGATACTGTATACTAAATTAGGTCGTAAGACATATCGTAAGCGAAGTATTCGATTCTCCAACGGTTACTTAAGCTTATCGGGATTATAATTTTTTAGGAGGTAACATTAATGTTAACTACAGAAGCTAAATTAGCAGTAATTAAAGAATACGCTACTCATGAAGGTGACACTGGTTCTCCAGAAGTACAAGTTGCGATTTTAACAAGTCGCATTCAATACTTAACTGAACACTTGAAAGAGCACAAAAAAGACCATCATTCCCGTCGTGGTTTGTTGAAATTGGTTGGTCAACGCCGTAACATGCTTGACTACCTTCGTCGTAAAGATATCGAACGTTACCGTTCCCTTATTGAACGCCTTGGTCTTCGTAAATAATAAAATTAGCCGTCCTAAAGGACGGCTTTTTTATTTTGAATTGGCTATTTAGCTTTAATTGATATATAATTAGAAGGTATACATATAAGAAGATTTTTAGGAGGAATAGGAATGGAACAATTCCAAATGGACCTAGCTGGTCGTATGCTTACGATTGAGACTGGGGAACTTGCAAAACAAGCTAGCGGTGCTGTAATGGTTGGCTATGGCGATACTCGTGTACTGGTTACTGCTACAGGCTCTAAAGAGGCGAAGGATATCGACTTCTTCCCACTTACAGTAGACTATGAAGAAAAAATGTACGCTGTTGGTCGTTTACCAGGTGGCTTCATTAAACGTGAAGCACGTCCACCTGAATCTGCGATTTTGAATAGCCGTTTGATTGACCGTCCTATTCGTCCATTATTTGATAAAGGTGTACGTAATGAAGTACACGTAGTAGCAACAGTTATGTCCGTTGATCAAGATTGTGATCCAGCAATCTGTGGTATGATTGGCGCTTCCGCTGCTTTATCTATTTCTGATATTCCTTGGAATGGTCCTATTGCAGGCGTTCGCATGGGTCGTATCAACGGTGAATTTGTTGTAAACCCGACAAAAGAACAATTAGAAGCAACAGATCTTAACATTGTTGTAGCTGGTACAAAAGATGCTATCCTCATGGTTGAAGGTGGTGCTAAAGAGGTTCCAGAAGAAACTATTCTTGAAGTCATCATGGCAGCTCATGAAGAAATTAAAAAAATCGTAGCTTTCCAAGAAGATATGAAAGCAAAAGTGGGCAAGGAAAAACGCGTATTTGAAAGTAAAGACGTGCCTGCTGAAATCGCTGAAGCTGTTCGTGCATATGGTCATGATAAACTTGATGCAGCAGTTCGTTGTGCAGATAAACAACAACGTGATGCGCAAGAAAGCGAAGTACGTGCCGATGTATTAGCTCACTTTGAAGAAATCTACCCAGATAATTTGGGTGATGTAAATAAAGCATTTGACGCAATGACAAAAGAAATCGTACGTCATATGATTACTGTTGAAAAAATTCGTCCAGATGGTCGTAAACTTGATGAAGTTCGTCCAATCTCTTGCCGTACAGGTGTCTTACCTCGTACACATGGTTCTGGCTTATTTACTCGTGGTCAAACTCAAGTATTGAACGTTGCTACTGTAGCTCCATTGTCTGAAACTCAAACAATTGATGGCATTGGTTTAGAAACAGAAAAACGTTATATTCACCACTATAATTTTCCATCCTTCTCCGTAGGTGAAACTCGTTCCTCCCGTGGTCCTGGCCGTCGTGAAATTGGTCATGGTGCGTTGGCTGAGCGTGCATTGGTACCTGTAATTCCTAGTGAAGAAGAATTCCCATATGCATTGCGCTTAGTATCTGAAGTATTGGAATCCAATGGTTCTAGCTCCATGGCATCCGTATGTGGTTCCACATTATCCTTGATGGATGCTGGTGTACCTATTAAAGCTCCTGTTGCTGGTATCGCTATGGGTCTCGTAACTCAAGGCGAACACTATACAATCTTAACTGATATCCAAGGCATGGAAGATGCTCTTGGCGACATGGACTTTAAAGTGGCTGGTACAGCAAAAGGTGTAACAGCAATTCAAATGGATATTAAAATTTCCGGCTTATCTCGTGAAATCCTTCATGAAGCATTAGAACAAGCTCATAAAGGCCGTATGCATATCATGGGTATCATGCTTGATACAATTGCTGAACCACGTCAACAAATGTCTGAATATGCTCCACGTATTATTACAATGAAAATTGATCCAGATAAGATTCGCGATGTAATTGGTTCTGGCGGTAAAGTAATTCGTGGTATCATCGATGAAACAGGTGCAAAAATCGACATCGAAGATGATGGTACAGTATTCATCGCTTCTGTAGATCAAGAAGGTGCTGCTAAAGCACAACAAATCATTGAAAACCTTACTAAAGAAGTTGAAGTAGGCGAAGTATACCTTGGTAAAGTAACTCGTTTGATGGCATTCGGTGCTTTCGTAGAAGTATTACCAGGTAAAGAAGGTCTTGTACATATTTCCAAACTTGCGAAAGAACGCGTTGAAAATGTAGAAGACGTAGTAAGTGTAGGGGATGAAATCATGGTAAAAGTTATCGAAATCGATAAACAGGGCCGTGTAAACTTGTCCCGTAAAGATTGTTTAAAATAAGAGGTGTTACATGGATATTCGTGGCTTTGAAGTAGTTTCTGCTTTTGAAGAACAAGATATCAATTTACCGACACGTAAAACAACAGAAAGCGCAGGCTATGATATTGAATGCGCTGAAGCTGTTACTTTAGAACCAGGTCAAGTAGTATTAGTGCCAACAGGTATTAAAGCTTTCATGGCATACGATGAATACCTTGCCATTCACATTCGTTCTAGCATGGCCATTAAACGCCATCTAGCACTTGTAAATAGCACAGGTATTATCGACAGTGATTACTATAATAATGAGGACAACGAAGGTCATATCATGATCGCTCTACTCAATTATGGTAAAGAAACAGTTTCCCTTGAAAAAGGTGAACGTGTTGCTCAAGGTATTTTCTCTAAATACCTTATTACTAACGATGACGATGCTACAGGCATTCGTACAGGTGGTATTGGTAGCACTGGGACTATGTAAACTAAATACGATTCTAAATAGAATGGTGAAAGCCGCTCAACTAGGTTGGGCGGCTTTTTCTAATAAAATTTTTTAAATTAATTATTGACACACACGGATGCGTGTATTATAATTACATCATCAGGTGAGTTAAATCACCAACATGTAGAACAGAAAGACTTAGGTTCTAACAGCAATCTTATACTATACATAGTTTAATAGAGATGATTATAGAATCTAGTATAATTTAATAGTTATCGTTCATAAACGATTCATAAGGTTAGACACTAGCAGCAATCCATCGATTAAATAATCAGAAAAAGTGATTTTGGAGACTTTTTGGTCTAGAGTATCGTGTCTAGTTAGCCTTAGCCTCAGTAAGGTTAGTAATTGTCTTGAACTTTGTATTGTAACCGCTCACGGTTGTCGTGTTTATTTTGCTTTCAAAATTTACGTTGTGATAATCCGGAGTGGTTTTTTATATGCTAAGGAGATAGGAACTATGAATACATTTATGGACGCTTTAACAAAGAATGAAAAATCTTATACTGCGAACGATGCTACAGCTTATCGTACAAGTGGTAGCGCTTTGGTGGATCTTAATTTCTCTGTGCCTGCATTGCGTCAGACTGCTGTTGATTTCTATGGTAAAAGTAAATATAACCGTCATTTTTATAGTGCTGATAGTACTATGGATGCTGTAGAGGCGTTACGTTTATTTATTACGTCCTATAATGAAGACCCTCTATATACCATGAAATGGCTTATGTATGCGCGTCATATTAAGCTAGGTCTTGGTGAGCGCGATGTATTTCGCATGATGCTTACTAAAATTGGTAACTTGTATCCTGAGATGGCATTGCAATTCATTATCGGCACCGAGTTATGGAACTATGGTCGTTGGGATGATGTGCTACGCATTTTCTTTGATACGACGAGCAGTATCTTACATGATGGACTAGGAGAGTTGATTACCAATCAGTTCAGACGTGATGTTATAGGTTGTGGACTTGGAGATTCCATAAGTTTATTAGCTAAATGGATGCCGTCTAATAATACATCGTCTAAGCAAAAACGTTCTGAGGCAGTTGTTTTACAATCCTTGTTAGATCTAAGTGCGCGTGAATACCGCAAAACTTTGTCTAAGTTACGCGAATATTTAGAGGTAGTAGATAAAAAGGCATCCCTCAACCAATGGAATGATATTAATTATAATCATGTGCCATCTAAAGCGAATCTTAAATATCGTAATGCCTTTTTGAAACATGATGAAGAACGTCGTAAGGCCTATCTTGCATCATTACAAAAGGGAGACGATGCTGTTAAGATTAATGCAAGCTCTATGTTCTTGTACGATATTGTACAAGCCTATCTAAAGGTAGATAGTTACTGGGATAGTAGTCTAAATCCATATGACGAAATATTAGAGCAGTTATGGAATGCCCAAGAAGCGCCTAAGGATTACGACGATATCTTAGTTATACGCGATGGGTCTGGATCGATGTATCAGCAGTTGACAAGTAATAGTTCTGTTACAGCTTTAAGCGTGGCAGATTCTATTGCACTGTATTGTGCACAGCATAATAAGAATAAATCTTTTAACAATCGATTTATCACCTTTAGCAATCGCCCTCAAATGGTAGATATTTCGATGTGTCAAACATTGCGAGATAAACTAAGACGATTGCATCGCTTTGACGATTACAGCAATACGGACATAGAGGCAACCTTTGATTTAATCCTCGACACAGTTGTGAAAAATCATTTGCCTCAAGAAGCGTTACCTTCATCGTGCCTTATTATTTCTGATATGCAGTTTGATCAGGCTACAGAGCATGACGATAACATAACTGTTATTGAAAAGTGTCGCCGGAAGTTTGAAACCCTTGGGTATACTATGCCACGGCTTATTTTTTGGAATGTATCTGTCTACGCACATAATACTATTCCTCTACAAGTGCATCCGAGCGGTATTATCCTCGTATCTGGATTCTCGAAATCTATCGTTGATATGGTAGTATCTAGAGAACTCAATCCTGAAAGGGCACTCAAAGCTGAGCTAGATGCAAAATGTAGTATTGTAGATACAGTACTACAAAACTATGTAAAGGTGGCGTAACATTTATATAATCTTATTACATAAGGTTCTTATTAGTCGGGTTCTGATTAGTAGGACCTTATTTTTGTGTAAATAATTTGTGCTATAATGAAGAGTAGGTTTTATAAGGTAACAATCATTTTATATACGAGGAATTATATATGGCAATTAGCAAAGAAATACAAAAATCTAGCGAGATGAAGTTTGATGGTAAACTAATTAAAGTTACTTATGATATAGCTGATGTTAATGGTAATGAAGCGTGGCGAGAGGTAGTTCATCATCCAGGGGCAACTGCGATTGTAGTTGTTACGGAAGATAATAAAATCGTAATGGAGCGCCAATTCCGTTATGCTCTGCAACAGCCTTTGCTTGAAATTCCAGCAGGTAAATTGGATCCTAATGAAGAGCCTCTAACTTGTGCTAAACGTGAGTTAGCAGAGGAGACAGGATATCGTGCTAACGAGTGGATTCCATTAGGTACTATTGCAACAAGTCCTGGTTTCTGTAATGAAGTATTACATTTATATTTAGCAAAAGATCTCACTATGGGTGAAACTAATTGGGATCCTGACGAATATGTAGAACTTGAGTATTTTACTTTGCCTGAATTATTAGAGGCTATCAAAGCAGAGCAAATTAAGGATAGCAAATCTTTGGCAGCGCTTATGCTTGCAATGCCGTACCTCAAATAATAGTACGTAATAGGAGGATATATGTTTAAACGAATTATCCTATTAGTTATGGATTCTGTCGGTATTGGTCACGCCGTGGATGCTGCAAAATTTGGTGATGAAGGTTCTAATACATTAGGTCATATTGAATCGACGGCTGGTCAGATTCATTGTCCTAATTTAAAATCTTTTGGCTTAGGTCGTATTGCTGATATTTCTGATGATGGTGAGAGTATCAAAGGTGCTTTTGGCCGCATGGCTGAGCTCAGTACTGGTAAAGATACGACTAGTGGTCATTGGGAAATGATGGGGCATCCTGTTACCGTTCCATTCCCAACCTTTTACGAAGGCTTTCCAAAAGAATTGATGGATACTTTCACAAAAGAAACAGGCTATGGTTATCTTGGCAATGAAGTAGCATCTGGTACAGAAATTATTGAACGTCTAGGGGCCGAACATATTAAAACCGGAAAGCCTATTATCTATACTTCGGCAGATTCTGTATTTCAAATTGCCGCCCATGAGGATGTGATCCCTCTAGAGGAACTATATCGTATATGTCAAATTACCCGTGATAAGGTTTGCGTTGGCGATTATTATGTGGGCCGTATCATCGCACGTCCATTCGTTGGTGAACTTGGCAGTTTTGTACGTACCTCAAATCGTCATGATTATAGTCGTATGCCAGAGAAAAAGATGGTACAACAAGAGTTACAAGATGCTGGTGTGCCAACTGTAGCAGTTGGCAAAATTGGCGATATTTATGCCCATGTAGGATGGAATGAAAGCTATCCAACAAAGACCAATTCCCATGGCATGAATATGGTTCCATACTTACTTGGTTCCTCCTTTGAGCGTGGTTTAATGATGGTTAACCTCGTTGAATTTGATAGTCTTTATGGTCATCGCAGAAATGTGGATGGTTATAAACGAGCTATTGAAGATTTTGATTATCAACTTGGTGGGCTATTACCAATTCTTACTGATGATGATTTATTACTCATCACTGCTGACCATGGTAACGATCCAACTTGGAAGGGGACAGATCATACTCGTGAATTAGTACCTATTCTTGGTTATAGTCCACGTATTGATGGCCCCATAGACCTTGGCGATAGAAAAAGCTTTGCTGATATTGGGGAAACCATATTAGAAAACTTTGGCTTAAAACAATGGGATATTGGAACATCATTCTTAGAGAAACTTAGTAAATAATTTTCTCATATGTTTTTTGTATAATTAGGTTTAGAATACTAGATTACTATCTATATACGACACTGATATAATTTCAACATAAAAAAGATAATATGCTATATATGAAGATACTACCAGTTAAAAATAAATAGTTTTAACTGGTAGTATCTTTAAAATAGATAATTACATCATAATGAAGGACCAATTTATGTATATCATAAGTTGGTCTTTTTATTTGGACTAACGATTTAATCTATACATACAATCTATATTCAAATCCATATCTAAATCTATATTTGTATATATACCTATACCTATACCTATACCCATAACTATATCTATATCTATATCTATATTCTATTTTATGTCTAATATTTGGCACATTAACAGGACATTTATACATTTATGTGGAAATATATTAGTAGGGAGAGATTATTCACATAAGTATGAGAGGAGGATTTTTATGTCAGAACAAGTGCAACACAGTACATTAGACAAGTTATTTAAAATTACTGAACGTGGATCATCTGTATCCAGAGAGTTATTTGCTGGGGCTACTACATTTTTATGTGTATCCTATGTATTAGCTGTTAATCCAGCCATTTTAGGTGCTGCAGGAATGGATGTAGGTGCTGTATTTACGGCAACTGCTATGAGTGCCATTATCATGACATTATTATTAGCACTCTATAGTAATATGCCTTTTTCCGGCTTATCTGGGATGGGTATTAATGCATTTTTTGCGTACACCATTGTAGTTCAAATGGGGCATAGTTTTGCTTTTGCTTTGACGGCGCAGCTTGTAGCGGGGTTAGTATTTTTGCTCATTGCAGTGACTCCACTAAAAGAATATTTATTTAATGCTATACCGCATACCATTAAACTTGCCGTAACAGCTGGCATTGGTCTATTTATTGCTCTTATTGGCTTAAGTAGTGCAGGTCTAGTAGTCAGTAATCCTGCAACGCTTATAAGCATAGGGGATTTACAATCACCATCTAGCTTAGTAGCTATTTTAGGAGTGATTTTAATAGCTGTATTTACAGGTCGAAATGTTAAAGGCGGTATCTTCCTCGCCGTTATTATAGCTGCTATAGTAGGCTTCTTCTGTGGTATCACTAAATTACCAGCTACAGTATTTTCTATGCCACCATCTTTAGAGCCAATTTGGTTCCACTATGATATGAGTGAAATACTATCGGTTGATATGTTATTCGTTGTATTTACATTCTTATTTGTAAATCTATTTAATGTAGTAGGTGTATTGATTGGTTTAACAAATCAAGCGGAGGTACCACAAGATCAACAAATGGCTGTTCAAAGTTCTTGTATGAAAGTGGCTGCTATAGGTACGATTGTGGGTAGTGCAGTAGGTACATCTCCACATATTGTGGCTGTTGAGTCTGCAGCAGGCATAGCAGAAGGTGGTCGTACAGGTTTAACGGCACTTACTATTGCCGCTTTATTTATTGCATCTCTATTTTTGGCACCATTGCTTATGGTCATTCCCGTGGCGGCTACTGCTCCCGTATTGATTGTAGTGGGCTTATTTATGATGTCCTCAGTGAAGGATATTAACTTTGGAGATATTTCGGAGGGATTGCCAGCATTTTTGACAATCATTATGATGCCATTTGCTTACTCTATTGGTGTTGGTATTGAATGGGGGCTTGTTAGTTACGTAGTAATTAAAGTTCTTGTTGGTAAATATCGTGATATTTCTGTTGTTATGTATTTCTTAGCACTTATTTTTATTTTGAAAGAGATCATTATGTAGGAGGTTCCTTATATGATAACGTTCAATACAAAAGTATCTAGAGAGGCTCAAGGCCTTGAGAAAGCTCCTGTTGTATTAAAAGGGGCCTCTGTTTTAAATGTCTTTACCGAAGAGTGGGATGTGGCCGATATTGCCATTCACGATGATACGATTATCGGTGTAGGTACTTATAGTGGTGAAACTGAATATGACTATAGTGGTAAATATATTGTGCCCGGCTTTATCGACAGCCATCTCCATTTAGAGTCTACTTTGGTGAATCCAAAGGAACTGGTGTTTGAAGCATCTCAAGTTGGTACCTTAGGCTTTGTAGTAGATCCACATGAAGCTGGCAATGTAGCAGGTATTGCAGGCATTGAATACATGATCAATGAGACGGCTTCCGCTCAAGGTGATGTATATGTTATGGCTCCATCCTGCGTGCCTGCTGTACCTGGTGAGGACAACGGCGCTATTTTAGACGGCGATATGTTACATAAGTTACAAAGTAATCCTCGCATTTTAGGCTTAGGTGAGGTTATGGACTCTTTTGGTGTTATTGATAGAGATCCATATATGGTAAAAAAATTAGATTATTTTAAAGATATGATTATGGATGGTCATATTATTGGGCTTTCACCAGCGCAATTGGCAAGCTATCGTCTAGCAGGCATTACTACAAACCACGAATGTATTTCCTACGAAGAGGCTAAAGAGCAAGTTAGAAATGGTATCTACGTATGGATTCGCGAAGGTAGTGCGGCTCATAATTTAGATGCTATCGTACAAGGTATCGTTCATAATAAAGCTAATACAGAATACTATGGTTTCTGTACAGATGATAAACACATTGAGGATATCCGCTCTGAAGGACATATCAGTTATAATATACGCAGATCTATTGAACTTGGCTTAGATCCAGTGAAAGCTTATAAAATGGCTTCTACCAATACGGCGCTTTGCTATCATTTGAAAGGCTTAGGTGCTATTGCCCCAAGCTATAAGGCAAATCTTGTAGTTCTCGATGATGCTAATAGCGTAGCAATACATGAAGTGTTCTATAAGGGAAAACCTATTGAACGAGTTCTTGTTAGGAAAGAGAAAGAAGTTCCTAGGGAATTATTACACACTATTAATATAGGGACTTTCACAAAAGAGAAACTGGACATTAATGTAGAAGGTCCTCAAGCTATTATTAATATTGTGCCAGGCCAAATCGTTACACAAAAAACGGTTGAAGGCGTTCCTGTAGAAAGCGGTCTATTTAAACCAAATGCAGAGTACAATAAAATTACTTGTATTGAGCGTTATAAGGCATCAGGCAGAAATGGTGTAGGTGTTCTGAAAGGTTTTAATCTTAAAAACGGTGCCATTGCAACATCCTTTGCACATGATTCCCATAATTTAATCGTTGTAGGCGATAATGATGCAGATATGATGGTAGCCATTGAACGGATTCGTGAAATTGGTGGGGGCTATGTCATTACAAGTGAAGGTAAAGTCGTAGAAGAATTAGCCCTTGAAGTAATGGGGTTAATTACAAATCGACCACACGAGGAAGTAGATGCTAAAGTAGCTAAGATGAAAGACATTGCCTACGGTATGGGTGTGCCTAAGGAGTTAGATCCATTTATCAATTTGAGTTTCCTTGCATTAACAGTAATTCCAGAAATTAGAATTACTACCACTGGTGTAATTGAGTTTTAGTATTTAGTGTAAGAAAAATATAATAGAAAAAGAGGTTGTAACTAGAATGCGATTAAATCACATTCTGTTGCAACCTCTTTTGGCTTTATTACAGGAAATTTCTAGAAAAGATATAATTATTTTATTATAGTAAACCCTTATTTTCCATCATTTCTTTTATATTTAGTAAGGTGGATTTACAAATTACATCATATTCTAGTGTACTCAAGAAATCTGCAAATTTTCTATCATCTTCGTTTTTACAGTTTTCATAAGGAATTTTACCATTTTGTTGATATGGTTCTAGAATCCGATTTCGCCGGTGCTTCCAAGTATTATAATAAGGCCCTTTAAATTTTGTCATAAAGCCATTGCTATCGACTAATACAAAGCCTTCAGACTCATGATGTGAATTGAGTTCTTTATTTATGATACTTGTCAGTTCGTCCATTGTATTAACTTGTTGAATTGTTTTTACAATAGATATTAACTGAGTGTCATATTTCATAAGGATGGATTCTAGTTCTGCTAACCTTTCCCTAGAGAACGATACATCAATATGTTTGCCATTTACATCTAACGTATTTTGAATCATATCAAGTACATAAAGATGATCTTGGTCATATTTTATAATATGTGTATCTTCTTGGCTAATGACTTCAAACATCATAGAACAGCAATTACGTTTTAATAATTCTTTGATTTCTTCTTGTAGGCTTGTAGGTAATTTTTGGAATAAATTTTTAAATAAATCTACGTGCATACCTTCTGTAGTAGATTTAGAAGCAAAGACTAACTCATCATTAATGACACCAAGAATAGCGAGGTATCCATTTTCTTTAGTTCGAATTTCTACTGGGAAGGAGAGAGTGTTAGCTAAATTATTTAACTCAGTTTCTGGTCGTTCGTTGAGATTAAAGAATTTATTATAACTACGTAATTTTACATCTCCTGTCATACGATCCACAAATAATCCTCGAGCTTGTACTGTAATTTCATTCCATAATCGTTTGTGGAATACACGTGAGGTAAAGTTCAAGGAATATAGGTTAGGAGAGCATTTTTTTACTTTTACTAATTTAGAATTACCCAAAATATTAATATCTTCATTTTGCGTGAAGATGACATGTTGTGTCATGTTTTGGTATTCATGGCGCATATACTCTTTATCGTACACATCATTTTTAATACCATTTTTAGTAAAAGCATCTGCAGTAATATCAATGTATTTGAGTTCTCCACCAAACTCTACTTCTCCTTCTAAACAGAAGGAGTATTTACCATCTGGAACACCACGATGACCATGAATTTGAATAAAGTTCTGACACATACCTTTTTCGTAATTATTATCATATATTTTAGCAATATCTGTTTCGTAAGCTCCAAAACCATTGATAAAGGTAGAGGTTGCTATAAAGGTCATGTTAGGTACATAGGAAAGACCAGCATGGGATACTAAATATTTCTTGCCATGAAAGCTGAAAGGATAGCATTGACGAAGTGATTTATAAAATAGGCGTAATTCTCGTTGAAGTGATTCTACATCTTTTTTCGTCATATCTTTTACGATAGGTGCCACTACTTCTTTCATAAATCGTTTGGAATGATCTAAGTTTGTATTGAATGCAAAGTTTGCAATATGTCGTTCGTGATTGCCTTCTAACATAATCGTATTAGGTAATGTGCTGAGGCGCATCATTTCATATATCATTTCTTTATTTTCAATACCGCGCTCCAAATAGTCGCCACAAAAGATATAAAGTGTTTTTTCATCCCATGGAGTGATAGCTTGTTGTAATGCCGTGTAACAACCGTGAATATCACCGATGATACGTACTCGTTCATATCGATTCGTTAAATTTACAGTAAAGTAATTGTTGATTTCATCGATAGAATTTATTTTCCTACAAAACTTTGGTAATGTAGTTGTTTTAATCATCTTGTGCATGCGGTGTATAACTTGCTCAGGCACTCGTTTGTAATCTGTTCGTATAGCATTACGAGCTAAACATTCTTCTAATGATGTATCTGGTTCGTAGTAATATACAGTATATTTATATTTGTTAAGCAATTCTTTATATGCGTTAACAGCTTTAGATGTAGTGTGGGTAGCATCTAAAACGATAAAGTCGCCATTGCTCATTCGTTTCTCTAAGCAATCTAGTAGGAGTTCCCAGGCCGGACCATTATCCTCTTGTGAAATATACCAGCCGTTTTCACCAAGGGAAGG
>USQK01000002.1 GCA_900556785.1 uncultured Veillonella sp.
ACAACATATCGATGATGTGTAATCTTGTTTCATCGCTTAATGCCTTAAAAATCGTAGCTAAACGTTCGTAAGAAACTTCAACCATATCTTTAACTCCTCAAATCCGTATCAAAAAATGTCAATCTACTTTATTGACTCTATTATATACTATTTCTTAATGTAAATCTATTTTTTTCTTTGTATTTGTATCTTAATAATTTATTATGAATATCATTTTTATATAGATGGGTAATTTTTACCACATTATAAACTAATTTAAGCACGTTATAGTTTGTATATTGTGAATATTTTAAATAAATTTTCATCTCATAGATTTATTTAGTTATACATAATTCTGCATATATAAAAGTTGCGCAAAATATTCTTCTATAGAATTTTCGATATACACATTTTCTGATAACCTTATAGCATACTTCGATATACCGCACCACATTAGCGACCGAAAGGATTAGATGTATTATACTTTTTTTGTAGTCTAAATCATTTCATTACAAAAGGCTCCTCTTAGAGGAGCCTTATCTGTATAATTCTATAAATCGATTGCATAGCACTAAAATTTGAGAAATTATACTACTACATCGACGCTATCGAATATAATCATTTATATTATATCAAATTAGTATAGATTAGAATACGTTTACCAAGTCGATAGTTTGGTTACGGTTAGGACCTACGGATACGATACCCAAAGGTACACCTGTTACTTCTGCAATACGTTCTACATATTTGCGAGCATTTTCAGGAAGATCTTCGTATTTACGGATACCAGAGATATCTGTTTCCCAACCTGGCAATGTTTCGTACACTGCTTCGCATGCTTCAAGGTCTTTCAAGTTAGCTGGGAAGCCTTCTACATCTTTACCATTTAATTTATAACCTACGCAGATTTTCAATTCTTTAAATGTATCAAGAATATCCAAGCGAGTGATTGCAAGGTAGTCAAGGCTGTTAAGACCTGCCGCATATTTTACAACCATAAGATCTAACCAACCGCAACGACGAGGACGACCAGTTACAGTACCGAACTCATGACCAAGTTCGCGAAGGTTATCACCAGTTTCATCAAGAAGCTCTGTCGGGAATGGACCTGCACCAACGCGTGTTGCGTAAGCTTTTACTACGCCAAAGATATTTTTCAAGTAGTTTGGACCAATACCAGCACCTGTGGAAGCACCACCAGCGATTGGATGAGAGGATGTTACGAATGGATATGTACCGTGATCAAGGTCAAGCATAGTTGCTTGCGCGCCTTCGAACAATACCTTTTTATCCTCTTGAACTGCTTTCAAAACAGCAATGTTAGTGTCTGTTACATATGGTTTCAATGCTTCAGCATATTTGATGTAATCCGCTAAGATTTCATCATAGTTAACAGGTTCAGCATCATAAACCTTTGTAAGCATTTTGTTTTTGAATTCTACATTGTATGCTAATTTTTGTTTGAATGTATCCAAGTCATACAAATCGCAGATACGGATGCCGATACGGTTAATCTTATCAGCATAGCAAGGGCCGATACCATTTTTAGTAGTACCGATTTTAGCATCCCCTTTAGATGCTTCCTCTGCATTATCTAAAGCGATATGATATGGCATGATAACATGTGCACGGTCGGAAATGTGAAGAGATTTAGCAGATTTACCTTGTTTTTCAAGACCTTCAATTTCTTGTAACAAAACTTTAGGGTCAATTACAACACCAGTACCAACGATATTTTGTTTGTTATCGTACAAGATGCCACTTGGTAACAGGCGAAGCGCAAATGCTTTGTCATCTACTACAACAGTATGACCTGCGTTATTACCACCTTGACTGCGCACTACAACGTCCGCACGTTCCGCGATCCAGTCAACGATCTTACCTTTACCCTCATCACCCCATTGAGTGCCGATAACCATACTTGTTGCCATATCTATATCCTCCATGTGAAAGTCTAAATAATTCATTATCATTATACAACAATGTTCGGACTCTGTGAAAGTATTTATACAAATTCAATCTTTAGTTTCTTGCCGAATGCATGAGCTATTTTCTGTAAAGTCTTCAAAGATGGATTGCCATTTCCATTTTCAATCTTACTAATTTCTGACTGAGTAATGCCGGTTAATTCAGACAGCTGCATTTGTGTCATATGAGCAGCTAGGCGCGCCTCAACTATATTCTGAATGATTTGGTACTCATCATCTAACGCATCCCACTCTTTTTTAAACTTCGGATTTTTTAATTGTTTCTCTAAATATTGATCTAACGTTTCCATATTATGTATACCTCTCAATATAATCATTCTTGTATCTAACAGCTAATTCAATAGCATTCTTCGGTGTTTTCATAGATTTTTTTACAAAACCATTTGTTAAAACAATTTGTCTACCAACAAAAAAGAAATATAATATCATAAAAAACAACAGAAAACGTATCCATCATATTCCTCCTAGTACTAGAAGAAATCTTTACTTAAATTATATGTTAAAACATATATTCAGTAAAGATATGAGATATAGAAATTTAAAGTCTTACTACATCCAATATAAGTATCGAGCCTCTTAAAGTAAAGAAATGGGAGGTGACCATTAGTCACCTCCCATGTATTGACATTTTAACTAGTCAAAGTATTCTATTTTGCCATAGATACTATTCCACTTTCAATTTTTATCTGTTGCTTAAGTACTATTTTGGTTCTTTAAGCCATAGGCTCATTAGGAGCCCCATAAGTCCTACAGGTATCAAGGTCATCAAAGCGGTTTGTACGTCATAGATATCTGCTAGATGGCCTACATATGGCGCTACAAGGCCGCCTAAGGTAATGCCAAGGCCTAGTGTAATCCCCGACGCAAAGCCTGCGTTTTTAGCAAGGTATTTTTGACCGAGTACGGTAATGGGTCCATATTGTGAGAATACGCCAAAGGCCATCGGTATCATAGCACCGAAGAAGCCCCATATATTGGGGACAAAAATAAATACTAAAACGGATGGCAAGAAGATAAGATTGCCTAAGCGCACCGTTTTAAGGAAGCCTAATTTATCAGATAAAGCCCCGCCCATATAGGTAAGGACTGCACCCATTGCAAAGTACATAGTTAGCGCCAAGCTAGAGGCGCTGGCTTCGCCGTTAATAACGGTAATATACAAAATAGGGATAAAGATGGATAGTACAGAGAATAAAATGGAGCGAGAAGCAATGACAAAGAATAACTTGCCGAAGCTCACCCAATCGTTAGTGCCACTATTAGTAGATTTGGCAGAGCTTTTACTTTCACCAACAGCATCGGCATCTGTAGAGCCCGTAAAGGCATAGAGATATAGCAATACACCAAGCAAAGCAATAGCGGTGAACACCCAAAGGAAATGAGCGCCAAAGACGTACACACCACCAGCAAGGAGCGGCCCCATTGCAAAACCAGCGCTACCACCTACGGCAAAGCGCCCCATAGCATTACCAAGCTCATTGGATTGCATGCGGTTTACAAGAAGTGCCGCCTCAGGATGGAATAATGCAGCTCCAAGGCCTGCAATGAGCGATAGAGTAAGTATCATCTCATAGCTCGTCGCCAGTGCAATGGCACTAATGGAGACTAATGTTATGGAAAAGCCTACCGGAATGAACCAAGGCACGCGCCAACGATCCGCCACATACCCCAAAACAGGCTGCGCTACAGAAGCTACCACAGTGTTACAGAAAATAATAGATGCCGATTGATAATAATTAAGCCCAAAATTAGCGATAAAAAACGGTATAAGTGCCGCTAGAGAACCTTGTCCAAAGTCATTAATACAATGAAAAATAGGTGGTCCGTACTTTCGTATAATACGTTTCATATAACCTCCTAATGTAAATAGATATGTCCTTATGCAATCACATAAGGCTATCGCCCTTTATGCGAAAATAGTCTTAGATATCTAATATAATAGTCGATTGCCCCTTATAAAGCAAAATCTCCGCACAAAATAAAATGAGTAGATATAGCCAATAACCTATTGCTTACGCCATAGGCTTGTTGGTCTATACCTACCCTAGTCTTTCATATGTTATATGGGAAGTACCCTACAATTATAGGCCAAAGCGAGCCATGATTGTATCTACATGTTTTAACAATTTATGCGGATCGAAGCATGCATCGATTTCTTCAGCAGTCATGTATTTCTTGATGTTTTCATCAGATTTAAGACCTGTAGCGAAATCTTTACCTTCAAGCCAACGTTCCATAGCGTATTTTTGAACCCAACGGTATGCTTCGTCACGTACGGCACCTTTGTCTACAAGGTGAGTCAAAATTGTTTGGCTGAATACAAGACCACCTGTAAGGTTAAGGTTTTTAAGCATTGTTTCAGGATATACCAACAATTTATCAATTGTACGGATTGTAAGGTGAAGCATGTAGTTCAACGAAATTGTTGCATCTGGTAAGATGACACGTTCTACAGAGCTATGGGAAATGTCGCGTTCATGCCACAAAGCTTGGTCTTCGTAAGCAGATTGAGCATAGCCACGAAGTAAGCGAGCCATACCGCAAATTCTTTCACATGTAATCGGATTACGTTTATGAGGCATCGCAGAGGAACCCTTTTGTTTAGGGCTGAAATATTCTTCCGCTTCGCGCACTTCTGTACGTTGCAGATGACGAATTTCCAAAGCGATTTTATCCAATGTACCGCCTACAACAGCGATAGTGGACAACAATTCAGCGTGACGGTCACGTTGTACGACTTGTGTAGCGATTTTAACAGGTTCAAGACCTAATTTTTCGCATACATATTGTTCTACGAATGGATCGATGTTGGAGTATGTACCAACAGCACCGGACAATTTACCAACAGCTACGCTTTTACGAGCGTGCTCCATGCGTTCGATATCGCGTTCTACTTCAGCCATCCACAATGCTAATTTCAAACCAAATGTAGTAGGTTCACCATGAATACCGTGAGTACGGCCAATCATAGGTGTATATTTGAACTCAGCTGCGCGGCGACGCAATACTTCGTGCAAACGTTTCAAATCTTCAATCAAGATGTCGCATGCTTGTTTCATCATGTAACCAAGTGCTGTATCTTTAACGTCAGTAGATGTAAGGCCAAGGTGGATGTATTTAGCCGCTTCAGGACCTACGTATTCGCCTACTGCTGTTACGAAGGAAATAATATCGTGGTTTGTTTCCTTTTCGATTTCATGAATGCGTTCAACGTCGAAATTGCCCTTTTCACGAATGGCTTTAGCCGCTTCTTTAGGGATAACTCCCAACTCAGCTTGCGCCTCGGATGCCAATGTTTCTACTAATAACATTGTGTCAAACTCGTTGCGTTCGCTCCAAATATGGCCCATTTCTTCTCGTGTATAACGTGGTATCATGATGTCTCCTTTGCATGATAAAAGCTAGATTTCTTATAGGATAATTGTACCATATGTGAAAGCTCCATTCAATGAATGGACCTAAATTTTCCGAATGATAATTATATTAAATTTACTAATCGTTCGTATTTGTTGAAGATGACAGCCATTCATTGAAGTCTTATGATACGTTTTGACTTATGATGACTTTACTTATGATGACTTTGCTTATGATGCCTTTCTAAATAAACAATTAATAGAATTGAGTTATATTAACTCCGTCTCTATGTATTCGTGCTAATAAAATGATATACTAGAATTATCTGAAATATACATAAACTTGTATATCATTATCGGGAGGCTTTCATGGCAAATTTAAATCGCAAAGAGCGTCGTGCACAGCGCAATGAATCGAATATTATAGGCATGCTATTACGCCTATTCTTTGGGCTCAGCTTTATCGGCTTGGCTGTAGTTCTATTTGGAGAGTTTGATCTCAACTATGTATTCTCCATCTTTACAGCAGACATCATCGTATCCTTAATTTACGTGATACTCAATAAATCTCGCATCACTACATCCTTAGCGGTTAATACCAATGTACGCGTTATCATTGCATTCCTCATCATGCTAGTAACAATGTTCTTCTACGCCTTCGCATTATGGCGCGTCGATCAATTTAGCGCACCTATGCAAATCACTTTATTTATCGGTGGCGCCATCGTATACCTTGCGGTGTTCAACTCCACTAAGACAATGCTTACTAATCAAGACTAATACAAACATAACAAAAGAGGCATATCTTACATACATGCGTATGTGAGGTATGCCTCTTGTTATTATTTATGTATCTGTTAATGAACTATTATTGATTATTTTTGTATTCTGGTTTCCACAAGATAGCATCAATGGCAGCATCAACATCTTGTTCAGGTGCCAAGCCTTCTTTGATGGCACATTCGGCAACAGCTTTAGCAACTGTACGAGAGAATTGTGTTAATTTTTCTACTGGTGGTAACGTAGCTGCACCTGGTTTTGTAGTATCTACAATACCTTGTAAGGCATGAGCTGCTGCGGAAATCATAGCATCACTTAAGCGAGTTGCATTGACAGCTAATACACCAAGACCTACGCCTGGATAAATGAGTGCATTGTTAGCTTGGCCAATATCATATGTTACACCGTTAAGTTCAATAGGTGAGTATGGTACGCCTGTTGCGATGAGCGCCTTTCCATCTGTCCACGTTAACAGATCTTGTGCACTTGCTTCTGCTAATTTTGTCGGGTTAGATAATGGGAAAATAATCGGTCTTTCCACATGACTAGCCATTTCTTGGACAACCTCTTTTGTGAAAGTGCCTGGTGCTGTCGATGTACCAACGAGGATGCCTGGTTGTACCGCTTTAATGACAGCATGTAAATTAGTTAATTCATTAGCATTAGTGAATTCAGAACGTTTACGAGCGAACGGTTTTTGCTCGATTGTTAAGTCTGTCATATCATCGAATAGGAGACCTTGTTTATCTACGAGGTAGAAACGACTTCTAGCTTCCTCTTCAGATAGCCCTTGCGCTACCATTTCAGACATTACGAGGTTAGCGATACCTACACCTGCTGTACCTGCGCCAAAGCACACATATTTCTTATCAGTTAATGTGTCACCACTAATTTTGAGTGCCCCTAAGATACCTGCAAGGGAAATGATACCAGTACCTTGGACATCATCATTGAAGGTAGCAATTTGAGGACGATATACTTTTAAAATTTCAGTAGCATGGTCGCGACCAAAATCTTCCCAATGTAGGTATAATTTAGGGAATTTAGATTCTACGTAACGAACAAAAGTTTCTATAAATTTGTTGTATGCATCTCCTGTGATGCGGTTTTTACGAACCCCTAAATATAATGGATCGTCAAGAAGCTCTTGTCTATTTGTACCTACATCAAGTACAACTGGTAGTACCCATTCAGGATTTACGCCTGCTGCTGCAGTGTAGACCATTAATTTGCCTACGGAAATATCTACGCCGTTAGTACCCCAATCGCCAATACCCAAGATTTCTTCTGCGTCAGTAACTACAATTAAGCGAATATCACGACTATCTGCAGCTCGATCTAAAATAGTATCAAGTTGATCTATATTTTCTTCTGTAATATAGGCTGCATATTCTGGATCAATAAATTCGTGGCTAAAACGTTCTATACTTTCAGCTATGACAGGATCATAAACGATTGGCATCATTTCAACAACATGATTGCTAAATACTTTGAAGAATAGAGTGCGATTTGTGGAGAAAATACGCATCAAGAATTCACGTTTTTGTAATAGAGAATCTTTGCGACTAAATAATTCATAAGTTTGAATTGCTTGCTGTTCTAACGTTTGTACAACTGGAGGCAATAAACCTTCAAGACCAAGGTTTTTACGTTCTTCCTTTGTAAAGGCGGTACCTTTATTTAGGAAGGGATTATTCAAAATTTCATAAGCTTTCATATAAACCTCCTAATAGGAACTACTTGGTACGACTTACTACTGTACCTACTTTAATTATATACTAAATGTCAAGAAAGTTTTATAAACATAAAAAGAGGCATATCTTACATACATTTGTATGAGATATGCCTCTTTATTGTCCTAGAATAACGGGAACCGCTAAGTAAACAGGTTCACCCCGTCGGTTAACAATAGAACCACTGCTTTTGATGATGCGCAGCGCTTCGTCTCGTACAGCTGGTGGTACATCGTCCACGATCAGTGGCGTATGTTCACCAACGATGACATTGCCGTTAACATCAAAGTTAACTCGTACTACCACCTTGCCAGTTACGGCAGATGTTCGCCCCTGATCTTGCACAGTCCGCAAGTAGTCATGAGGATTAATATCTGGTTTTTGTAAAAGCGCTTGTTGTCCTGGCGTCAATAAACTCAATGCTAAATCAGATAAGACAGATAAGTCACTAGATTCAGGCAATCCATCTCCAGTTGCATTCGGATCTGATGTTATCTCTTTACCGATAGGCGCTTTACTATTCTTGGAAGATTTTCCATCCTTAGAATCTGCTCCGTGTGTAACAACAGCTTGTTCACTGCTACTCGTTTCCGATTCAATAGCCTTTGGAACGGTCCACTCTCGACGTACACTAGAAGCTGCTGTACTTTCACTTAACTCTTTAGTACGTTCCTCCTCTGGCTTGCGCTCATTCACCAAAGAATTCCCCTTAGGTGCCGCGCCTTCTGGAATTACATTCTGTGGTTTTTCCATAGGATTTTCCGCTGGTTTCGGTGCAGTGTCAACAGCCTCAACCCCTGTATCGCTTTCACCATCATCAGGCAAATTAAAGCTAATTTCCGCCGCATCATGGGCTACACCAGTTCCTGCCATACCACGTAAAGAAAGGCCCATACCAGAAATCAGCATAGTCGTAATCCCTAAAGACACAACAAACGGTTTCAAATAATGCGATTCAAACATAGAATCACTTCCGTTCCGTAGCGACACTAATATATTTAGCGCCATTCACCTTGAGCATGTCCAATAGGGCGATAACCTCGCTATAGTAAACATCCTTAGATGCGCGAATGACAAAAGCTTGTCGAGGTGCCTGTTTCACGATAGATTGTACCTCTTCAGCCAAGCGGTCGGAAGAGATTTCCTGGTTATCGATATATAGCGTGTGCGTTGTGGTGAGCGTAATCGTAATAGGTTCAATAGATTTTGCTGTAGATGTCGATGCAGATGGCAAATTGAGCGGAATTTGCTGCTCTGTATTCATGTACAGCGTACCAACCATGAAGAATACCAATAAGAAAAATACGATATCGATCATAGGGATAATCATGATGGTCGGTTCTTTTTTAACCCCTAATGTGCGTCGTCTCATATCTCATGTTCCTCGTTGTACGCATCGAGGATGTTGCCGCACTCATGCTCTAATGTAGTAATAGAATCGTTTACCTTTGCTGCACAGTAACTGTGAAAGCCAAGCGCGATAATCGCTACAGTCAAGCCTGTAGCCGTAGCCACTAAGGCTTCAGATACACCCCCTGTAATGATTGTAGGCGCACCAATATCGCCGCCTACTACTGCGAAGGCGCGAATCATACCCAGCACTGTACCCAACAGCCCTAATAACGGTGCCATCGTTACAATCATACTAAGCCAGCTAAGGCCGCGTTTTAAACGCTCATCGGCGTAAGATACTACGTCTTGCAAACGGTTTTCTAAACCATTATAGTTCTTTGCACTGCGCATAGCGCGAGCAAATAAAGCGCCAAGCTCCTCTGTGTCGCGTTCCAGAACACTTGGTAACATGACCCAAGATTGATTCTTCTCTAATACCTTATTAAAGCGGCGCAAGTCCTTTGTAAACTTACGATATAAAATGATACGCTCAATGCCAATCATCAATGCAAAGAGCAAAAAAATTACTAGCGGATACATAACAAATCCACCAGCCACAAATAAATGCGCTATGCTACTCATACTAACCTCCAAAAGTCTTCACCCTCTAGGCCCCAATAACCTTTATTATATCACGTTTTAAGGCATCTAAAAATATGTATGAGACAAAAAAAGGCTATACTAATCATGATACACATATTAGTATAGCCTTTAATTTTGCTTTTATTCTGCTTCTACTCTAATTCTATTTTTCCTTTGCCGGACCTTAATTCCGTCATGATTGAACCATAGCATAACCATTGCATTTGTATGATTTATTAGTCTTTTTTAAGGAATTTTACAAGTATGCCACCGATTGTTAAGGACAAGCCAAAGCCACTACAGAACATGCCAATGGAATACATCCAAGCATAAGTTTGATTGTTAGAAGAAATTGCTTTAGCTGCCTCTCGTGCATTAGTAGCATTTCTTGCAATTTCTAAATTTGTTGTAGCTGGATCTGGATTCAACAATAAGATAATAACACCTATAATTAAAACAACTACGCCAACAGGTAACAACATTTTTTTACTCATTTTAAGACCCTCTCTAACATTATACAAAACGGTATATGCCATTAGATATTATTTATCAAGTTTGTTCATATCTAAACGATTCATACTGCCAATAAAGCGATTATAGGATTCAACCATATCATTATAATGATCATTTGTTTGGTCACCTAAGAATGTACGAATTCTACCAATAGCTGTATTTAATGAATTCTTAGTACTGTTATATTCCGAACTAGTAATACTATTAGATACGTCCATAATGCCTTGTAACTCTTGGTTAGCTACATTTACATCAATTTGTTTACCCTCTTCAAAGCCATCCAATAAAGCAGTTAAACGTAAATGAACTTCTTGAGCTGCCGCTGCATTTTTCTTGCCAGACTCTTTAAGTTCTTTCAACTGTTCTTGTTGGTTTTCTGTATTATGTTTGTGAATTACTGCGTCTAACTGATTATACGCTGCATAGAACTGATCATATAATTGAACGTATTTAGGTCCTAATTGTTGTTCCTTAGCATAATTATCTGCTTGATATGAATTAGTTTCGTAGTACGTATCCAATTCACTGGCTACTGGTACAATATCCTTTAATACAGCCAATACGTTATCTAAAGGTTCTTTCATATCATCATATGGCACGCCAGCATCTTTAGCGGCTTGTAAGTTCTTTTGTAAAGAATCAAAATGTGGTGACATAAAGCTTGTTAAATGTTGACCTTCTCTTAGTTTTTGAATGTTTGGACCGATAGCATAGCCAAAGCGCACTGTATGACTGTTAAAATCGCCAACGGCTTTAATGTAGTTGTTAAACACTTTAACGTCATCTTGTGATGTCTTTTGAACACCTTGTTGTACGCTATTGGCAACCTTAGAAACACTACATCCTGTCAAGAATAATGGTGCTGTTAGAGTTGATGCACACAATACTACTGTTATCATTTTCTTTACTAGTGGTTTCATAATGACCCTCTCTTTTTAATCACATACAAGTAACAATCTATGATTAAATTATATATCATATATGAAATATATGAAAGCATCAAGTATAAATATATGAAATTTATTTCATGAATACGCATTCATAGGCATAAAAAAGGCACAGCATCTTACTACTTGTTTCACCAACAGCAGTTTTGATACTATGCCTTTTATGGATGGATACATCTTATATATCTAAATCAGTATGATAGCTAATCGGAGTGTCTTAATAGATAAGTTATGCCATCTTATCAAATAGGTATATAGCTATCTACTCATTTAATAGACTTGTCAAAAACTCCAATTAATTCTTCAACGGCTTGTGATTCGCTCATTTCACCGTCTAAGACAGCATTTTCGACTTCGCCCATACGACCTTGAATGACTACATTGTTAAAGAATAGGTTGTGCAAGTGTTCGTCAATCATATCGCGTACCCAACGGAGGGATTGTTCTTGACGGCGTTTTAAGAAGACCCCATTTTCTTTGCCTTGTTCAGTGAACTCTTGGATAACATCCCACAATTCATCGAGGCCATCCTTTGTGACAGCTGAACATGTGTAGGCTTGAGTCTTCCATTTTTCCGTAGCCGGACGGATATAATGCAACATACGGTCGTAATCGCTACGAGCAATGAGAGCTCGTTTGAGATTATCCCCATCAGCCTTGTTGACCACAATAGCATCAGCAAGTTCCATAACGCCTTTTTTAATGCCTTGCAATTCATCGCCTGCCCCCGTTAAAACGATGAGCATAAAGAAGTCTACCATGGAGCGCACAGTAACTTCGCTTTGCCCAACCCCAACGGTTTCAACGAGAATGATATCGTACCCAGCAGCCTCGCAAAGTAGCATAGTTTCTCTACTTTTACGAGCCACACCGCCTAGCGTACCACCAGCCGGCGATGGACGAATATAAGCCTCAGGATGTTTCGTCAACGTTTCCATCCGCGTTTTATCACCCAAAATACTGCCTTTTGTGACTTGGCTCGTAGGGTCTACAGCCAGTACGGCAACCTTGTAACCCGCTTCAATGAGCATGTTACCGAAGGCTTCAATAAACGTACTTTTACCGGCCCCAGGCACACCAGTAATACCGATGCGCAATGCCTTGCCCGTACGAGGCAATACGGCTTGCAACACTTGTTGAGCTAGTTTGAAATGGTCCTTATTATTACTTTCTACTAATGTGATAGCCCGTGAAAGTATAACGCGGTCCCCCTGCTCGATACCGCGTACATAATCAGCGACAGTTAACTTCTTTCGCCGCTGTACGGGACGTACCGACGGAGCCAGATGAGCAGAGCTAGACAAGAGGCCGTCGTGCATTTCCTTGACGCCTTTCATCACGTGACACGCAAAGGTATCATCTTTTTTCGCATCTTCTGGCACCCAGTCGGGACGGTACGTACTACCCTCGGCGCTTGCGTTTTTTACACCTAATTCTGGCGCCTTACCTTCACCAGTGGTAAAAGTAGCGTCCTGTGCATTGCGCAATTCATCCGGAGTAGGCCGTTTATTATCAGTCATTGCCTTCGTCTTGAACGTGGCTAGTCAATGTTTCTAGTAATTTTTTCGCCGCTACTGGCAAAACTGTACCAGGGCCAAAGATAGCCACTGCGCCATGTTCGCGTAGGAATTCATAGTCCTGAGCAGGGATTACGCCGCCGATGGCAACTAAAATATCTCCACGGCCCCGCTTGTTGAGTTCCTCTACAAGTTGAGGCAATAATGTCTTATGCCCCGCCGCAAGAGAACTAAATCCGACAATATGAACGTCATTATCCACCGCATCTTGTGCTGTTTCTTCTGGAGTTTGGAACAAAGGTCCGATATCCACGTCAAAGCCCATATCCGCGAAGGATGTAGCGATAACTTTGGCACCACGGTCATGACCGTCTTGGCCCATCTTCGCAATCATGATACGAGGACGACGACCTTCGAGTTCTTCAAAGTTATCTGCCATTTGGCGTACTTCTTTGATTACATCGTCATCTTCAAATTCGCTGGAGTATACACCGGAAATAGAGCGAATAACCGCTTTATGACGACCGCATACCTTTTCAACAGCAAAGGAAATTTCACCCAAGGATGCACGAGCACGAGCCGCTTCAAGTGCAAGAGCAAGCAAGTTGCCTTCACCCGATTCTGTAGCCTTTGTAATCGCTTCAAGACAGGATTGAACCTTTTCTTCATCCCGGTTAGCACGCAATTGTTCGAGACGACGAATTTGCGCTTCCCGTACAGCTGTGTTATCTACGTCGAGGATATCCAATGGGTCTTCTTTATCTAGACGATATTTGTTGATACCAATAATCGCTTCACGACCAGAGTCGATACGAGCTTGGCGACGTGCGGCAGCTTCTTCGATACGCATCTTAGGAAGCCCTGTATCGATAGCTTTCGCCATACCGCCAAGAGATTCGATTTCTTGAATATGACCCCAAGCGCGACGAATCAATTCATCTGTCAACGCTTCTACATAGTAGGAGCCGCCCCATGGGTCGATAACCTTACATACCTTAGTTTCATCTTGGATGTAAAGCTGAGTATTACGCGCAATACGTGCGGAGAAGTCCGTAGGCAACGCAATGGCTTCGTCAAGCGCATTCGTATGTAGAGATTGCGTATGGCCCAAAGCTGCGCCCATCGCTTCCATACATGTACGAGCCACGTTGTTGAACGGATCTTGTTCTGTAAGAGACCAGCCGGATGTTTGGCTATGTGTACGAAGAGCCATGGATTTAGGATTTTCAGAGCCGAAACTATTGATAATCTTAGCCCATAACATACGAGCTGCACGCATTTTTGCCACTTCCATGAAGTAGTTTTTACCGATTGCCCAGAAGAAGGACAACCGTGGTGCGAACTGGTCAACGTGAAGACCCGCATTAACACCGGTACGGATATATTCGAGACCATCGGCCAATGTGTAACCTAATTCGATATCCGCAGTAGCGCCCGCTTCTTGCATATGGTAGCCGGAAATGGAGATACTGTTGAACTTAGGCATGTACTGGGATGTATACGCAAAGATATCGCCGATAATGCGCATGGACGTAGCTGGAGGATAAATATAAGTATTACGCACCATGAACTCTTTCAAGATATCATTTTGGATTGTACCAGCCATAACCTTTTTATCTACACCTTGTTCTTCACCAGCCAAGATGTAGAACGCCATTACTGGCAATACGGCGCCGTTCATGGTCATGGATACAGACATTTGATCAAGTGGGATACCGGAGAATAGAATTTCCATATCGAGGATGGAGTCTACCGCAACACCCGCTTTACCAACGTCACCTACTACACGAGGATGATCGGAGTCATAACCACGGTGAGTAGCAAGGTCAAAGGCGATAGACAAACCCTTTTGGCCCGCAGCCAAGTTACGACGATAGAACGCATTGGATTCTTCCGCTGTGGAGAAACCAGCGTACTGACGTACTGTCCAAGGACGAGTAACATACATTGTGGAATAAGGTCCACGCAAGAATGGAGGTACACCAGCCATATAGTCAAGGTGTGTCATTCCTTCATAATCCATCTCTGTATAGAGAGGTTTTAATTGGATTTGCTCCATTGTTGTATTATATAAATCTTCAAAGCTTTTTCCTGTTTCTTTTTGAAGTTCAGCAAGCCATGCATCGCGAGATGTTGCTGTCTGAGATCCCAAGCCAAGAGAGGAGAAGTCTGGATTTTTAAACATGAGCTCACATCCCTTTCTTATCTTGTAACGTATTCAAGATTTCGTAACAATTTGCACGAACAGAAATGAAGTCGTCCACGCCAGCTTCACGGTACACAGGTTCTAAGTCCTTAGGAGGTGCCCCTGCTAAAATAACCGTTACATTCGGCATAGTTTCTTTCAATTCCTTAGCAAGTGGTGGTACCAATTCTGGATATGTATCATCTGTAGAACAGATAACGACAACATCAGCACCACTTTCACGAGCAGCTTTCGCAGCATCAGCCGTTGTTTCATGACCATCATTTTTGATAACTTCAAAAGCACCTACTTCGAAGAAGCCTGTGGAGAAGTCCGCCCGAGGTTTATGTTGAGGGATTGGGCCCATATTGGCCAAGAATACCTTCACATTATCTTTCGTACGTTGTTTATAATTCTCAGTGCGCATGCGAAGTGCTTCAAACTGTTCAGTCCAGCGATGGGCTGCAATGGATTCAATCGTTTCGGATGCAATATCGCCAGCATCTAAAGCCTTGCGGATTTGACGTATTGTTAATTTTTGTAATGCACCGAGTTCAATAAGGCCAATCAAAGCGCCTGGCTCTGTCGTACCTGCTTCTAGGGTAGCCTGTGCTTTCACAACAGCATCTGGCTCCGCACTCGCCAAGTACTCTTCGATTTGAGCAACCCGTTTTTGACGCAATGTTTCTTGATTTTCTGGTTTTGGATCAAGCAATTCTTCAGTCATATTCGCATACATGTTGTTACCTACAGCCACATCTTTGCGGAATGCAAGGTTTTTGAAGCGTTCATCAAGAACTGCTTTAACTTGAGCTTGTGGATAGCCTTCTTTCAAGGCTGCTATGATACCACCTTTAGACTCAATAGTTTGGAACTCGGCCCAAATTTTTTCGCATAATTCAGCTGCCAATGTTTCCACATACCAAGAACCACCTACAGGGTCCACTGGTTGACGTAACTCGAACTCAGTTTGTAACATCACTTGAATATTACGGGCAATACGGCGAGAGAAATCGTCAGCTTTGCGAATTGGTTGGTCGAATGGGGACACTTCAAGGCTATTCAAACCGCCTACAACGCCAGAGAATGCTTGTGTTGTATTGCGCAACAAGTTTACATATGGGTCGTATACAGTTTTTGTGAAAGCCGATGTTCTGCCGTGTACATGAACAGCACGGTCAGCTTCTTCGGCACCGAACGCTTCCATGATGCGCGCCCAAAGCACACGTAATGCACGTAATTTAGCAATTTCCATGAAGAAGTTTGCACCCAAGGAGAATGTAAACATCATGCTGTTAGCAATAGTGTGAATATCGATGTTACGTTGTGCCAATTGACGTACGTAGCAAACCGCTGTCGCCAATGCATACGCAACCTCTTGCACATCGTTCGCGCCACCATTAGCGTATACATCACCAGATACGAGTACAGTTTTAAGCTCTGGAGCTTGCTCTTTAGCCCATACAACAGTATGTGCCATTTCATCAAAGGCTGTATCTAAAGACATATGCAATGTACCATCTTTAGCCCAAACACCAATAGGGTCTGCACCAACGAGACCTTTCAAGTCAGAGGTCTGTTTTTTAGAGCCTTTCACCGTAGCCGCTAACATACCGAGCAAGATAGCTGCAGAAGCACCTGTTTCAATGTATAAAGGGTTTTCCTTCAAATTAAAACGCTCAATCAATTGGCTACAATCATCCATAGTAGACAGAGATGTACCGCCGATACCAACAGCTGCGCCTACTTGCACATCTTGATCATGGCGTGTTGCTTCATCAAGGCGAATATTGTGAATGGTGCCACCTTTTACAATTTCGTATAAACTTGCATGATTAGCATCCTTAGGAAAGGATTCATCTACATATTGGGATACGCCCCAAGAGTCTTTAATATAACCACTTGCCTTTGTGCCACGTAGGAACTCACCTGCCCCAGGGTATACACCCTTTGGAATTTTTTCTCCATGCAATGCAGGCGTATAAATTGGTTGTAACGTAATTCCCTCATAGGTTTTAGTGAACATCTTCTTATGGAAGTCGCCACCTTTTAACGCTTTTTCAACCTCGGCCTGCCATTGTTCATACGTAGGTTTCTTAAACTCATCAAAGGATACAGGTGCTAATAAATCACGTTCAGCATCCTTTGAAGTCTTTTTGTCAGACATATATGTGCCTCCTTTTCAACTCGAAACCATACCGAGAAACAGCGCACCGTACCTGCGAATTGTTAGATATATGAATCACTCGAGCTTTATCTTATTGGACCACATCAACCTCAAAATGTGTCCATCTGTTTAATATCTATAAAACCTGATTCCTATACTCAACATCCACTCTAAGGGCAATAAAAAACGTGCCACCTAAAGTGACACGTAAGGTTTCTTATTGAAAGGTACACTAAAAAATACTGTAGCCAGCATACCCCAATCCCCTTCCTATCGCTCGTAGGTACATAACGGTGATTATCAAATAGGCAGTTCTCCTGGCTCGGGATCATCACCTCGCTTTCGCCTTCCCAGATTACTCCAGTGACATGTATGAAAGCAGACTCATCCTTACAGTGGCGGGACCGCATCGGCTTATACCGATTTCTCTATTAAGTCTTGCGACACCTATTCTCTATATTCGTTGTTCTAAGTCCAATATAGTGTAACAATATGCACAAAGTCAATGAACATAACATTTAATCATAAGTGCCAAAATCAAAGTTATAACTGAAGATCATATGCAATAACTAAAACGCATGACTTGAGTATTAGTGATATAATAAGTACTATCACGAGAGGAGGCATTATGGAGCATACAAGTAGAAAAGGGTTAATCACAGCCCTTAGTTGTTATATAATTTGGGGCTTACTCCCTCTATATTGGGCATTATTAAACCATGTTTCACCGTATAATATACTGGCACAGCGTATTATCTGGTCAGGTGTTTGCATGGCTATCGTTGTATTTGGCCTACACTTTAAACAATTCAAAAAGGACTTTCAATTACTAAAAGAACAACGTTCACAACTATTCCTACTTTTAGTTGCGGCAGTCATCATCAGTGTAAACTGGTTCACCTACATTTGGGCCATCGCCAATAATCAAGTTATGAACACGAGCCTTGGCTATTACATCAACCCACTCTTCAATGTAGTATTAGGTGTCATCCTATTTAAAGAGGTTCTATCTATACCGAAAAAGCTGAGTGTCCTTATCGCTACCATCGGCATCGCCTTACTCACCTATCAAGTGGGATCCTTGCCATTAGTATCGATGATCCTCGCCGTTTCCTTCGGTCTCTATGGGGCCGTAAAAAAGAAACTGCTCATCTCTCCCTTTACGAGCATCGCCTTTGAGGCCTGGCTATTAACACCGCTAGCCTTACTATATACGACCATGGTCGATAATACCGTGTGGTCCTATTTCGGCACAGACTGGTATACAACCATGTTGCTCATAGCCTGCGGTCTAACTACATCTGTCCCATTGGTGCTATTCTCCTATGGTGCACAGCTATTACCGCTCAATCTACTAGGCTTCTTGCAATATGTATCCCCTACTATTGCCTTGTTGCTAGCCATCTTTTACTTTGGTGAAAGCTTTGGCACACCGCAGATGATCGCCTTCGGTTGTATCTGGATAGCCTTAGTATTATTCTCCTTATCAAGCCAAATTACAACGCGCATTAGCCTTAAAAAGTAAAACATCTACTAATCAACTAAAAAGCTGTATCAAATGACATCCTCATTCGATACAGCTTTATTTTATATAGACGTATTAATCCAACTTATTTTAATCTAACTCATTCATATTGGTCGTATTCAGATTAGAAATGTAATGGTTATAGGCCTCAATCATACGATTATAATCGTTATCTTGTTTTGAACCCATATAGGTACGGATTGCACCAATCGTAGAGTTTACAGAGGTCTTAACAGAATCATACTTAGGACTAGTAATACCATTTGATACATCACCAATAGCTTGCAACTCTTGATTGATAGCATTTACGTCTAGTTGTTTTTCACTATCGATCTTTTCTAGGACCGCAGTAAGTCGCAAATGAACCTCTTGTGCTGCAGCTGCATTTTTCTTGCCTGCGTCACGCAATTGTTGCAACCGTTGTTGCAAGCGGTCCGTATTGATTTTATGCATAACATTATCAAAATCAGCATAAATAGGAACAAATTGTTCATACAATTGAACATATTTAGGACCTAATTGTTGCTCCTTAGCATAGTTATCTGTGGTATACCCTTTAGATTTATAATATGCATCGAGCTCTTCTGCTACCGGTGTAATTTCGTTCAATTTTGAAAGCAGCTTATCTAAAGGCTCCTTCATTTCATCATAAGGAATACCAGCTTGCTTGGCCTCTTCTAATTCTTTTTGTAGCTGCTTAAAGTTCGGTGCATTAAATACAGTTAAATGCTGCCCCGCTTTTAACTCATTAAGAGTTGGCGTATTCGCATAATCAAACATGACAGCCATGCGATTGTATCGACTTACAGCTTTCACATATTGATTAAATAACTGCACCTGATCCTGCTCAGACCGCTGCGCAATTTCCTTGCGGCTCTGTTCAGTACCCTGCCATAATTCTGACATACTACAACCGCTCAAAAAAAATGGGGATATCAATGTCGCCGCACACAACACAGCCATTGCTACCCTTTTACCGAATGGTTTCATGATGAATCCTCTCCTTCCATCAATACACAACCTAATTTATATATATTAATTATATACTAATATGATTTTTATGAATAGGATTAATATATAAAGGTCATTTATCAATTTTGTCAAGTGACTAATAGAATCAGGGGAGACCAATGGTCACCCCTATTTTCCTTTATATACTGTTAGACTATAAATAAGAATGTATAACTCCTAATAATTGTTTTGTACGTATACACGTGTTATCATGAAAATAGAGAATATGAAGGATAAGGATTTACTATTAGGAGGACCTATGAAGTTTATATACCCTGCTATAATCCATGATGATGCCGATGGTTTCTGGGCCGAATTTCCAAATCTCGAATACACTAGTAGCACCGGCTCAACACTAACAGAATTAATAACCAATGCACAAGAGGCTATGGAACTCTATATATTAGGCGCTTTAGAAGATGGACAAACTCTACCTACCCCCACATCTATTCGCAGCTTACCATGTACCGACACAACATATCCTACATTAGTGCAAACAGATATTGATTTAGCTAAAAATAGTAAGTCCGTAAAGAAAACCTTAACGATTCCTGCCTGGTTAAACGATAGAGCATTAGCTAAAGGAATTAACTTTTCTCAACTTTTACAAGAAGCATTAGTAGAGAAAACAATGTAATTTACATCATCAATTGCTCAGTAAAATTAGAACTATTGTCCATGCAATAGATGCTAAGGTTAGTAATAGTATACAGATCATCCACAAGATTATTACAAAATAGAGCAGTAGCTTGAGTACATATAGTACATCAAACCATATACTATGTTGGTCCTCTAGATGGTCCATATAGGCACTAAGACATCGCACCAAATAGGGCGGTTTAACATTAGGATTCAGTTTTTTCCAATAAAACACCAAATAAGGCATAACAATACACCCTACCACCACTATATAGCTAAGGAAAATTGGTGTTTCAATATTGTACCGAGTCATAAACCCTGACCAGTCTACGACCATTAGACCGCCAAGGTATAGAAAAATAAGCCAATATATAAATCCTATCACCTTTATAATAAGGCGAATCATCTGTTTCACATCCATGTCTATAATTCTACCAATGTTTTAAATCGTCCGTTATTGTGAAAGCGTTCAAAATGGTCTTGTTCGGCTGCAACAGCTTTTACAGAGGGATCAATTTTTATAGCCTTTTCTAACCAATCAAGGGCCTTAGTATCATCCCCTTGGTCTGCATAAATGGTAGCAATACCATACACAGACCATGTGTTACTAGGGTCCTTTTCTAATACCTTTTCGAACCATTGTTTAGAGTCATCTAACTGTCCTTGTAACTTATATACCATGGCCATGTTATAGTAATTAGCCACATTGTTAGGGTCTAAATCATAAGCCTTT
Organism: uncultured Veillonella sp.; assembly: GCA_900556785.1. GTDB lineage: Bacteria > Bacillota > Negativicutes > Veillonellales > Veillonellaceae > Veillonella. Next base: position 21,045 of record USQK01000002.1, read on the forward strand.
TTAGTATCTGTCAACCCTTTAGCCGCATCACCGTTTAATGCTGTTGCAAAGCCACGTACAGAATAGGCTTCTGCATTATTAGCATTATTCTTAATGGATGCTGTAGCTTCGTCTATGGCTTTCGCATACTCACCAGCGGATAAGGCTTGCTTTGCTGTAATTAGATGTCCATCTTGCTTGGTAGTCGCTTGGCTGTTTCCCGCAGCAGATGTAGAGGAACCAGCAGCAGAACTAGTTGCATTTGATTCTGTTTTATTACTATTCGTATTTTGATTCAATCCACATCCCGTAAGGGCTGTTATTAAAAGAAAGAAAAGCACAACCTTCTTCATTAGAAATTCTCCAATCATTAATTATATACAAGACTCCATAGCATGATGATATAATATAAAATACCTCCCGAAAGGAGGTGGTATATTGCAGGAGCTGTTTTATGCACTCTGGGGCACCTTGCTTGCCCCTATTATTGTTGCCTTAGTTGTAACTACCTACAGCTACTGGCTTAACAATAAAAACAAAAAATAAGCAAGAAAAAGGACGAGCTGCCACTCGTCCTTTTTTTTGGTTATATTGCAGGTAATTTCATACACTCTACTACCTACGTTTAGTATACCACATTTCTTAGAAAAATAAAGAATTAGCAATAAATCTCATAAAACTCCTAAAAACTATTAGTAGTTTTAACATAATTTACGAGCAATATTAAAGCAACATTAACATAAACTACCAGTTACTTTAACCCAACCTACTAGTAACCTTAGTGTAAACTACTAGCAACATTAACGTAAATAGCAATAGATATACAAGACTTATTTCTTAGCCTTAGAGCAACGGTCCAATAGGAATGCAACACCAATGAATGGGATGCCGCCGTTTTCGCCAAGGCCGATTTCACAGGTAGAGCTGGAGCTTACGCCTAGTGTTGCACCGTATTCAGCGATTTCAGCTGCAAGGTCTTTGGTAGCACATTTGTTGAGTTCTGGTGTGAAGAACCCTTTTTGACCAGCAAAGCCATCACATGCAAAGGATTTAATGTTGAATACATGGTCTGTGCATAGACGAGCTAAATCCTCGATATACTGAGACTTATTCAAGGATTTAATCTTACATTGTTTATGTACGATGACCCGTTCATCGCATTTTTCAATGTCGAGATGAGGCACAACGTATTTGCACAAGAATTCAGAAATATCGTTGATTTCTAAATCTGGCATATGTTTGAAAGCATGATTAAAGCATGCACTATGGTCAATCACGATTGGGTATTTACCATTTTGAGATGCTTTCATCAACGCATCGTGTAAGTCTTTTACAGCACGCTCATGAACGTCATCGTAGTTTTCAAAGCTCAAGCCACAGCAGAGGTTTTCAATATGTTCAGGGTAGATAATATCGATATGGGCCTTGTTGCAAAGGCTTTCCACTACTTGTTGCAAGCTACGTTCATCGTCATAACCTTGATTAGGTTTGAAGGCGCGGTTCGCACAGGTACTAAAGTATACAACCTTTTCAAAATTAGTCGGTTTAATGCGGCTTCTCAATCTGTAACGGTTGGCCTTAGGCGTAGTCTTAGGAATGTACGGAGTAATACCAGTTACACCATGTAAGCCTTCTGTAATCTTGGAAATCGCTTTTTGTGTAACAATAGAGCCTGCAATACCTTCGAGACTTACGCCGGCACGAGCCATTTGAAGTGTAGTAGGGAAATTATCGTAAATCTTCTTAGCCAATTCTGGTGCTGGAGGATCGATGCGACGCATGGATAATGCAATTTGAGCCGTATCGATGCTGAGCGGGCAAAGGCCTTTACACATGGAGCACGCAGCACAAGTATCTACACCAAAGTATTCATAGCCTTTTTTAAGCTCCGCAGCCAATGTGAAATTGCCTTCATTTTCAAGGCGTTTCGTTTCGCGCAACAATGCGATACGTTGGCGTGGAGTCAATGTTAAATTGCGGCTTGGACAATGTTTTTCACAGAAACCGCATTCCATACAGATTGTAAAAGCATCATCAATAACACATTGAGCTTTAAGGTTTTTCTTATACACATCTGGGTCATCAGTAATGATAACATCAGGATTCAAAATGCGTTCAGGGTCAAAGATAGCTTTGATGCGACGGTTGATTTCGTACGCTTTACGGCCCCATTCCATTTCTATAAACGGTGCCACCATGCGACCTGTACCATGTTCAGCTTTCAAAGAACCACCGAAGCCAGAAACGCGTTCGGACATTTCTTTTACCAAATCGCCAAAGTTCTTAGTATCTTTAGGATCGCTGAAATCAGGCGTAATGTTAAAGTGAACATTACCAGATAACGCATGGCCGAAGATTACACCACCATCTACGAAATCGTATTTGTGGAATAATTCGGTAAGCATTTCGATGCCCTTCGTGAAATCCTCGATTTGGAAGCATACGTCTTCTGTAATAACAGTGGTGCCTTTTCTACGTTGGCCACCAACGATTGGCAAGATACCTTTACGGATTGCCCACCAGGAATCGTATTCTTTAGCATCTTGAGAGTAAAGACTTGGAATAGCTGTTGGAATATCTTTCAATTTGTCTTTAATGAAAGCTAAGTTTTCATCGACAATTTCTTTAGAGTAACTTTCAGTTTGGAACAAGATAGCACTTGTACCTTCAGGAACTTCACGAACAAATTCAGGCACATTATCTAGCGATTGAACGGCCTTAAGGGATTGATAGTCCATCATTTCAGCAGCTACAACCTTGTCACGACCCATATTAGCCAAGGCTACAACTGCAAGAGATGCATCGTTCAATGTTTTAAAGAACATGAGACCGCAGCCTTTATACGGTACGTCCTCAACAGTGTTGTACACGATTTCAGACACGAAGCCCAATGTACCTTCAGAACCGATGAACAAGTGGTTGATGATATCGATAATATCTTCGAAATCAACAAGGGAGTTCAAGCCGTAACCTGTGGTATTTTTGATTTTGTACTTGTGATGAATCAAGTGTGTCAATTCTTCATCGGCCAAAATATCCTTGCGCAATTGCAAGATATCCTCTACCATTTGAGGTTTTTCTTTAAGGAATTGATTAATGCTCTTTTGGTCAGACGTATCAAGGATGGAGCCATCTAGTAATACAACGCGAATGGACCGAATTGTTTTATAAGAGTTTTGCGCCGTACCACAGCACATACCAGAGGAGTTATTATTCAAAATACCGCCTACTAATGCTGTTGCAAGTGTAGCAGGATCTGGACCGATTTTGCGGTTATATGGTTTCAATAAATCATTCGCATCGGAACCGATAACACCACATTCGCATTTTAAAGCTTTGCCATCGTCGATAACTTCCATTTTTTTGAAGCCATCATTACATACGATAAGCACGTCTTCACTGGAACATTGACCAGACAAAGAAGAACCAGCTGCACGGAATGTAAATGGTGTACCACATTGTTGGCACAAACGAATAAGGCGTCTTACTTCACGTTCATCCTCAGCCTTTACAACAACCTTTGGTAAATAGCTATAACAGGACGCGTCAACACCATATGCATAACGACGTAAATGATCAGTATACACACGATCTTTGCAAATCTCTTTTGCCTCCTTGGCAAAACGTTCATAATCTCTATTAAGCGTACTCACTTATATTTCCTCCTATCCTTTCTTAAGGAATATTTCTTATAGTGTCTTATATTTAGTATACGCCGTTCTCATTCTCACTACTATAATTATGCATAAATTATATGTCTCCTAATAATTCTCGATATGCATCGCTTTTTTATTTCTTTACTTGAAAGTGCATCTCAGTGGCATTATCATGTACTTATTTTTTCACATATTAAAATAAAACTATTTTGTTTACTTAGTAATTAAAGAACTCTATAATAAATGAACGCCAAATTACCCATAAAACTTGATGTATCGTGTATATAATTCTATAGGAAATAGTTTACATAAATTATACATAAAACTGTATATTTCCATTTATTTCAATTTTATCGTTCTCATTTATATTTAAGTATGACTTTTAATCATAACTTTCAGATTCCCCTACTAATAATCGTTCACTTTCACATAAAAAGCCCTCTAGGGATATAACTCTTTCGAGCAACCACTAGAGGGCTTATAGTAAACATATCAAATCTATCGATTCATACTAACTAGAACATAAGAAGTATAGTATTCAAATTTCTATTGATGATCAGAGAAGCCATATTATCCCAAAATACCAGACTTAAGAATAAGACGTACAGCTAGTGCAAAGACTGCCACGCTCATAAGAGCAAGAATAGATTTTGCTTTCAGACGTTTTGCAATGCGCGCACCTGCTTGGGCACCAAAGATAGCACCAATACTAGTAGGGATAGCAATACTAAATACGATATGATTTTCCAATAAATGGGTTATAACACCTATCATTGTAGATACCGCAAGGATAGATTGGCTTGTAGCTGTAGCCATATGGGTTGGGAATCCCATCAGATAAATCAAGGCAGGCACATGGATAAGGCCACCACCAATACCAAAGATACTGGAGATAAAACCTACAAAAAAGCTAATGCTAATGCCAATAGGTTTGCTATACGTTAACTGATCAAGGGTAAGGCTTTCTTCCTTCCGCTCCCCTTTTTTGAAGTTCTTAAATCCAATCAAACCAGAAGCGCATAGCATAAAGCACCCAAAGGCAAACATAAAGCCCTGTCCAGAAAACCAACCAGACATTTGAGCCCCTAAGATAGCACCTGGTAAAGTCGCTAAACTAAATACAATAGCGGCACTGATAAGAACCTTTTTCTGTTTAATATATGCAATAGAGCCAGAAATAGCATTACACATAACAGAAAAGAGTGATGTCCCTACAATCATAGATGGGGACCACTCCGGGAACCAGTACATGAAGAGAGGAACGAATACAAGGCCCCCTCCGGCACCGATGATGGTGCCTAGCATAGCCGCTAAAAAGCCAACTATGGTAAAGAATATATAAAATACTATAATGTTATCCAGCATAATAAGGCCTCCCTTTACTTAGATTGAAGATATCTCTTTGCTATAAATTCGATTGGAAAAAGTCTTTCGCTGCTTTTAATCGTCCTCGTTCACAAGAGACTTGTAGCTCATCACCTGGTTCGAGTTTTACATCTCCAAGGGGTACAATGTATGTTCCATTGCGACGAATACTTACGATCAGTGTCCCCTCTGGCAATGCCAAGTCTTGTAGTTGTACATCTGTATAGTTTGCCACTACAGGCACCTTCGTTTGGAAGAATGTTTGTACAGCTTCTAGATTGCTTTGCCCACTCATGGCTTGCAATAAGGAATCGTAAATTGGCGGCTCTTTTAAAAGATCTGCCACAAGATAGGCCACCAATGTAACGATACCGATAGCGTAAATATTAGAAAAACTATTCGTCATTTCAAGAACGAGTAGAATCGCCAAAATTGGGGTTCGCATCGCAGCTGCTAGCATACCACCCATGGCACAAATAACGAATTGCGGTACAAAATCAGGTGAGATAATACCCATAGATGAAAGCACGCTTTCACAAAAAGCACCTGCAGAGGCACCTATGACGAGCATGGGCAAGAATATGCCGCCTTGTGCACCACTGCCATAGCAAAAGGTGGTAAGTAAAATCTTACCTAGTACGATGCCACCCAAGAGCAATACGCCATGCGATTGAAAGGCTAGCTGTCCTACTAGATCATTGCCACCACCTAAAAGAAGTTGCGAGTCATAGCCGATGACGGCCACAGTCACAAAGGTGAGGGCTAATTTCAAGAACCGAGAGCATTTAAGCCACTCAAAGAATTTCTTGAACGCAAAGATCATGCGGCAGAAGAGCACCCCACAGAGCCCCATGATAACGCCCACCATAAGCAGTACAGGGAAGTACTCAAGAGGCACACCTGAGGTTACGGAAAACCCAAGAGCTGGTTCGAGGCCAAATATACTAACCGTAATATAGTTAGAAATCAATGTGGCCACAAAGGTGGGAATAACGAGATAGGGATAAAAGCTTTTATGGACCTCTTCAAAGACGAACATCGCCCCCGATACAGGTGCACTAAAGGCAGCCGTTAAGCCAGCCCCTGCACCAGCAGAGGTCAAAATGCGCTGCTCACGCAGCCCTGAATTCATCCAATAGGATACAATTTTACCAGCAGAGCCACCGATTTGTACGGCTGGCCCTTCACGGCCTACAGAAAAGCCTGCAAAACCAGTCAATACGCCACCAATCATCTTAGAAGCCAGCGTCCGATACGGTTTCATATCAAAAAGACCCAGCATTTCTCCTTCGATTTGAGGAATACCAGAACCACCAGATAATGGAGCCCATGCAAGCAATCTGTCGACGATAAAGGCAAAGATGACCATTACTATAAGCCAGCCTATGGCCCATTCCATGGTAATGCCGTCCATCAACTGCCAACGAATATGCTCTGACTCAAGGATTAAATAACGGTACGTAGCACCACAAAAGCCTGCAATCACACCCACAAGAGCGCCCTTTGCAATGAGCTCCGTTAACAACATACGATTCATGGACATATCTGCTAAGGTAGAACTGCGCTTATTAATTTTCCATAGCCTCATACCATTCCTCCTTAGCATTAGCCAAAATTTAAACACTCGTGCATAAACTATGTATTCATATCCTTAGTATACTTATGTAAACCATCATTTTCAAGAAACGATTACATACAACATCAGTTATCTAATTAGAAGACAACGCTACAAACGCAAAGCTAGCCACCTCTAACACGAGATGGCTAGTTTTGTTAAGCAAGTGTATAAATGCATTTTCTTTACATATTCGGAGGCATCTGAAATATGTAAAGACACTAAAGATGTAAAGTTCTTAGGGCCAGAGCTCAGCATCATTTAGACTATTAGGTTATTTAGACAAGTCCTAAAATTCCTTAGAATATGGATTCGTAAATGCCGATGATTTCTTCCATAGATGCATCTCGTGGGTTACCAGGTGTACATGCATCGTTGAAAGCAGATTCAGCGAGGAATGGAATATCTTCACGTTTTACGCCTGCTTCGCTAAGGGATTTAGGAATGCCTACATCATCAGCTAATTTTTGGATTACATCAATTGCTGCTTGACGATATGTTTCTTGATCCATTCCGTCTACATCAGGAACGCCCATAACGCGAGCAATTTCACGATATTTTTCGCCTGTTGCAGGGGCATTGAATTTCAATACTGCTGTTAAAAGCATTGCACACGCCTTGCCATGAGGGATGTCGTACACAGCACTCAATGGATGCGCCATGGAGTGAACGATGCCAAGACCTACGTTGGAGAAGCCCATACCTGCAATATATTGACCAAGAGACATAGCTTCACGGCCTCCGAAGTCACCAGCCACGGCGCTACGCAAGGAACGCCCGATAATTTCAATAGCTTTCAAATGAAGCATATCAGTAAGTTCCCACGCACCTTTTGTAATGTAACCTTCTACGGCATGCACGAGGGCATCCATACCGGTGGACGCACAAAGACCAGTTGGCATCGATGCAGACATATCAGGGTCCACGATGGCTACGATTGGAATATCATGAGGGTCAACACATACGAATTTACGGTTCTTTTCAACATCTGTAATAACGTAGTTAATAGTAACCTCTGCAGCCGTACCAGATGTGGTTGACACAGCGATAATCGGCAAGCAAGGATGTTTGGTAGGCGCCACCCCTTCAAGACTACGCACATCGCTGAACTCAGGGTTCGTCACAATCGTAGCAATAGCCTTACTTGTATCGATAGCACTGCCACCGCCTACAGCAACGATAGCTTCAGCGCCTGCCGCCTTACAAGCAGCCACACCAGATGTTACGTTTTCAATGGTTGGATTCGGCTTAATATTATCATATACATCGTAAGCAATGCCTGCCGCATCAAGAAGATCTGTTACCTTTGTAGCCACCTTAAACTCAAATAGATCAGGTGTAGACGTAACGAGGACCTTTTTAAAATGGCGATTCTTAATTTCGTTCACAATCTCCTGAATCGCCCCTTGTCCAAAATAGGACGTACCGTTCAACATAATTCTCCGAGCCATATACATTCACTCCTAACAAAAAAATAAACCGATAGAGAATAACTATACTAAGTAATTCTCTATCGGTTTATTAAAATCCTTGAAGCTGTGTTATGTATACACTATATAATCATTGTAATATTTCGTTTTCTCATCAAGCTTAATAGGGAATCTAAAGACTTAAAAGGCTTAGACATAACCCCCTCCTACAAACAAAAACAAATCGCCTAAGAAATTTTACTCATTTTCATAAGCAAGATTCGTTTCACAGATTCATCGAGTCGTTCTTTAGAGATACGACCATCCTTTACAGCTTTCATAAGGCCATTATACGCCTCTTGCATGTGTTCATACTCATGGCACACGAGCAAGATATCGCTACCGGCAAGAATGGATTGAACTGCCATATCGCCGAAGGTGTAGTGTTTTGCAAGAGCTCCCATGTCCATATCGTCTGTTACGACAACGCCGTTATAGCCCATATCTTTGCGCAACCAGTCAGTAATAATCGCTTTAGACAGACTAGATGGATGATCTGGATCAATTTGAGGATACATCGCGTGGGACACCATAATTGCATATGTATTCGGTTTAGACTGCTTAATGAGATCTACAAATACCTTCGTATCTTCATTCAACAAAGTCTCTTTAGATACTGGCACAACACTGGTATCCGCATGTAAATCTACATCTGTTTTACCAATGCCTGGGAAATGCTTATAGGAATACCATAAACCAGCTTCATCATAGGCCTTACCTACAGCGCTGGCATACAGTACAACATCATCAGGATTTGTGCTAAAGGAACGGCCATAGGTTAAGCCCAAGTCCGCTACAGGAGCAAAGTTAATGTTGAAACCCAAGTCCTTTAGTTCCGTACCAGACTGTTTTGCCAAGGATACCGCTTGTTCAATAGGTTCTTTACCTAATTCTTCTGCAGGAGGAACCTTGATGAGCTGAGCCTCCATGCGCGCCACAGCACCACCCTCTTGGTCGATACCGATGAACAATGGCGTTAAACCGGCACTTTTACCAGTTTTATTAATATCTGTAATCAACGATTTCACTTGATCCTTTGACTCCATATTGCGGTCAAACAAGATGATACCGCCCACGCGATACTCATTGAGCATAAACTTCGCATCATCGTTCAAGGTCTTGCCGTGAATGCCAATCATCATCAATTGCCCCACCTTGTCTGCATCGGACATATTAGCTACTAATTTATCCACCTTTTCCTCTGGTGAAAGCTCGCTCTGTGCCACGGATTCATAGGTTACAGGCTCAGCCTTAGAAGCAAATGGGTTATGTAAACCGCAGCCCGTTGTAAGCGCCAATGCGCCAATCATCGTAGCCGCTACGATACGTCGAAACATATATACCTCCAAAATCTCTAAAAAGTATTATGTATAGTATATCAAATAATAAAGACAACCCCAACAACGCCAATATATAGAGTGCATCGGTAGCGCAAAAAAGACTATTACCCAAAACCTACGAATATATACCGTATTGGTTCCAAGTAATAGTCTTTATATAAGTTAAGGTCAAACTTACGATTAAATTTTGCTTGTACTTAACTTTTGCTTATCCTTAAATTTTACCTTGCTCTTTCATTTCTGCTAAGAGCTTTACGATGCGAGGGCCACAGCCTTTACCACCGCAAGCACCTGTACCAGCACGAGTTGCTTCTTTTACCTCAGGAAATGTATGAGCACCATTCAAAATGGCTTCTTTAATCGTTTTACGTGTAATGCTACGGCATGTACACACCTTTGTAAGCTTATCCAGAATCGCCTCTGGCACTTGATTTTCTTCAAAATCCATATATATTCCTCTTCTATTCACTTGAATATCTATATACTGTATCAATTTAATATATCGATTTACATATCAATTTAGTGGATTAATTTACTATATCAATAGTATCTAACCATACACTGTAACATTAATATATCGAAAATTTACGATTTCTATACACAGTATATCATATATTAGAAACTATATCGATAGTTTTTAATATAAATATAATCATAATTTTGTTCATACTTATAACACAAAAAAGCCTCTACCATAGATTTATCACCTATACGATAGAGGCTTTCACCAAATATATTTATAAAATCGTCCCAATGATTGCAAAGTAAATTTTGAAAATTGTTTGTTGCAATGGACGGATTACCATAGAAATAATCGGTGTATTAATAAGGATGATAAAGAAAATCAAGTTAATCATCCCTAATTGGTAATATTTAATTTGCCATTCTGTCGGTAGCCACGGCAAAATGATATTAAAACCAGGTAATGGTGGGAATGGAATTAAGCAGAAAATGGAAAGGCCGATGCTATACAAAATAATGTATTGCATAACCATTGGTAAACCCGGAGACTGCATAAGATTCAAATTACCCAAAAGTACGTATATGAAAGTAAATACGAACCCTGTAATCAGGCCTGCTATAGGACCTGCAAAAGCAAGTAGGCTCATATCACGGCGTGGGTCTTTAAAGTAAGATGGATTAATAGCCATCCCTTTAGGCCATCCAAATCCAACTAGAATGATACAGATAGTACCTATTAAATCAAGGTGTGCCAAAGGAGATAATGTGAGGCGCCCCGCCATCCGAGGTGTTGGATCGCCAAACCAGGTAGCTACTTTGGCCTCTGCATATCCAAAGACAGAAAAAACGATGATAATAGCAGGAATACTAGCTAATATCTGTATCGGATTTAAATCAAACATAAAACTCCTTTATATGTTACCTAACATGTTTATGAACTATATATCATATATAGATTACATAACACGTTGATGTATTACATAAATTCTTATTGTTTAGCTTCCCATGCGGTGTAGCCGTCTTGAATGCAACGAAGGGCATTCAATGTACGTGGATAGCCGATGTACGGCACGCATTGAGATGCGATGTTAATCAAATATTGTTTACTGTTGCCTACGTTCAAATTGCCTTCTACGTGAGCCTTTAATTGAGGTTCACATCCACCTTGAGCTGCCAAGAAACAGAAGGTAATCATTTCACGGTGAGCCACACTCAAGCCTTTACGTGTGTAGTAGTCGCCGAACATATTAGCAAGCCACTTTTTGATGTGACGTGTATCTTCAGGACCTTCTTCGTAAGAATGACGCACAGATTCACCAAAGATTTCCACCTGTTTTTCTACGCCCTTTTCAAGACGAGATGCAGCAGTAATTGTACTGCGAGATGGATCCGCAACAGTTTCCCCGCGATAGTCAAAAATCTTATTTGTGACCTTAAAGAATGGACGCACACGACCAATGCCAAGATATGGCACAGCTTGATAAAGGAGCTCTATTACTTCATCGGGAATCAAGCCAAAGTTAAGTGCTGCTGGTAGCATCAACGCATATTCATCGACAGCAGATGCCCCCACTAATGTAGCAAGGATGGCCAAGAAGCGATCCTTGGCAGGCACATTACGACCCTCTTCGGTGATAACTTCATCGAACGCAAAATTATCAAATAAAACTTCAAACTCAGGGTCAATATAACCTGCAGGGGCCGCAATATCAGGGAACATGCGCTCCGTATAAGCTTGAGCAAATTCAGATTTAGACATAGGAAACCTCCATAAACAACACTGGTGAAAGCCCAAAGGAGCTTTCACCAGCAATAGTTATGTAATTATTACGGCTTGCGCCATCAAATTATAAAGCTGGGAAAGAGAAGTCAGTACCGTATACTTCTTTCCAAGCAGCCAAGAACATATTGTATTCATTAGAACCAGGAGTGATTTGATACGCTTGACCATCTGGAGAGAAACGATATACAGTATGCAAGCTTGGATGAACAATATATTTGAATAATGTAGCTTCGCCATATTGATTGTTATGCATGTTCACTACATTGATGCCGAATACATAGTTACGGCTACTATCGATACCACTGAATTGGGATGCTTTATCAAAGAAGTATGTTTCAGAACCATTTGCACTGTTTGGAACCTCTGGATAATTAGCTAAACCATTCCAGTTTGCTGCATTAGCAACACCACCAACTAATAATGTACCGGCTAATACAAATGCGCCTAATAAATTTTTATTCATAATGCTCTCCTTTTTGCCTTTACGGCATCTCACGACAGGTCATGCTCTCACATGACCTCAGCATAATATGTTATATGTATAGTATATCACATTTTATGAAAATATTAGATATATTAAATTACAGAATGTATGCATATGAGATCTTACTAGAGTACGCTACATTAGCGCTTAAGCTTCTCTGCTGTTCTAGCATTAGCGTTATCGATTGCTTCTAACAATTTGTTAAGCAACATACGCATTTGACGTGTTTCTTCAACGTCAAAAATCGGGCCTGCAGCTTCAGACAAGCGACGTGGTATATGAACTGCTTCATTACGTAATGCTTTACCTGTATCAGTAAGGGTTACCATTACTACCCGTTCATCTTGGCGGCTGCGTTTACGCTTTAAGAATGCTTTTGCTTCTAATTTCTTTAAAAGTGGTGTTAATGTACCAGAATCAAGGCGCAATACTTGGCCTAGTTCTTTAACGGACAAATCACCATATTGCCACAATGCCATCATTACGATGTATTGAGTATATGTCAAATTCAACGGATCTAAGTGACTGCGATATGCATTAACAATTTCCTTCGCCACTACATAAAGTGGGAAGCTCAATTGGTTTTCTAATTTCATGTACTCTGCATCAGGTACGTCTTCTTTATGTTTGTAACCTTCGAGTACGCCAATTTCTCCCATATTCTACCTCCATATGCACACAATAATCTACAAATTAATTGTACACAATTCTACAGCAAGCAGTCAACGTAAAAAACCTACTTTGTTCAGATATTTTTAAATTTGTCAATTAATTAATATATTTTTTCTTTTTTATTAAGAAAATGAGCGCATCTATAAAATTTATGGGCAGAAATCACACCATAAAACTGTGAACCTATTAATAAATTTTTTTATATTAGAATTCAATACCACATGCGGACATGGCTTCTTCAAGACGTTTAGCATGATCCAATTCTTCTGGAATAGAATGTTCAATTAATTCAGCAATTTTATGAGCACCCTCTTCATTTTACTTAATATGATTTCTTTCTAGATTTATGTCATATAGTATAATAAAAGAAATTCTATATAAACCTGATTGATATTACAAACCAGGATGTGCTCAAAGAGCTAGTAACACTCGTTCAAGAGGAATACGGCAAAATGCCGATTACAGAAAATACATTACCTTACATGGTAAACATCATTAAAATGTCCGCTGAAGGCAAGTTTGTATTTAACTATGGTGCACCGGCGCTCATCGTACTAGCAAGCCAAGCGAGCTATGCAAACAACTTTGCCGATGTATCTTGTGCAATGCAAAACATGATGCTCGCTTGCAATGAACTCGATCTTGGCAGCTGCTGGGTAAATCAAATCCGTCACCTTCAAGACAACGAACGCATCCAAGCTAAAATGCGTGGACTAGGCCTTAAAGAAGGTGAAAAAGTCTATGCTAGCCTTGTTATTGGCTATCCAGACTTACCAAACGGTCTTAACCGCCGCGAAATCGAAGCAAAAGGCTATCCTGTAACATATATTGATTAATTGAGACTATAAAATCAATTTTATCTTAGTATGCGTGCTATAGTATGTAATATACTATGAATACGGTAGCATCTTATCGACTAGTAAAATCAATATATTTACGTACAGTATATAAATATATTCACAATTAATATACAACACAAAAGCGCTATCTATCCCACAACTCTAATTGAGTGTCTATCGGAATAGATAGCGCTATTTTATTGACACCATTCATGTATTTTGGTGCTAGTTCGCTCTAATAAATAGTAGATATTTTAATGACCTATAATCTATGCGCTAATCCCATAATGGTGCACTAAAATAACTATTTATCATAATTAAAAATAAAATATAGTCGACTTTTGGTCATACATGGTATGATTACAATGGCATTTTGTAGAAAGGATGTGTGATGATGTCGATTTTCTCTCCAGCTCCTCATATTGATCGATTACCAGAGGGGCAAATCGATTCCACCTACAAACGTCTTCGCAAAGAAGTCTTTGCAGGTACTTTTATTGGTTATGCTACATTCTATTTGATCCGCCAAAACTTTAGTTTGGCTGTTCCGTACATGATTGCTGAGTACGGCTACACTAAAGCGGATCTTGGTATTGTCATGACCCTCTTATCCGTAGCGTACGGCGTAAGTAAATTTGTCATGGGTAATGCGTCTGACCGCTCTAACCCAAAATACTTCTCCACAGTAGGTCTATTGCTTAGTGCTTTAGTTATGTTATTATTCGGCACCTTACCAGGTGTTATGAGCAGTATTCCTATCATGTGCGTTCTTGCCTTATTAAACGGTTGGTTCCAAGGTATGGGCTACCCTCCATATGCAAAAAACATGGTAACTTGGTTCTCCCGTTCCGAACGCGGTGCTTGGTGGTCTTGGTGGAACGTTTCCCACAACCTAGGTGGCGGCATTATCGCTCCTCTTGCTACGCTTGGCATCTACCTATTCGGTACATGGCATAGTATCTTCTTCTTCCCTGCCCTTATCTCTATCGTGTTAGCGATTATTACCTTTGTATTGTTGAAAGATACGCCTCAATCCTGTGGCTTACCTCCTATCGAAGAATACAAACACGAAGTCGTTCATACACATACAGAAAATGAAGAAAAAAGTACTTTCAAAGAAATCTTCTACAAATATATTTTGCATAATAAATACTTATGGTATCTTGCGATTGCAAATATCTTTGTATACTTCATCCGTTACGGCGTAGTTAGCTGGGCACCGACCTATTTAACCGCTGTGAAAGGCTTCACAAAAGAAGGTTCCCGTTGGGCTTACTTCTTATACGAATGGGCTGGTATTCCAGGCATGCTTGTAAGTGGTTACTTAAGTGACCGCGTATTCCGCGGCCGTCGTGCTCCAGCTACGATTTGTTTTATGTTATTCGTTATCTTAGCGATCCTTGTATACTGGTTTAATCCTGCAGGCAATATCCTCATCGATAACTTAGCACTCATTGCTATCGGCTTCCTCATCTACGGTCCTGTTATGATGATTGGCCTTCAAGCTGCAGACATGGTACCACGCGTAGCAACAGGTGGTGCTACTGGCCTTACAGGCCTTCTTGGTTACCTCATCGGTTCTGCTGGTGCTGGTGCTTTCATGGGTCTCATGGTTGACCTCTACGGTTGGGATGGTGGTTTCATTGCCCTCGTTGGTGCATGTATCCTATCCATCGTATTCCTACTCCTCACCCTTGGAGACAAAGGACAACAATAGAATACGTACTGTATAATACGTACCATATAATACGTTACGTACTATATAATACGTAATGTAAAATACATACTGTGCAACTCACTGTTGTATATACAAAACTCCCCTAGTAATCTTAGGATTACTAGGGGAGTTTAATTTTTTATGCGACGCACAAGGAGCCGTTTAATACTTTCAAATTATACACGAGACCGAGTCGCGCCAAGCCGTGCAATGCAGCAGCTGTTACAGGATTAATAGATCCTAACACGCCAGCACCGATGATAGCAACGTGGAACAAAATGGACACGATGAGTAGGCCCAAATGGCATTGTTTCGCCTCTTTTGAAAGCCCCGCCGTCGGAGAGTTTTCATCTACAAGGGACCCCATCATGAGTGCTACAAGAACGAGTTCCAAAGAGCATGGACAAAGGATAACTAGCAATGTAATGGTATGCATAAAGTTCTGTGTCAATGCATAGGAACCCATAGAAAGTAACATGACGGCCACAACAATGACGGATGAATAATTGTTGATGCCCTGACGCAAGGCTACAAGCTGTGTAGGCATGGTCGGCAACATGTCATCATCCAATGTATAGTGTACGTCGCCCGTAATAAGCTGCTCTAAGAAAAAGCCACCATGTACGATGAGACCTACATAAGCCGCCGTATGATAATCTCCAATCGCAATGAGCGCCACCATGGCTATCACGATGAGAAAATTAGCATGAATCTCTAAATGATCCAAAATACTTTGCACGCTGTTGATGAGCAATGGCAAGCCACAAATGATGACCGTTACCCACGCCAAATCAATAGCTGGGTTCATAGGCTCCGTAAGCGCATCTAATATGATAAATAACAAGCCGAGTGCCAAAATAGCCCCCTGCGTGCGCAGAGACACCTGCGCTGATAAAGACTGTAAAAACTTCATATAGACCTCTCTATAAATCAGATACCGGCCTTACTTAATCCGGAAATACCTTTTACTTCTATAAATAATACTATTAACACTTATATTGCTAACGCCTAAAATACCCATAGGGGTATTGCTATGGTGTAATTATTATACAAAACATAAAAGAAATATACAAATCAAAATTTTTGATAAATGAGGGGTCCTAGTTGTGAGCTCTAATTTCTTTATTAAAACGTAGAAAGAACAGGTTCCTAAAAACGACTTAGCTCGCTATGGAGGCTTTTAGGGACCTGTTCTTTCGGTTAACTAATATGAAATTAGAGCTTCAACGCCTCAATCCATTCTGCTTCTTTAAATCCAACAAGTACTTTGTCTTCAAGAACCAAGATAGGACGTTTTACAAGCATGCCATTAGATGCTAATAATGCTAGTTTTTCTTCTTCACTAAGGTTCGGCAATTTATCCTTTAATTGTTGTTCACGGTAAATCATACCAGAAGTATTAAAGAATGCTTTCAAATCCTTGCCAGATTGTGGATACCAAGCAGCAATTTCCTCTGCTGTAGGGTTTTCGGACTTGATGTCACGATCTGTGTACTTAATGTTGTGATCATCTAAGAATTTCTTTGCTTTTTTGCATGTTGTGCATTTAGGATATTCAACGAATAACATAGCGTCTCCTTATAGTAATACATAATGTCATAACGATTTATTTATAAAATAAGTGTACCAAATATATCGAAAATTATCAATCAGCAGTACATGAATTTGTAATACATCTTATATTCTTCAAATCAGCTTGAAGCCCCTCTGTATCCTCTGCTTCAAGTAAATCTAAATCCATCTGTAGTCTTAAGAAAAACCCCTTAGACATTCCAAAATATTTACACAATCGTAAGTCTGTATCTGCAGTGATTTTACGTTTGTCTTGTAGGATTTCTTGTATCCGCGATACAGGCACCATAATATCTTTAGCGACACGATATGCACTTAAACCCAATGGTTGCATAAATTCTTCACGTAGAACCTCACTCATTTTAGGTACTGGGATTAGTTCCTTCATACTTTTATCTCCTTAATGATAATCTACAATTTCCACATCATATAAATTAAAATCTTCATCTATACAAAAACATATTCTATATTGCTTATTAATACGAATACTACATTGCCCAAGTCGATCACCTTGTAAAAACTCAAAACGATTACCAGGTGGAACCATAAAATCATCTATAGTCCGACAAGCATGTAACATACGTAATTTTAATAATACTATTTTTTGAATCTGAGTCGGTAAACGTCGTGAGTACCCACGATAAAAATGCGTTCTGTTTCTTTATCCTTAAATCCGATAATCATAGAATCTCTCCTTTGATTATACCTGTTAAACAGGTATAATTCAATAATATCTACCTGAATAACAGTCATATGGGAAATTAAAATTATTCTGCTATTAGTTTTGGTAAAAGATTTCTAGATAATACCAGTCAAATCCTACTTTGGCAGTGACTCTATTGGTCACCTATTTCGGAACGTAAGGATCTATATCTATCAACTTAATTGGGTTGAGGGATGTCATTAACTTGATTGAGTGGAGAAATATCATAAGTTATTTTATTACAAAATAATTTCAGAAAATAAAAAGACCTATATCCTCCACCTCATGTACAAGGTACATATCAAAGTTTTAGAGAATATAGGTTTCTTATAATGCTATTTATAGTATGATTTACAGCAAAAATGTTAAGCCCATAGCCACAAAAATGGCTGGCAACAGGTTGGCAATACGGATTTTACCAGGCCAGATGAGGTCGATACCGACGCAGAAGATCAGAATAGATCCCACGTAGGACAGGTTATCGATAGCACTTGGCGTCATTAGAGGCGCAGCAATATGAGCCATGGCTGTAATGATCCATTGGGTAATCCCTACAGGAATAAAGGAAAACAACGCGCCCTTGCCCATAGAGGATACCATAACCATAACGATGATGCCGTCGAGGATGCCTTTCAACAACAGCGTTTGGTAATTACCAGTTAAGCCGTCTTGAATAGAGCCTAGCACACCCATGGCGCCCACGGTAAACGTAAGGGACGCCGTAATAAAAGCATGTGTAAACTGCGGATCACCAGTGTTACCAGTTTTTGCTTTCACCCAGTCACCAAAAACAGTAATCCAACGGTTAAGGTCGATAAGCTCACCAATTACAGCGCCTGCCACCATGCTAATAATCATGAGCATAGGCCCCGTCGTTTGCAGCGTGCCGTTTACGATGACTAGCATATACTGCATAGCACCGCTCATCCCGAGGAGGAGAACAATAATACCGCTCACCATCATGAGCGTCTGTTTCAAATTTTCTTTCATAAACCGGCCGAATGCGAGACCGCACAAGCTGCCGGCTATGATAAGGCCAATGTTAATGGCCGTGCCCAAACCAATCATATATTTCCCTTTCTTAATTGTGAAAGTAATACTTTATTTCATCATCAGTATATCAACTATATCGAAACAAATCAATCTGCTATAGCATACAACCAATCTATGCCGTTATATGGCCCTAGATAAAAACATATAGCAAAAAGACCCTATCCAGTAAAGGATAAGGTCTTTATGTTGTGTTTATAGCTTTGAGAGAGAAGTATATGAGAGACCCGCTTTGGAGAGAGAGAATATATGTGTTTGTATATAAAGCGGGCCGACATATGATGGAACGCTATCTTTCCATCGACTATAGTGTACACCTTAAAGTATGGTTTAACACAAGTACAATTTTGTAACATCAATCATGTATAAAAACTATTGTTAACTAACGATTATACAAATACGTTACAACATATAGGTAAAAGAATGCGAATTATTAGAAAAAGGCAAAAATAATAAGCTAACTATCAAACATTCAGATTTATATTAATACTCAACATTTAAAACTATATTAATCCTCAGCGTCTACAGGCAATTGAACAATATCTGCTAGCTTATTAATCTCGCTAAAACAAGGACAGTCATTACCGTGATCGTTGATGAGACCACTAGCTTGCAGGTGGGAATAGATGGTAACGGGGCCTACAAACTTAAACCCGCGCTTCTTCAGATCCTTACTAATCCGCGTAGACAGACCATTCTTTGCTGGAACATGCCCATCAGGATGGCTTTCATAAATAATAGTTTTATTGTCTGTGAAAGCCCAGATATAGTTGCAAAACGAACCAAATTCATCTTGAATACCTTTAAAAGCAGAAGCATTATTGATGATAGCTTCAATTTTAGGGCGAGACTTGAGCATACCCTCGGTCTGCAAGATTCGCTCTACGTCGCTTTCACCATAACTAGCAACCGTATCAATATCAAAATGATCAAAGCAGCCTCGGATAATGTCTCGTTTATTCAAAATCGTAAGCCAGCTGAGACCACATTGGAGACTTTCAAGACAGAGATGTTCAAACTGCAACCGATCATCATGAATAGGCCGCCCCCACTCATGATCGTGGTAGGCCTGATACAAAGGCGTAGTAGGCCACTCGCAAGTCGCCATCATACACCTCCATGTGCCCACACGAGGACATCATACATGAGAGCCACTACGAGGCCCATCACGAGATGACCGCCTACGTAGAGCGGGATTAACAAATAGATGAATAACAATAAGGAATGTAAGGTTCTGCGTAACCATACAATCGGCGTAGATGTACCGCCGCCAACCTTGCCATCAAGCCAATTGTGAACGATGTAGATAGGCGTACCTAAACGATGAATCCAATTAGGAAGTCGCTTACCAGGATTTAAGCTAGGGCAATATAAAATGACCAATGGTAACGCCACCGCATCAAGAATGAGCAGCATCGTTAAGGTCAAGGAGAACAAATCTATTTCGCCTTCCCACGTCACTGGATGTGCTATAAAGCGGAGGGCCCACAAATAGGCTTTATATACGATATACGGTTCTAATAGCCATAATAAGGGCTTCACTACACTCATGGGACTACCTATACCAAACACAAAATAATAAAAACTACGCATCTGCGTAGTTGTTTTTTATATACAACGTTCTGATCGCATCGATTTAACTATAAGAACTACAGATATTTTTAGGCCCAAAGGTGAGTCTAAAAACATCAATTCATACACACGATTTTTAGTCCTTTTATACATCGATTTCTATACTATTATTATATCAGATTTTGGCCTTTTTGAGGGGTTAAAATTCACAAAATTTTGCTAAAATATACAATTTATAGTAGTTCTCACTTAAGGAACCCACTATATAAGCTATCCCTCACTATCGATTCATATATACTTATTTTTCATCAAAATTATGACTTATTTTGATAAATCCCTTAGAAAAATGCGGCATACAAAGTAACATAAAAACCAAAATAAAGAACTAAGAATTCGTATCAACACTATGTGGCATTTTATGCCCATGCCATATGTTATTATAAATACAGGTAGTAAATACCGTCTCACTTTCTACGTTAAACAACGGCAAAAAAGGCAGCTCCTAAGGGCTGCCTTTTTTGTGTATTAAATGGATTATCTATTTCTCTATAGCCTCAAGTACTTCGCCGATGTACATATAATGTGGTTCCCAACGATCATGACCAATTTGAGTATAGGCAGTAGGGTTTGCTGCATAATATTCCTTTATTTTATCTGCCAAATGAGCTTCATCGAATTGGTGTTCATATAACTTTTTACATACAAATGTTAAATCTGCTTCTTTGAAAGTCACTCCATCACCGACTGCCACTGGTGTTAAACCAGAATTGGCAACCTTATCTTCATCGCGACCAGAATGAGAGCCTAAATAGCCAAGAGCCTTACGCTGGCTGTTAGGGAATAAGCTAACTGTAAAAGTATCGTATTTCGCCATGAATTCTTGAGTATAGCGAGCTGGATGAATGTACACAGTCACGGTAGATATATCATTGCCAAGCATGCCCCACATATTACCCATACTGCCCCAACTAACTGTACACGTATTAAAATCATCAAGCGTACCCGCTGTAACAAGAGCCCAACGTTCCTCAAACATGGTAAACGCCTTATAATCTTTTGTTTCAAATGCTTTCATAATAACCTCCGAACATAGAATTTAATTAACAATAACCTCATCAAAATGTTCTTTATATACTTCATAATACACCGCATCAGCGATATCGTAAAACTCTTTATTTAGAGAATCTTTCACAACGGGTCTGCGCAGAAGGGCACCTCGATGGATAGGCCGAGGCGTTCCGTCAAAGCCAAAGCGACTGATTTCCTCTTCATCGCGCATAATCCCGGGATTAGACCACATATCTTCATTCATATTCGGATTAGTATTAATCGCCGTTGTCCCTTGCTGTTGCGCCCGATAAGCCTTACTAGCTGCGGAATTACTACTATCATAGGTGAAAGTCATGTCCTTAACGGTAATCACTTTCTCATCATTCCACTGATACGCTTTATATACCGTCGCCTTAATCGTATGAATAGGCGGCTCAAACCCGATGACCTTCACCGTATTCACGTCAATATAGGACGCGCCACGCTCGTCTACATTAGGAATATCCGACACAAACTGAGATACCTGCTTAAACTGCGGCTGAGACGTGAGCTCCTCAATCGTAATTGCTTGAGCTGGGATGGTGAAAGCTAGCATAAGCCCTAGCGTTATTAAAAATCGATGTAACATATATCCTCTCATCTTTCTAAACTTTTACAAAATAAATAAACACAACCTTATAAGCATAAGTATACTATGCAAACAAGGTCGTGCCTATTATTTATAAGTTTATAATTTAGTATATAGGATTTACTTCTAATTGATATTTATGAGATTGATATTTATAAGATTTATCTCCATTTGACGATATATATCTTTATCCCTATAATATAAGTAGATAGTCAGACGAGTAGTGACGTCAGGCTCATCTCTAAACTAAATGAAACATGTAGAAATGGCCTTTTCGTTTTATCTAATTTCCGAAGAAACGAAGGGCTATTTTGCTATTTCTAGACAAATAAGCGCCACAAGTGCTCCAAAGGATATCATGACTGATAAAATCCCAAGGATAATCATAATGATTTTATAACCACTCATAAGCAACCCTCCCTTCAAAAACGAAGAGAGGCCCAACCTCGTCTAACTATCCTAAGTCTATTATAGAACGAACTAATATACGATACAATAAGCATTATATTATATAAATATACGAATAAACTAATAAAAGCCGAGCTAATTCTAATAATTAAAAGCTCGGCTTTTAGTGTGTTTAAATTTTGAAAATAGACTAATAATTTATCAATGGAATACTTAAAACAGTAGAGACAGAGAGTAAGATATACACTACAAGACATAGTTTTAGCAAAAGCAATAAACTGCCAAATAGGACTTTATAGATAGGTGCTTCTTGTTTCTTGGATCGTATCCAGTCTTTAATTTTATAATATATTTTTGGTTTGTTAAAAGCTGGCGGTAATCGCTTACACCATAAAAGAAGCCACAGAATACAACATATATTACCAAAGAGAAAGAATAGAAATAGGCCGAAATGCTCCAGTGAATATACTTTTAATACATAGATATTATAGAGTAGCTGAGTAAACGTCTCTACAAAGTTAATCCATAGATAGACAAGATAAGCCTTAAGCAAAAGCACTAATATAGTTTTGATATATTTGAGTTTACTCATTAGTTCACCCCTATCAAAATATACAAACTAAATATACACAACTATATTACATTTTTTCTTGACTTTGAATGCGGATTACCTTATTCCTCAATGTTTCAATATTTGCAAAGTCAGAATATTCTACTGTATTCCGTAGCTGAATATGAGAATATGGCACTGCTCCGTCAGTATAAACTAAACTCATAATATATATATTCTTGTCATCCCGTAAGAATCGATACATTAAAGATTTTCTACCTGGTTGATAGTTATCTACCAAAAGACTAGGAACACCATTATTCCAAACAGATGCTGCCTGAATAGGTGCATCACCTATAATTTGACTTTCTGGCTTTACCTCCAAAATTTCGTTAATAAAGGAGTAAATATATTTATCATCTACCTTTACAGATTTCTTGGCCACAACAAGCCGCATACCTAATCCACGATAGTCCCTTATTTCGGCAGAGTCCTTTAATGACTTCTGTGCTGTTAGTTTAAGTCCTTTAGGAATGCGATACAGGAGATTATCCCAGTTGATACTTTCACTATACTGATCCATATCATCTAAAGAACGAATCGATGGAATCACATAATTACTCATAACGCGCTCAAGCTTGTCGGTAACGGGCTGATTTTTGTAGCTAAGCCCTATCATATATTCTTGATTTGGCTGATTATCTAAACCAACTACGGCAACCATAGCAGGCGTATTTTCGCCAAAAGACTCTGTTTCAATAGCCCATTTACCATGCGGGATACCGGGATATATAAACTCCCCTTTTCGGTCCGTTTTTAGTTTGCCTAATGCATCATCATAATTCTGTTTCGTACCGATGGCAAAAAACACAGAATGTTCTCTTACAATAGATAAACGCTCACCATCACTGCGTTTGGGGTAATATTTACTTGCTAATAGTAGTCCAGGGACAGATGCTCGGATGTTATTACGATCATCATGCAACAACACAACTGCAGACTCATTAACTAACAAATCCATCACCTTCTCAGAATCTCTTGCTATCTGATTGACTTCATCTTGTGTTAGTTCCCAGTCAGTTCTATACATTTCCATACGCTTATCAGATTCAGAATGTAATTTTATAACATCACTAGCCCCCACATTACTCAAGCTACCTGCCCGATAATTCTCATATGCATTGGCAGGAATACTCGCATCAGCACCTGGCATAGGTGGCTGTCCGGCTGGCACTTCGATCTGTACAGCGCTTACATTCATGGTGAAAGCAGTAGCTAGTGCCATCATGATTATACTTTTACGTAACATAAAATCTTCTCTTCTCTCACATTTACAACATAAATAAGCACAACCTTATTAGCATAAGTATACTATGCAAATAAGACTGTGCCTATTATTTATAATTTTATATTTAAGTGTTTATTCTATTCATATGAATCAGACATGTAAGATATTTAAATGAATAGAGATCGGAAATAAAATATGTAATGAAATATAGCATATATAAAGTAAGGAATTAATGCAAGCAACGTTCCAATGGCGATAATAATATATATCAAAAGACACGATGCTAGTAAAACCACTAGACTATTAATGATGACTTTATAAATCAGTGCCTGCTCTTTCTTAGATTGTATCCACGCTTTAGCCCTATAATATACTTTAGGTTTATTAAAGGCTAGTGGTAATCGTTTACACCATAGAACAAGCCAAGGAATAAAGAGGATATTACCAAAGAGAAAAATCATTTCTAAGTCATAACTCCCTAATGGGTATAAGTACGGCGTTAAGTCAGGTTTCTGTAAGCTATGAATAATCGCCTCTATGGAGCCTATCCATAGAGAAACGAGCAAATACTTAATATAAAGCACTAGTATAATTTTAAAAATGTATTTAAATGTACTCATTCGCTATTCTCTATCTAATCATATACATAGTAAAAGTAACTTAATAGCATAAGTATACTATGCAAATAAGACTGTGCCTATTATCTATTATCTATTTATATTTTAGATTGTGTAGGAGTTTTCTCTAATTAGTATATATAAGGTTTATCTTAATTTGACGATATATATCTTTATCCCTATAATATAAGTAGATAGTCAGACGAGTCGTAACGTCAGGCTCATCTCTAAAAACAAAAAAGCTTGAGAAATGGCCTTTCAGTTATCGAATCATCTAAGATAACGAAGGGCTATTTGTCTTTTCCAAGACAAATAAGCGCTATTAATGCTCCAAAGGCAATAACCACAGTTATTACCTGTAATAAGAGCATGATTATTTCATAATCACTCATAGGCTTATCCCTCCCTTCGATGACGAAGAGAGGCCCAACCTCGTCCAACTATCCTAAGCCTATTATAGAACGAACTAATATACGATACAATAAGCATTACATTATACAAATATACGAATTAACTAATAAAAGCCAAGCTATTTCTAAATATGAATAGCTTGGCTTTTGCATTGTGTAAATAGGTTTAGAGCGTATCAGAAATAAAATATGCGTGTTCAAAAGCTTTCAAGAGCTAACGAAATATCAATCCAAGAATCATAAGCAGAGGCATAACTAATATAACACCAACCAAAATAAAACCAGCTAAAACAGCCATAGTGCCATACGTTATTAGACATAACTTTATTAAAAAATCTATACAACTATATATACACATACCCACGGTAGATTGTTCTTTTAAAGAAATGAACCATGCTTTCACTCTATAATACATTTTCGGTTTATCAAACACAGGATATAGTTTCTCATACCATAAAATTACCCATGGTAAAACCCAAATATTCCCAAAGCAAAAAATCAATACCGGCACATAATCTCTTAATGGATATGCTTCTAATACATATCGATCGTACAGTAATGTATAAATCCACCAAATAGAGGATCCCCAAATAAGTAAAAGCACAAACTTTAACAGAAACAAAAAAATAAGTTTAATCATCAATCTAAATCTATCCTCGATTCTGACCATTCTAATACTATCAATAATTTATTATGTCTCATCGTCATAAGCTATACCATATGCTTTTTGATAGAGCAAATTAGGCAATTTATATTTTTCATCACCAAATTCAGCAGGTAGAATCATAGCATTTAGATTTTCTTTATATACACGTTGTTGACGAATCTGTCCATCATTATAATAGGTACCGCCATCATTAACAGTTCCAGTGATTCCTGAGTTCCCTTGTTTTGTACGCCAAATAGAGATATACGGTATCTTATTGCCTTGTTTTAAAGCTTGATCATGAGCATTAATTAAATGGCGCAAAGAACGATCCATTTGGTAATCGTATTGTACTGAAAGTCCTTGAATCATATTAGCAGCAGGCATAGAAACATAGATGACCGCTTCGATACGACGATGACCATTCGGTGCCGATACAGGCTTAACAGATGAAAGGTCCAAATATTTTCCATCCCCTCGTCCAGAGTCAGCACTCGAATCGATGTGCTCAAATCGCTCTGAGTTTAATAAGTCAGCCTGTGCTACGGCTTGACCTTTCATAGGCAATACGAGGCAGGCTAATAACCATAGTGAAAGTAAATATATGCGTTTCATCGTCCACCTCACTGTACAACAATATCATCAAAATACTGCTGATAGGCAGCCATAAACATAGCCTCTGCTATACCATACATAATGGTATTATTTCGCTTGAGTGGGAACTTGCGCATATCATTTCGATACTGCATTTGCTGTGCTGCCCCATCGAATGAATATTTTGCCACAGCTACGTCCACTAGAGATAAGCCAGATTTACTTTCACTAGCCTCAATCAAAGCCAACGTAGACGGGCTTGGATTCATCATATGAGACGAATGGATTAAGGTAGCTAGAGAATAGTTTGTATCATAATCCACAGTAAGTTGTTTCTCTTCAATCGTAGATTGGTAATCTGTATCTATTACGACATAATAGGTACCACGCAAAGAATATTGTGGGGGTGCATAATGAGTCGCCTCAATAGAATAGGTGTTCAAATAGATATATAAACCACCGCGCTCCATCGTAGGATTCATCGCCTGAACATGAACTAATTTGAACTGTGGCGATGTCTGTAATTCTTGTAATGTGATTGCCTCTGTGGGCATGATGAAAGCCAGCAACACAAGGGCTAGCATTAAAATACGTTGAACCATAAAAACCTCTCTCAAACTAAATAGTCAAATACAGCTTATTTACTTAACAGCTTAACCCATTCCATATACCATGGAATAAAGATGGAACTATTTTCAAGTCTCTCCTTATATGCCCCTTCTTCCCGCCATTGTGGCTCTTTTCGTAACTTTGCCGCATCATCAAAGCCTACGTATTCAATCATATCTCTTAGCTGCTTATGCGTATACGATATTTTACTTTTATCATAATTAATACGATAACTGTAATAGTATACAGAATCTTTCACAACATGACGAAGATAGGATTCACGATTGGGCTTATAGGCATCAACTAAAGAACCAGGAATTCCGTTATTCCACACTACGGCGTACTGTGTAGGTGTATCCAAATCATTATATTTATGTAAATAATATATTATTGGAACCTTAATCAGCGTGTTATCTGTCTCTTTGCTCATAATTGCGCTACGTATTACCCGTATTTTAACCCCTGTATCCTCATAAGTTCTCACCTCATGTCTCTCATTTTCTACGGCTTCACTGACTAACTTAGCCGTCTTAGGAATGCGATAGTGAAAGTTCCCCCAATGCTCAATCTGACTGTAATTATCTAATCCAGATAAGGATTCTATGGATGGAATAATATAATTACTCATCACCACTTCAGGTGATTGATCTTGATATGGATCTTCTGTATTAACCCATCCCCCATAAGTAACTCCATACGTTGTCTTTGTATCATCCGGAGTGAATTCCGTATACATTATACGAGAATTGTTTGACATGAACTTCCAAGATGCATTCCTCAACCCTGGATAATTATATTTTCCTTCACCTTCAGCATATTTACTAAGCTCTTTACCATGAGGTGGTCCTACTACTAAAAACGAACTGAGACTACGAACAGCAAATAATGGCCCTTTTCCAGGCTCAGTTTCTATCACATCACCACGGAAGCTAACATTTGGTACGGATAATCTGATATTTTTATCCCCTTCATGAATCAATACCACTGTAGACTGCGAAT
Source organism: uncultured Veillonella sp. (assembly GCA_900556785.1). Lineage (GTDB taxonomy): Bacteria > Bacillota > Negativicutes > Veillonellales > Veillonellaceae > Veillonella. The sequence goes on from USQK01000002.1 coordinate 49,122, forward strand.
AATCTGCAAGCTCCAAAGCCTTAGAAAAACCAGGATGTTCCAGATTTAGCTTATCAAGCGTAGATGGCGGATTTTTAGGATTCGATTTTGCAAATTGACTATATGACTCTGCCTCTTGCTCCGCTACTTTATTAATATGCCGATAATTCTCATACGCATTGGCAGGAATTCTCGCATCTGCTCCAGGCATAGGCGGCTGTCCGGCTGGCACTTCGATCTGTACAGCACTTACATTTATGGTGAAAGCAGTTGCTACTGCCATCATAATTACACTTTTACGTAACATAAAACCCTCTCTTTTTCTTCTCTCACATTACAACAAAATAAGCACAACCTTATTAGCATAAGTATACTATGCAAATAAGACTGTGCCTATTATTAATAATTTTATAATTTAGTATATAGGATTTACTTCTAATTGCTATTTATAAGGTTGATATTTATACGATTTATCTCCATTTGACGATATATATCTTTATCCCTATAATATAAGTAGATAGTCAGACGAGTAGTGACGTCAGGCTCATCTCTAAACTAAATGAAACATGTAGAAATGGCCTTTTCGTTTTATCTAATTTCCGAAGAAACGAAGGGCTATTTTGCTATTTCTAGACAAATAAGCGCCACAAGTGCTCCAAAGGATATCATGACTGATAAAATCCCAAGGATAATCATAATGATTTTATAACCACTCATAAGCAATCCTCCCTTCAAAAACGAAGAGAGGCCCAACCTCATCTAACTATCCTAAGTCTATTATAGAACGAACTAATATACGATACAATAAGGAACGAATAATAGAAATATATAGATAAATACAAAACTCCTATCGGTGAAAACCAATAGGAGTTTTTCTTATTTTCCCACTACATCATCAAATTGTACGCCATACATCTGTTCATACAGTCGATTAGCCAAGAGGTATCCTGCAAAGCCAAAGTCTACAGGGGCCGTTGCCATTCGTCTATCGCTTGCTTCACTTTGTGTGTCATAGCGATTTCCATCTATATGATACTCTTTGAAATCAACAACACTAGATGTTACGCCTGAGTGCTTTTGTTTAAACAGCCACAGTTCTTTATACGATCCTAATTGATGAGCATCCAATTTCTTAATTAAATTAGCAAGGGATTGCTTTGTATCAAAGGTGTACAGGACTTGCTTTTCTTGAATCATGTCACCAGCAGGCATGAGCACATACTGCGTGACAGCAATTTGCTTGGAGCCATTCGGTCCGTTAGAGGCCTTGATGGAATCCTTATCTATATAGGTTCCATCACCATTGCCGCTTTCACCAAAGCCATGAAGCATTTCAAAGCGGTTCGTATTTTGTAATTCCTGCATAGACATGCTGTGCACGGGCACCACACAAGACAGCGCCAATGCCATTGCTATATATAATACTTTCATCATGAGCCTCATTTCACCACCACATCTTCAAAATGCATACGGTACGCTTCATAGAATAACGTATCTGCTATATCGTAACGCGTCGTATTCGGTGCCGTGCGCAAAATAGCACGAGTTGAGGCTTTCACCTGAATCGGCAGCGACTGTCCATCAAAGGAGAATTTCCCCAATGGTTCCTCAGTGCCCGTCATACCTGTTTTCGTCTGTGCCGCATCAATAACCGTCGTCAACGAAGTTCCCGCCTGTTTCGCACGGTATACCTGACTTGCTAAGGACTGACGCGTATCATAGGACACAGTCCAGGCATCACTAAAAATGACATGTTTCCGCGGCGACTGATACGCATTGTACACAGTGGCCTTAATCTTATACATAGGCGGCGCGTACTCTAGCACCTCAATAGAACTCGTGTCTAAATACCACGTAGTATGCTCATTAGCATTAGGAACATCAGGCGTTACCTCAGCAACTACCTTAAACTGCGGTGATGACTTGAGCTCCTGTATTGAAATCGCTTGACTATGCATAGTAAAGGCTACCATCAGCGCCATCATCATGAAAAATCGCCGTAACATATATCTCTCCTTAAGACTCATAAACTATCATGTAAACTATACTTATTATACATCATATATGTAAGCTCAAATATCTATAAAACTAATATAACGGTACTCATTTATCACAATTTGACGATATACAACTTTGTTCCTATAATATAAATAGATAGTCAGACGAGTGGAAACGTCGGGCGCATCTCGAAAATCAAAATACTTAGGAAATGGCCTTTCTGTTTACTTAGCTACCATGCGGTAACGGAGGGCTATTTGCTTTTTGTAAGGCAAATAAGGGCTACCAGTGCTCCAAAAGCAATGACAATAGCCAGTACTTGTAAAAGGAGCATGATTATTTCATAATCACTCATAGGCTTATCCCTCCCTTCGATGACGAAGAGAGGCCCAACCTCGTCTAACTATCCTAATGTTATTATATGACGAACTAATATACGATACAATAAGGAACGAATAATAGAAATATATAGATAAACACTGAAAAGACCGCACCCCAAGGTACGGTCTTTTTCTTATTTCTTTAGCTTCTTTTCTATCTTGCTTCTTAACTGGTTAGCGTTTTTAAAGTCTAAGTATTCCATCATATTACGTAACTTTAGATGATTGTATTTAGTTTTACCATCTTTATACGACAATACCATAACATAGGAGTATTCATTATCTTGTATCAAATGGAGTATACGTGATAGCTTACCAGGATTGTATTGATCCATGATATAGGTAGGAACACCATTATTCAACACCATCGCAGATTGGATTGGTACATTTTGTAACAATAATTTAGAGGATCTATAGATAAGATCTTTAAAAACACGTTTAGGATATGCAACCATTGGATGATCTTTTATCTGTATAGGACCTCTTGTTACAACCAGCCGCATGTCTGGCCCTACATATACACGACCTTCTGCATGTGGCCCCTCTTTCATTTCTGATTGTAACTGCATACCCTTAGGCAAGCGATATGTTACATTCCCCCATGTAACAGCATCACTTGTACCATCTACATCATCTATTGGCTGTAGTGATGGTATTACAAAATTAGCCATTGTACTCTCTACCTTAGTAGTAATTGGGTGATTTATATGGCCAAGCGCTGCCACATAATTGTGGTTTGGTTGTTTATCAAACGTAACAGCAGCCAACATTAAAGGCGTATTCTCACCATAATATTTATCTGTTATACTCCAATACCCTTTCGTAATACCAGGATAATTAAACGCACCCTTTTGTTTAGCCGATTTATAGGCTGCATCATCTACAAAGCTTTCACTAAAACTAACAAGCCCAGTAATAGCACTGTTTTCACCGGCAAAAGAAGCTATCCCATCCTTCTTATGAGATTCCTTATAAAAACTTCCAGTAACACCAATAGGCACGGTCATTTTAGCCCGATGCTCACCTTCGTGTAGCAAGATAACCGTAGATTCATGAGAAGATATATCCATAGATTTATCATGTGCTTTTTTCCAACGTTCTGCGTCTTCTACATTCCTTTTATTCTCTTGAACCTGCTTATCTAACATTTCATATATGTGCTTGCGCGCTAAAATAATTGCACTCGCATTAGCATTCAGAGCTTCACCATAACGATAGTTCTGATACGCATTATCTGGAATACTTGCATCAGCCCCTGGCACAGGTGGTTGCCCTTCAGGAACAGTGTACTGCGCCGCATCAATAGGCATGGTGAAAGCAAGTGCTATAGCCAAACCCAACAATGTACTTTTTAGTTTCATACAACACCTCTCAAACAATAATAGGCACGTTCTCTCATTAGTATAAGTATACTATATCCTCGAGAACATGCCTATGTATGGTCCAAGCGTAAAGCTTAACTATTATATAACTTATGTGACTATTATAAATACTACAATTACTGTAATTTTTGTAACGCTGCTTTAATTTCGTTTACTTCAGCCCGTAGTTCTTCGTTGTCTGCGCGCAGTGATGCATTGTCAGCTTGTAGGTCTTTGATTTGTTTCGCCATTTCAAAGCGGCTTGTTTTAAGTGTCGGATCTTGTTCGCCCACTTTGAAAGAAGCACCGATGTTAAACATGCTTTCACCACCAACGGTAACGCCAGCGTGAACCATGGAGTTTTCGTTCGGCTGATAGGACGCACCAATAGCACCAGCCGTGGAGTGTTTATAGTGGCCCAAGCTAGTGGCAAAGGACCATTTATCGTTTGGATTGTAGTCGAGATAATGGAGGCCCGCTAGTGCCGCAGAGGCAGCGCCAACCTTGGAGACCTGACGATCCGTATAGGACTTGGCGTTATTAAGCACCTTGTCACCAATGTTAACCGTATTATTTTCGAGCGTAGAAATGCGATTCGTATTATTGTCCACCTGCGTTTTCACTTCGTGCAACTGACTACCGTTGATAGCATCAGTAGACGTCTTGGAAACCTCGCCCTTAGACACATTTACGATTTTATTATTCCCATTATCGAGGCCTTTGTTAGTGAGAGACACCGTTTTCTCATTATCATGGTCCCCATCAGTAGTCGTGATGGTCACCCCGTTATACCCATAATTCGTATTGTATTCAGTGCTGTTCTCATTATCATAGTGCACAATCTTCGTGCCATCTGTACTGAGCTCAGACTTATCACCACTTTGTACATTGCTCATGGTAAAAGTTTTAGGCTCCATCTGAGCCATGTATTTATTTTCTTTTCGATCGAGGATGGCCAAACCATAATCCTCTAACCAAACGAGCTCATGAGTGCCGTTATACATATCAAAGTAACCCGCACCAATACGCGAATGACGATCATCAGGATGGCCAGCATTCTCTTCTACCGTATCACTAATAGATATACCATCAGATTCGATGCGAATACCATGGTTAATATCACCACCAGAACCTATAAACGTCCCTTGGTATGTAGGATAATTCGTCATCGAAATTTCATAATTCGTAGAACCATCCGCATTCGTACTCGTATTCACCAACAAATTCTCACTATTTGTAGAAACAGTAGAATCCGCATGAACCGTTAAACCATTCATACTCAACACAGACACAACACCGGCTAATACTAACAACTTCTTATTCATGATTATTCCCCTGAATTCATAGTAAAACATTAGCCATACAATCCCTTATAGTATGGTCTAACGAACTATACACATATAAATACCAATAGTAACCTAAATTTTCACAATATACTACAATTATAAGCTTAGCTTATTTTTATTTCAATGATTAACTTTGATAAACTTTCATTATTTATTCATTTTAATAATAAAAAGACGCTCCCCTAAAAGAGCGTCTTTTTATTACCTTACATATACTTACATATACTTACATATACTTACATATACTTACATATATAGACAAATCATATGTGTATGGAAAAATTCTTTATAATCACCAATAGAGGAGAATGCCCCTTTATTCTCCTTTATAATAGACTCAAAATCAGGCTTCGTCACGACTACGACAGGTTGACTACTAGCTGCTGTAAGTTTTGTTTCAGTTATTGATGACTGAGTTCCGTTCCAGAGGCTGTTACATTTACTTTCATAGTAAGCCCAACAAGCTTGTGTATAGGCTTGTGTAACATAGGCCTTATCATAGTACTCTTGCGCTGAATCTAGATGACCAAGGGTTTCGTCGATTTGAGCCATCGTATAGAAAGCAAAAGTGGACCAACTATAATCACTTGGTACAGTCTCACGCCAATGTCTTGCCCTCTCAAAGCTAGTGTGTAAATCTTGCTTGATTCGTTCTGCCACCTCTCTATCTCCCATGTACATAGCGAGCACAGCCATATACTTAGCACATAAGCATTCTGCGTAATAGTCTTGGAAATTTCGTTTACCATACATAGACCATAATTGGATCAACTCTTTCCATAAATTTTGGTCTAATTGATCTAGGTAGAAACGATGGATGGCTTTCAAGAGAACTAAAAAATATACAATATCATTACTATTGAGTTCAGTATCTAAATCTAGCAAATCGTGTATTTGTCCATATGCCTTGAAAGGCATCTTGAAATATGGATGATCGATAGCCTGAACACGGTGCTCGTAGCTTTCACGATTATCTGTTTCAATATCATGATGCAACAATAAATACCGCAAACATTCCAAATTAAAGACATTGTCCTGACAACTTACATCACAAATATAGTTATTGAAATAAGGCTCATGAACCAACGGCGCTTGCTCTTGTGCTGTAATGAGGTCTTGCAATAAATTCGAATAGGTATTATTTCCTGTGAAAGCATTCCCTAGCATGCGGTACCATTTAGATAATCGAGATACTCGCTGCACATACTCAGCCTGACAAGAGTCAGGAGATTCGATATCTATCTCACCTATAGTTGCATCCAAAGTATCAACTATAGGCACAAGCGCTTCATAGTTTTGATATCGTCGAATAGCCTCATAACAAGCATCTAGAAGGCAATATATACGTTCCAATACCGTCAACTGAGTTTCTACATGAGACAATAGTCCTACACAGGCATTCTCAGTACTAGTTATATCGCTCGTACAATCATCTTCTTTAATACCTATATGTATAAGCATTTTCTTTGCATTGCTCGTATAGGGCACCAAAAAATTAAAATACTCTATAGCTTTATTCAAGCCAGGATATAAATCGACGCGTAGCTTTTCCTGAGATAGTTCTCTAACAAGATCATCCGCCAAAGGGCTTAGTATACGATATCTCACATAACCAAGTACGCCTTCATTTCCTTCCTCCCAGTAGTCGAGTCCCTCGCTGAATCTATCATACAGATTATAAATATAATCATGTAATAAACTATCAGCCCAGTCGTTGCTTTCATCATATACAGAAATGATAGCATCATTGGTCAAGTTCCTATAAAACCGATGAACAGGTTCACAAATTTTGCGGAAAAATGGATCTTTGGACAATGTATCTAACTGCTCAGATTCTGTCTGACCATGCATGGTCTGCACCATATAAGCCCCCAATGCATCAGCAATCAGCAGAAACTCGGACCGGTTTGATTCATCCATAGAATAGGTATTATCTAGGGCTTGAACTGCAATCAACTCAGGTAAATAATATCTATCAACGCGATTTATTGCTTAATGAATGGTATAACACCGCAAAGGAGTGGTAATACGCTGTGCTCCTGCTGCCATTCCAAAAATTCCACTCCTACCATATAAAGACTCTATTAAATATCCCACCATATGGTCAGATAAGTAAAGCATCCCATTCGTATTTCCATAATTGCGTTGGAATAGTAAATCTCGTCCTCGCACGCTCTTATACAAGGCATGGACATTGTAACGCCCTCTTCTCTTTGCTGAAAGTAGCTCCTCACCTTTATAGGTACCATCTAGCATAAACTCAGGCAAAGCCTTTACGAACTCATCTCGTAATTCGTTATACGGTTTACCATGTTCTGCGCAAAGAGCGATTATAAAGGCTCGAATCCGTTCATGCTCTAGCTCAATCTCAGGTCCATTATCCGTAATATCATCGCCCTCTTCAAAAGGCAAAATATCATCCGTACTATACTCCAAAGCATTTATAAACGTAATCCCTTCCTTGCCCTCTACAAGAGGGAACAATGATGGTCGAATTTCATCGAATATGCCTGTCGTCGTAATTGTTACATTATACATACAACATCCTTTTACTATAAAACTATGTATACACTAAGAACGATACGTAATATATACCTATTGTAACACTAAAAAATAGTGCGAATATAGCATAGAAAAGGGCTCTACCTCAAAATAAGGTAGAGCCTTTAGTTAATTGTAACTTACATCATTATGTGTTATAAACGGTCAATGAAACCTCTTTACCTCCAAAGAATATGTATTCACCGTGACCGATAGAGAATGGTCCTTGGTATTTATCTTTTGAAAGTTCAGACGGGATTCTACTAAATTGATAGAAGTTGTAATAATCTAACATTGATGAATCGATACTCAATCCAGATTTTGCAAAACGAGCATCTTTACCAGTAAGAGTAATAACGGTAACCATATTATGCTCAGTCACTATCTTAAGGCCTAGATTAGTATATATTAATGTTTCACGACTATACATTTTTTCAATGGAACTTGGTGTGCCTAGTAAATCAATAACTGCTTGTCGATTCATACCTAAATAAACGCCATGAACAGATTCATAATGCTCTTTTTGTAGTTGATTGGTTAATTGATCTTTTTTATTCATGATTAAGGTCTTATGCTCACCATTCCCTAACCATTGCAAATGAATAGCTTTTCTACCTTGAGCCTCTTGAATAATAAAAACTCCTGCACCAGGATAGCCACCTACAAAATCAGCACCATCAACAATACGGCAACCATTAATATATCCATTAGAAATGCTCAATACCTTATTACCACTAGCATCATACCAATCACCTGCAACCTTTTGAGACGCACGAATAACACTGTCTAATGGAACTTGAGCTGCTTTAATAGTTAATGCAGAAAACAAGCACATAATACTAAAACACATACACACAAACAATCTAAACTTTGATTTCATATCTAATCTCCCTAATCCCCATATCTGTAGATATCAAACAAGAATTAATCGAATCTTATAATCCCAACAGTACAAAACATAACACATTATTTATCAACACTATACTACATACAGTTAAACAAATAATTATAAATATAAAACCCTCCTATAAAATGAATTGATAAACGTATAGAATTTCCAAAGGTAGCCGTAATTTAATAACCTATAAAATATAAAAGAAAACTGTTATAAAGCAGTCTCCTCTTTTTATTTCTCTATTTTATACTCTATCTCTTATAATATTTGATCTATACCTCAAAGTATGATCTAATATTTATAAGAAAAGTATTTATTGTATACGGGGGTAGTAATATGGGGATTATAAACTCAAATCTAACCAAATTAGGTTCTTTTTTAGGAAACGAGAAGCTTTACATTCCAGAATATCAACGGGGCTACTCTTGGGAAGAGACTCAACTAGATGACTTTTGGCAAGACTTGAAACAAATTTATGAAGAAAATACACATGATGAACACTTTCTTGGACAAGTTGTTATTCACAAAAACAAGGAAGATGGTAAGCGCTATATTATTGATGGCCAGCAACGTATCTCAACCACAATTATCTTCCTAGATATTCTACGTACAAAATTTAAAGAAATTGCCGAATCAACAAACAATAATGATGCAAATGACGACTCAGAGGATATTAATGCTAAATATATTGGCCGCATATCGGAAAGCAAACGCGAGCAGTATTTATCTATGGGTGGTGTTGATAAAGAGTTCTTCTTTGAATATGTACAAAAACGTGGCGCCATTGATTATAGTGACAAAAAATTTGATAAAAAGAAACTTAAACCATCTAACTATAATATCTTCTATGCAAGTAAATTCTTTAATGGAAAGGTAAATGAATTTCTTAAAGATAATGAGTCTAATCAATACAAAGCACTAAATAAACTATACCAAGCCTTAATCAATCAGTTTATTCTTATGACTGTTGAAACTGACGATATCAATGAAGCGTATATAATCTTTGAATCGCTCAATGCGCGTGGTAAAGCACTAGAAACAGCAGACTTATTAAAGAATCATATTTTACGTGTAGCACAAAGTGACTTATCTAGCGCCACTGAAACCTGGAATACTATTATTGATAATCTTGATAATATAGATCCAACAAAATTTATTCGCTACTATTGGAACAGTACAAAGCGCTTTGCCCGAGAAAAAGATTTATTTAAAGAATTACGTACAGATATAAAAACACAATCTGATGTTAATACATTATTAGCAAATCTACGGTTTCTATCTAAAGTATGTGCAGCAATACTACACCCTGACGACAACAAGGACTTTGATTTGACTGAGCTAAACGAACGTCTTATTGAGATGCAAAAACTAGATGCATCCTCATATATTCCTATAATCTTTGCCTTAAGATTACAAAACTACTCTGAAGAAGATATAAATGAGGTTTTGAAAGCGATAGAAACACTAGTAGTTCGTAACTTTGTTGTTTCAGGACTTGTTGCAAATAAATATGAACTTGTATTTGCACAAATCGCTAAAAGTATTAGCGATAAAACTTGGCCACCTAATAGTGATAGCGCATCCAGTAAAAAGCCAACAAAAGATCATATTCTAAAAAAACTATATTCTCTTATGGTATCAGATGAGGAATTCATCAATAACTTCAAAATCTTCAACTCCAAGAAAAATGCCGTTATTCGCTATTTACTTCGTAAAATTAATAACTTTGACATTAATGAAACAAAAATTGTAGATGACTCAAACCGAGTTCATGTTGAACATATTCTCCCTAAGAAGATTAATGATGAGTGGATCAACTTCAATGACGAAGACCACGAAACATACCTATGGCGTTTAGGTAACCTAACTCTATTAGGCCAAGAATATAACAACAGAGCTAAGAACAAAGGCTTTGATAAAAAGAAAGAAATCTATAAAAAATCTGAAATTAAAATGACTCGTGATCTTGTCTCCATTGATGATTGGACTACTCTTACAATCGTAAAACGACAAGAAGACTTTGCTGAAATAGCACTAAGAATTTGGCCACGGAATTAAGCAATACAGAAAGTCTTATCTCAAAAATGTTTTAAAAAACCAGTACTACTTTTTATTAGTACTGGTTTTTTAATATGCCATATAAAATTATCTATGCCTGATTAGTATTAGATATACTTCTTCGCTTTAACTCATTATATAAATGATATGTTCCAATAGAATGATTCTCTATACAACTCCTTAACTCTTTATCAGATAATATCTTTTCCTCAAAAGACTCTGACTCCATGTATTCATTATCATTAAAATTTTGAGATTGAACTTTATTAAGTAAGAGTAGCTTATCTATAAAAGTTATAATAGATACCATTTCATCTACATAGAAGGAACACTCATACGCTCTATGACTACTGATTTCATCAATCATTATACTAAACTCATCTTTTATTGAAACTAATATCGCTGATATAGTAGTCAAAATTTCTACCTCAGATTTATGAATAAATTCTGATAAATCCTTTCTATAATTATCACTAATATACTCTAAATCTATAAGGCTTTTAATAATATTTTCTTGAAATACAATAAAATATATATTACTACTAAACCCATTATTACACTTCAAACAGTTAATATGTCTTACCATAGAAATAAATGAATTTTTTAAACAATAATTCTGAACTCCACTAAGAAAAATATTAAGATTTCTAAATAGATATAAATCTATTTTATCGTCAAATTCATTTTTATAATACCTAAAGAATAATAATATAAGCCTATTATAATAGCTATTAATTACATCCTCTTTCCAATTTATAGATGCATAATAGAAAGATTTAAAGATAGCTGCCCATGTATCTATCCCTACAAAGCAAGTATCTTCAAAAGCAAATTTTTTAAAAGAATGCTCCATAAATTCATCAAATATAGTTAGTTCGATGTTATCATTACTCAAAATTTTATCTGCAAATTCATTTGCAAAAATAATGTGCGTACTTTGAGCTTCATTTCCTGCAGCAATACATGTATAAAAATAGTGTTCTAATCGTTTTAATTTAATTCTTACATTTTTATTTAATTCAAATGCTGACGAGTTATAATTACTTTCAATAATAGATATATTAGTAGATCGTGGCTCATCTAGTCCACTTAAATTATACATATATAACTCTAATACACAGTAGGCCAAAAACATTTCAAAGTTAACTGGATTAGACTTCGGTGAAAATAAGTCTCTCATTTTATCATCACTGAAAGCTCTTGCTAATCCAATTGGTATAGATTGATCCATAGTAACAGATAACAGGTTCCAAATATAATATATATCATCTTCATAATTAATTCTAAAATTATATATAATATCAAATTTAGTAGATACCGTCTGATAATATTTTGGTAAAAAATATTTAATATAACAAGTTTGAATAAGCACCTTTGAAAATCCAAAATTTTCAGTAATTGTCTCAGAATATTCTTTGATATAAAAAGATAAACTTCTTATAAAGGATTCTATATTTCTAGTATTATAAACCGAGTCTAAATATCGTTCCTTTTCAAGTGGATCTATAACTGTTCTTGAGTACCCATACCAATTAGTAATAGAATTCACAATATTTTCTATAATTTGTCTATATTCTAAAACACACTTATATCTTTCATAATCATACGCAATAATATAATCAAATATCTTCATAAATTGAATATGAGTTAATTGAATTGTCTTTGGTATATATTTTTGGAGATAATAGTTATCAAATCCCTTATCATTTAACTCTTTAGGAGTATATTGATATACAACTTTTAGTTTTCCCTGTATTTCTGATGTTAGCCTTTCAGAAATATAAAAAAGCTTACGCAAAATTTCTTTATCATCAATTCTATCTAAATCTTCAAAAATAATAATAATTGATCTATCCAATCCATTAAGTGAATCTTTTAGTTTATTTAATTCTGCGGAATATGTTGTTTCGGTTGCTAATAAGTCAGTTACTAATGAGCCATATTTAAAACTCTTGATATAAGAAACTAATCTTCTATTTGTTTTATTAAATATATATTGATTATCTAATTGCTCTGCTATTTGTTGAACTAAATATTCTATTACATCATCTAAGTTTAATGCAATAGTATCAATACGAATAAAAATATAATCTTTTTGATGATTATATATAAAATGATCAATAAGTAATGTTTTTCCCGTACCCCATCCAGACTCTATACCAAGTATATTTATAGATTCCTCTTTGATAATACTCTCAATACGATTTAAATCTAACTTACGCTCATCATAAAGCATTTTTCTTGGTTTTCTAATACTAATATCATTAGATATCTGCATATATATTATAAAAAGATATATCAGAAGAATAACCGATAACCCAATATAAGATTCTGAAATTAATTGTCCACCACTATATAAATTATAGAATAAATTATAACTAAATACATAAGATGTCCATAAGGCAATTAATATTAAACATAAAAATTTACTATTATAAAAGTATACAGTAATCACTCCCACAGTAATAATGATCATCATTACAAAAGGTGATATATTCAAAACGGGAATGACTAATAAAAACAACAATAATAATACAAGAAAATATATAAAAATATATTGAATGCCATATATAAATTTTTGATAAAGCTTTTTATCAAAGTTATCTAAAGTTGACATATAAATTTCTTCCTCCACCAAAAGCAAAGAATTAATTCTTTATATACTCTTATTATAACTTCTATGTTTATAATAAAAATCCCTTTTATATTATTTCTTAAATCATAACCACCCGTAGAACGGGTTATTTGCTCTGACCCTATAAGGGTCTTTCTCTAGTGGTGGCCCTCTAAAGAGGGCATTGAATG
>USQK01000003.1 GCA_900556785.1 uncultured Veillonella sp.
TTAGATTTAATTATATATTTTATACAATTTAATAATATTATATTTATATGTAAACGGCTAGGGGTATATATAAAAGTGAGTCCTCCATAGGAGAACTCACTCTTTATAAATCTACAATGCTCATAAATCTACAAGCTAGTAGGAAGCTAGTAGGTATTACTTTTTTTCTTCTGTTTCTTGTACTACGATAGGTTCTTCATAGGTTACAAGAATCTTATCGATACGGGTGTTATCCATATCTATCACTTCAAAGGTATAGCCATTCCATTTTGCTTTGTCTAATTCTTTTGGAATGCGGCCAAAGAGAACGTTTAATAGACCGCCCATTGTTTTGTACAAGTCTTTTTCTTCGCCTGGTAATTCTTCATCGATGTGGAAGAATTCTTTAAATTCGTCTACGTCGAGAAGTCCATCTACAAGCCAGGAGCCGTCTTCACGTTCGACAATTTTATTTTCTTCTTCCATGATTTCTTCTTCACCGGAAGGCATGAGACCTACGATTTCTTCCATAATATCATGTAATGTTACAAGACCGCTGAAACCGCCGTACTCGTCGAGAACGATCGTTTCATGAACGCCTTCTGTACGGAGTACATTCAATAATTTCATGAGCGTAATGGATTCTGGAATGAGTAATGGTTCTTTCAAACAAGACTCAATAATATCATGAATAGAGCGTTCGCTAGGACGTTGCATGATCTGTACCAATACGTCAGATACAGTTACGAGACCCTTTAGTTCGTCCAAGGAATCGGTACCTACAGGAATGCGGTAATGGTTAGCATTTTTGAGGACTTCCATAATTTCATCCTCTGTGCCATTAAGATCAATCCATTTGAGCTGTGTACGAGGTGTCATGATGTCGCCAGCATTCATATCTGCTAGATGGAAGATATTTTCTACGAGGATAGGTTCCTCTTCTTCATAAGCACCCATAGCAACGCCTTCGGTGAGCATCTTGTTGATTTCAGACTCTGTAACAGGAGCCTCTTCTTTCACAGTCACGCCTAGTAATTTTAAGAGGAATTCTGTGGAAACGCCGAGGAAGCCAACGATTGGCTTTAAGGCTACAGACAACCAATAAATCGGTTTTGCTACTACTACGGCGATGCTTTCAGGACTATTTAAGGCTAAACGTTTTGGTACGAGCTCGCCAATAACGAGGGATAAATAGGTGATAATAGCAACGATAAGTAAGGAGCTAATGGATGCTGCATAGGGCTCAATACTTGGAATATTAGCTACTAAAATTTCCTCTAATGGACCAGAGAAGGTCGCACCAGAATACAAACCAGTTAAAATACCAACGAGGGTAATACCAATTTGAATAGTAGAAAACATATTATTTGGATTCTCTGCTAATTCAAAGGCTTTTTTTGCACGCTCGTTGCCTGCCTCTGCCATTTCTTCTAGTTTACGTTTTTTAGCATTGACGATGGCCAATTCCGTCATAGAAAATAAGCCGTTTGCTATGATTAATACGACGATAATTATAAAATCTAAGGTCAGATCACTGTCCATGTAAGTAGACACTCCTTTTTAATGACATATCATTCTGCACATGAGAATATTGAAATATTACTCTTTAGTATACCATATTAGCATCAATAAATGTTTGACACAATAAAAGCACCCAAAAGGGTGCTTTTATTGTATACTATAGGTGTTACTGCCCCAGACTGGTAACAGAAAGGGGGTGAAAACGTGTTTGACACTTTGATTTCCTTAATAGTATCCATCGTAGCAGGTGTAACCTGTCACTACATCTGCAAGTGGCTAGATAGATACTTTCGTCAGTAACTAGCACAAAAAAAGGAGGGCCGCCACCCTCCTTTTTTGTTTGCGTGAAAACGTGTCTCACATTGACTTCCTTTGTCATATATTATGATACATGATTACCTTTAATTTGTAAATATTGCTCTAATAAGGGTATAGTATATATAAATATCAATTTAGTATTAAAAATAGGTCATACAATTGGGAATTCATGATGGGATTAGATATATGACAAGTGAACAGGAATGGGAACAGGTTTTACAAATAAAGACAGCCGGTCGTGATGATAGTCGGTCCGATACGGAGCATCATCCTTATGAGCCGACAGATTATTGCGTGCTTGAGCGCTTGGCGAATAGTGGTCATATTCGCAAGAAAAATACCCTCATTGATTATGGCAGTGGCAAGGGCCGTGTTAGCATTTTTATGGCTTACCAAACGGGTTGTCACTCCATTGGAATCGAATATGATGAACGATTGTATGAAAAGGCTCTTATCAATGGTGAAAGCCCGGCAGTTCGCAATCGTGTAAGTTTTATGCTGGGGGATGCGGTATTCTATGAATTGCCAGATCAAGCAGATCGTTGTTTTTTCTTTAATCCCTTTGCGCTCCATACGATTAAGCGGGTTTTAGGAAATATCTTTGATTCCCTGTATCATCATCCGCGTGAAATCAAATTATTTTTCTACTATGTTAACGAAGAGGTAGAAAACTTCTTAAATAACCATGTGCGACTCGAACAAGAAGAACCTATCGATTGCAGCGATCTATTTGAAGAAAGCGATGAAAAGGAACGAATTTTAGTGTATTCAGTTAATTTATTTTAGTGCATTGATTATTAAGGAAAAAGCAGATAAATTCTGATATAATAATATATTAGAGATTATAAAATCAAATTATTTTTTATGGTTCTATACATTGATTCGTATGCGCTAATGTAGTGGATAGGGCTGAGTGTATTGAAGACTGGAGGTACCCGTGGAAATCATCGATACAGCATTGATTGAACGTATTCGCAAGGCCTTAATTAAACGATATGATCGAGATCAACAAATTCAACAAATGATTGAAGAAATTGGTGCCGAAGAGGGACTCAATGAAACTGAATTGGCTATTGTTTACCAAGCTTATTTAGAGGTTAAGGAACGCATATACTATACATCCTCTCTCGTTGATTTGTGGAATCAAATTGAAGAGGTTCAAAAACGGATGTCCATGTTGCATACCTATGATTCTCTTGAAGAGGATTTGTTTGGCAATGTGTTAGGCGACGATAAAGAGGATATCATCATTTCTGATGGATCTTATCTTGGCAAGGGTGCTAGTCATAATAATGATGTATACGCTATGGAACAGGTCCAATTATCGGATATTCCTGTGCAGCATGATTCTACAGTGGGCATGAACCATATTAAATTGAACGAATTGCATTCTATGGGCGGTCTTTTTACAGGATCTGGTGAAAGCTCCCAACATGAGATATCGGACCTTGATGAAGACATTGTAGAGCATATGGATGTAAATCCACTAGATGGCGTGGAAAGCTTAGAAGTCCATCACTTAGATGAAGAAAATCCATTTGATGCGGAAAATTCGGTATTACTTTCAAAATCTAAAGATACAGAAACATCCCATACAAATGAGGATGCATCTAGTAAAAAAGATGATATAAATGAAACTAATATGTCCTCTATTGATCCATATACAGCAGTAAATGCTTTATTATTCGGTAAGTCTGGCTTAGATTCAGATAAAGCCAATAAGAAGATGGAAAAGCTTCTTAAAAAGCAATTGAAACGCGTAGATGATGAATGGGCGCGTATCAATGGGACTGACGAAAAGTCTAAAAAATCCAAAGAAGATAAGAAATCTAAAGAAGGCAAAAAAGCTAAGGATAACAAGAAGTCTAAAGAGGATAAAAAGGACAAAAAACATAAAAAGTCTAAGGAAGATAAACATTCCAAATCCGAAGATAAGTTAAAGAAAAAGAAAGACAAGGCTGAAAAGAAGCTTAAGGTCTTAAATGACAAGTTAAAAACAGTATTTTTGGCGGATACTTTCAGTAAAAAAGATAAGAATAAAGACAAGAAAAAGGATAAAAAATCCAAAAAGGATAGATCCGAAAAAAAGCAAAAACGATAGTTTCCGTACGGAATAGTAAGGCCTCTGAACAGAGGTCCAAGGAGAGTACTAGTGCTAAAAAATCGGCAAGTGCTGGAACTATCGACCGCGGATGCGGTAAATGCAAGCGATGTAAGGGACCTAAATGTAAGAAATATCCAACATAATTACAGTTAGGTAGTATAGAGTAGTTACGTTATATGAGAACAGTAGGGGTTAATGATGAACCGATGGCAACGATTATTTGAAGGCATACGAACAGAGATTAAGGTGTTTATCTTTTTCTCTGCTTTGTTGACTGCATTTAGAATCGTGTTTCTTGCAGTATTTCAATCACAGCTAGCATCTGTGACGATGGAGAATATCCTTACGTCCTTATGGCTAGGATTTAGATTGAGTCTCAAGACAGTTGGTTCTTTGTGTTTATTGGGTTTCTTAGGAGGCACATTGGTGCATACCTTTGTACCAAAATGGCCATCCTTGCGCATTAAACAGGTTATCTATTCTATTGCAACGGTACTGTTAACCTTCTTATTCTTGGGGCGCATTCCGTTCTATAAGATTTTTAACTCCTCCTATAATGCGATGCTCATTAATGGTAAAAACGATGATATCGGTGCTATTATTAATACAGCCATCAATGAATATAATGCGTTGATGTACATCGTTGGTGCTGTTGTGTTGAGTGCAGCCCTATGTTATTTCCTCGTTCGTTTCTTGGCGTGGGGCACAAAGAAATATAGCGATTACGCTAATACTGAAGTAGTTTGTACTACTTTGTATCCTAAGACGAAGAAAACGCAATGGATCACAGGCATTGCATTGACTGTGATTATCGGCGTACTAGGACTATTCTTTAGATTTGGTGGTGCTTTTAACTATACGAATTCCATTAACTGGGAAAGTGCGGCGCGCCTCAGTTCTAATCTATTAAATGAAACCATCCTTGATGATGTGCAGGCTCTTTATCGTGTTAAAAGTATTGCAAAACGCGCGGATGAGTTAGAGGTTATCAACTTAACCCCTCAAGAATTGAGTGAGAAAATCAGTGCCGTTGGTGGAACATTTAATGGTAAGGATTTTGATGGTTCTTTCACAAGAACTATTACGACAGAGCGTTTAGCGGAGCAACCACAGTCCATCAATATCGTTCTCGGTGAATCCTATGGTTTGTGGCCATTCCTTGGTGAATACAACGAACCTGGTGCGTACCTCGTTGAACAAGGTCGTAAATACGCTGCCAGCCCTCAAGCGATGAGCACGCAGCTAGCCCTTGCTCAAGGTACGGGCACCATGCCAGCTATCAATGGTTTACTCACTGGTATGCCTGACACAGGTCTATATCCTAATTACGAAGGTGAAAGTTTCAAACAACCGTACGGTTTAGGCATTGGATCTGTTATGAAAAAGCTAGGCTATAAAACTGTATTCTGGTACGGCGGCTTTAGTACATGGCAAAATGTGAAGAACTTTACCTTGTCTCAAGGTTTTGACGAATTCCACGATGCGTCTGAAATGCCTAGCGAAGACGGCAATGCGTGGGGCGTAGCCGATAAGGATATGTTTAAAGCCATTTCCGCTTACATGGATCAACATAGAGGGGAAAAAATCCTCAATGTCATCATGACCACCTCTAATCATCCTCCATATAGCGTTAACGTCGCTAAAGAAGGGTATGATGTGAATAAGGTAAAAGGTCATTTGCCTGATACAATCGCAGAAACTGACAAGCAATTGAACGAAATGGGTCATATTTGGTATGCAGACCACGTGATGGGCGAGTTTATTGCTAAAGAAGAAAAAGCAGATTCATCAGCGCTTTTCGTTATCACTGGGGACCATAGCGAACGATTTACATTTGCCCGCGAAGTAAGTCCTAATGTGGCGTCTACGATTCCCATTATCTTCTACGGTCGCGGCATTCATAAAGATTGGCTCGCTCCAAACGCTTTTGGCATGAGCATTCAAATCATTCCAACCTTGGCAGAACTAGCAGGGCGACCTGGTCAAACCTATGAATCTATGGTGCCAAGCTTGTTTACACAAGAGGAATTTGTCTTTAACCATAGATTATATCTAGATAAAAATGGCAAAGTTTTAGAACAAAGTGCGAATATGCCTCAATCCTATGGGGATATGATTAAAAACATGCGCGAACTCGCAGCATGGCGTATTAAGCACGGGGATAGTATTCAATAATTTTTGTATACGATATATATGGTAGATATCATATTTGTATCTACCATATGTATCTACATAGTAAATTAACGGGATTTGTAAGTTAAAGGATGATCTATGAGCACTGTGACGGCTATTATCTTAGCTCGCAACGAAGAAAAACATATTGTAGATTGTATTAAAAGTATTCAATTTGCTGATGAAATATTAGTTATTGATGATGGAAGTACAGATCAAACGGTACCTCTTGCTACTAACTTGGGGGCTAAAGTTATACCACATCCTCTGAATGGAGATTGGTCACAACAACGGAGATTTGGTATATCTCAAGCACATTGTGAATGGATTCTATTTATAGATTCGGATGAGCGTGTATCTCCTCAATTAGCAAAATCAATCCAAGAATCTATTAAAGGAGAGCCAAAGGCCTATTGGCTACGAAGATATAATTTATTCCACCACAATCCAGCTACTCATGGCGTAGTAAGACCTGATAAGGTTTTGAGATTAATGCCTCGTGAAGGGGCTACAGTGGAGGGGGCAGTCCATGAGACCTTTATTAGTCCTTATCCACAAGCTACATTAGAAGGTAAATTGTATCATTACACTTATGATAACTGGCATCAGTTCTTTGAAAAGTTCAATAAATACACTACAGCAGCGGCCAACAAGTACAAGGAACAAGGGAAATCTTGTAGTTTTTTAGGGGATATTATATTGCGTCCAACATGGGCATTTTTTAAGATATATATTTTGCAAGGTGGCATATTAGATGGAAAAATAGGTTTTCTATTATCTATCTACCATATGATGTACACCATGACGAAATATGTAAAATTATATTATTTAAACAAATCTAATGGGCAATTATAATCAGTAATTTAGTATAGTAGATTACTATGGGGAATTATTGCTCTTGACGTAGATATGGAAGTATGAATGAGTGAACAATTTTTTCTATCCCTACAACAAAATATAAAACTAATGCTTTGGGCTCCTATATTGAGCACCATCTTTCGAATCATATTCATGATTGTGTATAATCCTTACCCTACATGGAAGGGTCGCTGGAAATCTGTATTAGGTTCATTGCGTTACGGCTTCTGGTGGGGCATGGATTTTGATGCTTATGTATTCTTACTGCCCTTAGTATTGGTGACGCTCCCTGCATTATTATTTGATGGGTATCACCAAATAGAAGATACTGTACGGTTAGTAGGATTAATCATTTATTCCTGCATACTTTACGCAGCTTTTGCAGGAAAAATGATTTTTTATAAGCATTTCCATGATACGTATAACTATATGGTTCATTATGGAAATCATGCAGAGAAACGTAATTTGATTGATGTATTCTTTAATCAAGATCGAGGAATTCTCGTCATTTTAGGATTGATTCCTATTACGTTTATATCCTGGTATATGGGAGATTTCTTCTTATCCTTGCCATTTATACCTTATCCAACTATTGAAGGAACTTGGCCTACTGTAGCTTGGAATATAGGTCTTGTGGCTGCCTCCGTTTTGGGGTTTTATTGGTTCCGCTATGGTGGAACATTATCTCATGATGATAAACCAGAATGGGATACGATTCCTACAGTGGTAAAAGAGGATATATTCTTTGCTCGTGCTACAGTGCCAGATCTATGTGCCTTAGAAACGGTGCTAAAACATCCCCTTCGTGATGAATATACCGCATCTGCTGAGGACATTGATGACGCGATTCACCGTATTGTTCCTAAGGAATATAAAGATTCTTGGCAGGATTTGAATACACCGCTTCATGCATTCAAGCGCGTTGCATCAGGTCCTCGTATTGATAAACCACAACATATATTTTTTATTGTTGGTGAAAGTATCCCACAATGGTCTCTTGATAAACCTTATAAGGAACTTAATATATGTCCTGGTTTATGGGATTTTAAAGATAATCCATATACGGCGCAAGTGCCTAATTTCTTGCCTGCCGGTAATGTATCTCGTCCATCCATTGTGAGTCTGTTATCTGGTGTCTATGATGCGGGTATGGAAATCAATGAACGGGAAGCCTTCTGGCATGAATCATTGCCGACTTCTTTGGCATCTCAAATGAAACGTTTAGGTTATGATACGATTTACTGGTATGGTGGCAATGCATCGTATGGTAACTTTAATCACTTTGGTAAGGCTCAAGGATTTGACCGCGTAGAAAGTGCTTCCGTTTTTTGTGGTCCCGATGCACCTAAAACATGGGTAGGCGTCTATGATCATGTATTTTTAGAACATATTGAAGAGGAAATCAAATCGTTAGAACATCCTACATTCCATTTTATTTACACTACATCCAATCATGGTCCTTATAAAATGGAGGATTCCTTATTAGATTATGATCCTGAAAAGGTCATGCCGAACCTTGGAGATGATTTAAAATCCAACAAGAAACGCAATAAAGAATTGGCTACCTATCGCTATAGTGATAAGGCGATTTTTAACTTTGTTAATGCTATGAAAGAGGCATTTCCTGATAGTTTATTCGTTGTTACCGGTGACCACTCTAATCTATTTGGCTCTTTGAATAATACATCCTTAATTCAACGAGACTATACGTTGCGCGATACATTCTGTACGGTAGGGCTGTTACAACATTTTGCTTTCACAAAGGATATGATTACGGCACCCATTGGCACGCATATGAGCCTCATGCCTACCATTATTGAAGCCATTGCACCAAAGGGTTTCGAATACTATTCCATCGTACCGTCCTTGTTTGATGAACAACCAGATACATTAGTTACACCGTATCAATGGATTACACCTCATATGATGGGCGATGTTCGTATGGATTATGGTGAAAGTAACATACCGTCCTATAAACCGGTTGAGCCAATTCGCCCTATTAATAATCATGGGGACGATGCGCGAGATTGGACAATGTTGACCATGTGGCTCATTAACCATGAGGACAGCATGAATAAGTCGTAGTATAATTAAATGATAATAGTCTATTGATGTATATGTAATCACTATTTCGTATACATCAATAGATGCTACTATATGTGTATTGATATGTGTATGATAGGAGGAACCTATGTCTATAATCAATGTTGTAGGCGCCAAAATTTGGGGTGGCGGTGAACAATATGTATATGATATTTGTAAGCAATTACAACAACGACATAGGACTGCGTATATCTTAGTGGACCAATCGAATGAAGATATGCAATCTCGGTATGCCCAAGTGGGCCATGTGATGACTGCTAATCTCTATACCTTGAAGGGTTTTCTATCTGTTAATGCCGTGGCTAAACAGATGAAAGAACAGGGGATTAATACGATTGTATGCCACTCTGGTAAATATATCTTATTCTGTATTGCTCTTAAGCAGTTAACAGGTGCTAAATTGGTGTTTATAAAGCATAATCTTGTACCTGGTAAAACCGATATATATCATAGATGGATTAATGCACAAGTAGATGCCTTCGTTTGTGTGTCTAAACTTGTTTATGACGATCTTATGACGCCTGCTATTAAGGATACTAGCAAATACCATGTTGTATATAATGGTATTGATCCGAACCGATTCCAGTCTTTTTCAGATGCTGTTCCCATGAAGTATAAGGTTAGAACCTTTGGATATAGTGCGCGTATAACAGAACGAAAAGGTTTGTATCTGATTTTAAGTGCTCTGGAACAGATTCATCAAAACAATCCCGATGTTCGATTGATTATATCGGGGGCTGGTACAGAGGATCAAATTAAGAAATTAAAAGATTATATACATGCACATCAAATGCATTCTTATGT
This sequence comes from uncultured Veillonella sp., assembly GCA_900556785.1. Lineage (GTDB taxonomy): Bacteria > Bacillota > Negativicutes > Veillonellales > Veillonellaceae > Veillonella. The sequence continues at coordinate 9,860 of USQK01000003.1, forward strand.
TGAATTTATAGGCTTTACACGAGATATTGAAGGTTTATATAGATCCATAGATTGCTTACTATTGCCAACGATAACGCGTGAAGCCTTTGGTCTCGTTATTTGTGAGGCTATGTATTGCGGTGTACCAGTCATTACAAGTGGCTCTGGGGCTCAGCGAGAAATCATAGACGATGGTGAATCTGGCTTTATTGTAGATCCGCTGAATGAACACAGCTTACAACAAGCCATGGAACATGTGATGAGTGATGCTGTAGATTTGCCAAATATCATCACAAAGGCACGACAAGTTGTGGAACAGCGATTCATTGTTAATCGTGTGGCAGATGAATTAGTTACGATTATAGATAATTTACACTCCACTAATAAGTAATGATAAGGTTTGGTAGTTTTTCAGTGGATAGGAGTTTGAGATGGGATATTTAGAAACACAATGGCAGCGAGGTCGTAAGATTTACGGCAAACGTAGTTGGAGGGAAACACGACGCACTTTCCTTCATACAATGCGCTCTATCCGCAATAAACGAGAAATAGAGGCACTAGAGAACTATTTTGCAAGCTATACGCCAGATCCAACATTATTAGACCGTCAAGTTGGTCTATTTGAGTTAATGACGCGATATTTCTTGTTTAAAAGCTCAACACCACAGGAACGATTAGAGGCTATTATTAATCATTTTGATTATTTGAAAGATGTGTTTACAGATGAAGCCATTCGCGAAATGTACTCTGTAGATCCAGATAATATTTATGACGATGTAAGTCGTATGAATCGTGGCTTTATCGTATGGGAATCAGAAGACCTTGATATGGTGGCCCGTTTATATTATGGACCGGGTCAACGAAAAGAAGGTTTTTTAACCTTGTTGTTAACCTTGGGTAAACAAGGCGTATATCATGCTAACTTCCGCTTTGGTAAAGGTTTTAATGGGGAACCTGCTATGTGGATTGGCACGATTCAAGGATATAAAGATGGCCTTGATAATGCTAAAACAGTTACTAAAAAGATGTTTGGGTATCGACCAAAAAACTTTATTATGTTCCTATTACGCCATATTGCGGTCCTTTGTAAGGTCGAATCCATTTATGCCGTATCTGATGAAGGCTTCTATGCAAATACCCATTTAGTACGCGGCCATCGCGCTAAGGTAGCTGAGCTAGATCCATTGTGGGAGGAATCTGGTGGTGTTGTATGTAGTGATGACCGTTTCTTCAACATTCCATTAGAGGAATATCGTAAACCTATTGAAGAAATTAAATCACAAAAACGTAGCCAATACAGAAAACGCTATGAATTACTCGATCAATATGAGCAAGAGATTCAAGATCATCTGAAACCATTGTTACGTGTAAAATAGATATCTATAAAATAGATGTTAATATGATGAAAATTAGATTGTAACTATGTAGGTGAAAAGGGGTTAGTATGCAATCTTGGATAATTAAGAATTCTGAAATGGTGCTGACCGTACTCATTTCACTGATGATATGTACGACGCGGTCATCTATGGCACTAGGGAATTTAATATATAGCCTTATTATATTGATGACCTTAGTAACTTGTTGGTATAGACGACATGAAATCTCTGTACCACAGTCCATACGCCAATATGGATGGGCCTATGTAGGCATGTTACTATGCGTATTGCCGTCCGCATTAATCAGCAATGATATAGCGGTGACTACTAAATATTTCTTTAATATTTGGGTTTGGAAGGTATTAGTCATCGTACCAATTCTGTTATTTATTAAAAGTTCTCGCAAATTATACGCTATATTATCAGTATTCTTTGTATATATGGGTATCGATGCTGTATCTGCCTTTGCACAGTATCTATTGGGCTATAATTTAGGTCCAGGAGGTCGTGCAGGTGGTGTCATTCATGGCTCTATGATGGGGCTAGCCATGTTGTTAACATTGGCCTTTCCATTGGCTTTAATTGCCGCTTATGATAAAGCATTTCCTTCATATGTAAGAAAATTAGCTGTATTCTCTTTATTTGGTATGTTATTGGGGATGTGGGGTAATCAAAGCCGTGGTTCTTGGTTATTTAATGGTATTAACGGTGTACTCATAACATTACGCTATTGCTTTGTTAATATTCGCTATATATTGGTACTACTTGTAGCCGTTGTAGGTATAGGATATGCATTTAGTAGTAATCAAGCCTATGTAGCTCGTTTTGAAAGTACTTTTAATATAAGCACAGATGGTTCAAATTTGGGCCGTATTTATGTATGGGAAGCAGATAAGCAAATGATTATGGATCATCCTGTAACAGGTGTTGGTCCTGGATTATGGCAAAAAACATATCGAGAACACTATAAATTAAAACAAGAAACTCAAGATCTAGGCCATTCTCATAATAATCTATTGCAAATAGCTTCTGAATCTGGCATATTAGGCCTCATTGGATTCTTAGGATTTTCATTCTTTATATTCTGTAAATCTTTGATACATTATGTTAAATCAAGAAACCCTTATGATTTATCAATAATGGTAGGCTTTATTAGCTATTTGTTTTTGTTTGGATCTATAGATTATACATGGGGAAATTCATCGGGGATCCGCATGTTTTGGATTGTTATGGGCATCATGATTCAATTGAAAATAAATGAGAATCACAAGATTGTTTAGGAAATATTTACGTATTATTTAATTGGTTTTTATGTCTGATTTAAATAGACTGAAAATCTCCAAAAAACTACATAAAAGATAGCTAAAATCTATGGTTTTTCATAGTTTTAAACTTTTGAATATGATACAATATAAGTAAATATTGGTACATTGTATTCGTATGTTTTAGAGGTTGTTTTCTTGAAAATTGTATTGAGAAAACAACCTTTTTTTATAGTTTGGGGTATTAGTATGAATAGTTATGGATATAATAATCACAACAAGTTGCTTGTTAGTAAATTTATAGTGCTTATAGCTGATTATATTTCTATTGTGCTAGGCACATTAGCAGCTTATCATTTGCGGTTAAATTTACCGTTTTTACCGGTAAGTCCACATTTTAAGGTAGATGAAATCTATGTATATGGCGTTATACCGCTTGTATTTTTAGCTATATTGCTACTCAATAATACCTATTCTGTTGTATCTCCTTATTGGGATACTATGAAGAACTTATTCCGTAGCATTACCATCGGTGTCGTTGTATCTATTGTGCTTATGTACACAGGACACGTAATCAACGATGTATCCCGATTATTTGTTGTCTTTGCTTACTTATTCATGTTGCTCTTTATCTTTAGCTCCCGTTTTATTGTAGGCAAGATTCTTTCTAAGGCCGGATACTTAACGATACCAGTTTTATTAGTTGGTGCAGGTAAAACAGCAGAGCTCGTAAAGAAATCCTTAGATCGCATGCCGATTGCTACGTACAAGATTATTGGTTATGTAGATGATAATCCTAAATCCTCTGCCATTGCTAAAGAATATCCATGTCTTGGAGTTTTTTCTGATGTTGAAAGAGTTATTAAAGATACAGGTGTACAAACAGTCCTTATATGTGCACCAGGGCTAGAACCTAAAAAGTTAGTATCATTGGTCAATCAATTGCAATTATTGGTAAAACGCATAGCCTTTGTGCCTGAGTTATTTGGCTTACCAGCAAGTAATATTACGGCTCGTGGCATGATGGAAGAGCAAGCTGTTGTATTGCGTGTACAAAACAACTTGGCTCGCAAGTCTAACCGTATTATGAAACGCATTTTTGATATTGTAGCTACTGTATGTGGGGGCATCTTGATTTTACCAATTCTTGCCATCGTAGCTGTATTGATTTATCTAGATTCTCCAGGGCCTATCGTATTTGGTCATAAGCGCGTTGGACAAGGTGGTAAAGAGTTCCCATGCTATAAATTCCGCTCCATGGTGCCAAATGCACAAGAGGCATTAGAGGTATATTTGAAAGAAAATCCTGCAGCCCGTGAGGAATGGGAACGAGATTTCAAATTAAAAGATGATCCTCGTGTTACTCGTATTGGTAAATTCCTTCGCAAAACAAGCCTTGATGAATTGCCACAATTGTGGAATGTTCTCGTTGGGGATATGAGCCTCGTAGGTCCTCGTCCTATCGTGCGTGATGAAATCGTAAAATACGGCGACTACATCAATGACTTTTACCTTGTACCACCAGGAATTACTGGTGTATGGCAAGTGAGCGGTCGTAGCGATACTACCTATGAAGAACGGGTGCTAATGGACTCTTGGTATGTGCATAACTGGTCTGTGTGGATCGATATTGTATATCTATTGAAAACTGTGTTGGCTGTCGTTAAATCGAAAGGGGCCTATTAATGAAATACGATTATTTAGTAGTTGGGGCAGGCCCATTTGGTGCTGTATTTGCCCATGAAGCGCACAAGCGTGGTAAATCTGTACTTGTTATCGATCGTCGCAATCACATTGCAGGTAATATGTATTGTGAAAGCAAAGACGACATCAACATTCACGTGTATGGTGCTCACATTTTCCATACATCCTTGAAGCATGTATGGGACTATGTGAATCAATTTGCTGAGTTCAATCACTATGTAAATAGCCCTGTAGCAAATTATAAAGGTGAAATGTACAATTTGCCATTTAATATGAATACCTTCTCTAAAATGTGGAATATTCGTACTCCAAAAGAGGCACAGGATATCATTACGAAACAACGGGCTGCTATTACAAGTGAACCAAAGAACTTAGAAGAGCAAGCCATTAGCCTTGTTGGTACAGATATTTACGAAAAACTCATCAAAGGGTATACGGAAAAACAATGGGGCCGCAAATGTACTGAATTGCCAGCTTTTATTATTAAACGATTACCAGTTCGTTATACATATGATAATAACTACTTTAATGACCGTTTCCAAGGCATTCCTATGGGCGGTTATACGAAGATGATTGAACGCATGTTAGAGGGCATCGAAGTTCGTTTAGGCGTAGATTTCCTTAAACATCGCGATGAATATGAAGCCTTGGCAGATAAGATCATCTATACAGGTCCTATTGATGAATACTTTGGTTATTCTGAAGGTGTTTTAGAATATCGTGGCCTTCACTTTGAAACAGAACGTCTTGAAGAGGAAAACCATCAAGGCGTTGCCGTTGTGAACTATACAGAAGGAGAAATTCCTTATACTCGCATCATCGAGCATAAACACTTTGAATTTGGTACACAACCTGTTACGTATGTAACTAAAGAATATCCAAAAGATTGGAAAATCGGCGAAGAAGCCTATTATCCAGTAAATGATGTAAAGAATTTAGACCTTTACGCAAAATATGTTAAAAAGGCTGAAACAATTTCCAATGTTATCTTTGGTGGTCGTTTAGGGGAATATAAATATTACGATATGGATAAGGTTATTGCTAGTGCCTTGGCATTAGTAGAAAAAGAGTTAGCCTAATTTTTCATATGGTAAGTAGATAGACTTGAGAGACAACACTCATGTAGGAGAGTACTAGTGAATATTAAGATTTTAGTAGCCACACATAAGCAATATTGGATGCCACAGGATTCTGTATATATGCCAATCCATGTAGGTAGAGAAGGCAAGGTTGATATTGGTTATACTGGCGATCATACGGGAGATAATATCTCTTCAAAGAATGCAAATTACTGCGAATTGACAGGTCTGTATTGGGCTTGGAAAAACCTTGATGCGGACTATATCGGTCTCGTCCATTATAGACGTTACTTTACGCGCAAAGAGGTTCGTTCCGTAGAGGATAAAAAGAATCAAATCCTTACAGGAGCGGAATGGGAACAACTACTTTCAGAATATCCTGTAGTCGTAGCAGATAAGCGTAAATATTATATTGAATCTAACCGTTCTCACTATAATAATGCTCACCATAGCGATGGCCTTGATGCGGCAGAGCAAATCATCGCTGAGAAATATCCTGAATATAGCGCTGCTTTCACAAAGGTTTGTAATCGTACTTGGGCGCATATGTTCAATATGTTCGTTATGCGTCGCGACCTCTTTGATCAATATTGTGAATGGATGTTCTCCATCTTAGAAGAAATTGAACATCGCGTCGATATTTCCAATTATGATACATACGAAGCGCGTATCTATGGTTTTGTAAGCGAAATCTTGCTCGACGTATGGATTGAAGCTAATAACATCGACTATAAAGAACAAAATGTATCCTTTATGGAGCCACAAAATTGGTTGAAAAAAGGTGGCTTATTCTTAAAAAGAAAATTCTTTAAATAATAGACCTATTTGTATTATGGAGAAATTTTTTGATGCGAGAAATTGGTTTTTCGGAAATTAAGAGTGTCGCTTTAGATATTTTAAAAGATGTGGCACATTTTTGTGATACACATGATATTCGATATGTATTAGCCTATGGAACGATGTTGGGGGCTGTTAGACATAAAGGCTTTATTCCATGGGATGATGATATTGATATTATGATGCCACGGGATGATTATAATCGCTTTATTAAGTTATATAATGACCATAATCCAAGATATCAAGTATATTCTATTGAAAACGATGATAGTTACACCTATACAATGGCAAAGGTATTCGATCAAGAAACAGTTATGATTGATAATACATTATGGCGTAATTTTGATAAAGCAGGTGTATTTATAGATATTTTCCCTATGGATGGGTTACCAAATGATACACAGGCACAACAAAAACTTTTTAGACATCAACAACTTTTAAACTTGTTGTTCCATGGGTCGTCTATGAAATTTACATTTAGTAATCGCTATGTAGACTCTAAAGGTAGCTTTGCTAAGCTAAAAGGTTATATTCGTACATTCTTGAAATTTAGTGCTATTAGCTTAATGCATTTTTTACCAACTACAAGTTTAATTAAAAAGATTAACCAAGATGCACAACAGTATCCATTTTCAGATGCGAAATATATAAGTGTTCTCGTTGATTGTGCAAGTGGTAATAAACGAGAGGTCTATGAAAAGACCTTGTTTGATAATAGAAGTTTATATCCTTTTGAGGATACTGAGTTTTGGGGACTTACAGATAGCGATTTCTATTTAAGTCATTTGTACAATAATTATATGGAAGCACCACCTGAAGATCGCCAGGTACCGCATCATAACTATAGAGTATATTGGAAACAATAAGAGGGGATTATATTATGAAACTATTTACAGTAGGACCAACACAAATGAGAAAGGAAATTCTTGATGTAAGACATCAACAAGTTCCTTATTTTAGAACAGCAGAATTTTCTGAAGTTATGTTAGACTCAGATAAACTGCTCAAAAAGTTTATGAATGCACCAGAAAGCTATAAATCCATCTACTTAACAGCTTCTGGTACAGGCGCATTAGAAGCTACTATTATGAATTGTATGAATGAAACTGACCATGTACTAGTTATTAATGGTGGTACTTTTGGGCAACGTTTTGTTGATTTATGCGAACTCCATGAGATTTCTCATACTGTGATTAAATTAGAAGATGGCGAGGCGTTGACTGCTAAACACTTTGATGCAGTAGAAGAACAATCATTTACCTTTGTTATTGCTAATATTGATGAAACTTCTACAGCACAGCTATATGATATTAATTTATTAAGTAGCTTTGCTAAAAAGAAACAAGCGTACTTAGTGATTGATGCAATTAGTTCGTTCTTAATCGATCATTATGATATGGCTGGTAATAATATTGATGTTACTATTTTGAGTTCCCAAAAAGGACTTTGTATTGCACCAGGTATATCTCCTATTGTAATTAGTGACAGATTATATGAGGAACGTGTAAAAAATAATCACATTAAGAATCTTTATTTTGATTTCAACCAATATATAAAGAACTTTACAAGAGGTCAAACACCATTCACACCTGCTGTTGGCGTATGTTTAGAAATGAATAAAGCATTACATTTAATTGAAGAAGAAGGTTTTGAAAACTATTTATCTCGTATTGATAGTGTGGCAAAAGATTTCAGAAATAGAATTAAAGAACTACCAGTATCTCTTCCTACTTTTACTATCAGTAATGCGGTTACACCTATTCGTTTTGAACAACCAATTGCTAAAGATGTATTTACAATTTTGAAGGACAAATATGATATTTTTGTAAATCCTACGGGTGGCGTTAATGAAGACTATGTACTACGCGTTGCTCATATTGGTGATACAACCATTGAGGATAATAAAATGCTCGTAGAAACAATGAAATCAGTCATTAAAGAGATTACAGGTAAATAATATGGTAAAAGTGATAACATATGGAACATATGATTTGTTTCATGAGGGACATTATAATCTATTAAAGAATGCAAAAGCATTAGGTGATTATCTTATTGTTGGGGTTACATCCGACTATTTTGATAAATCTAGAGGCAAATTTAATGTTCGTGATTCTTTAATGACGCGCATAGATAATGTGCGTGCTACAGGTTTTGCAGATGAAATTGTAGTAGAAGAATATTTTGGCCAAAAAATAGATGATATCAAACGTTTTAATGTAGATATATTTACTGTTGGATCTGATTGGGAAGGCTATTTTGATTATTTAAATGAGTATTGTAAGGTAGTTTACCTACCAAGAACACAAGGTATTTCTAGTACTCAAATCAGAAATTCCGAGAATGTTAGATTAGGTATTATTGGTAATGAAGTTATTTTGGACAGATTTTTAGATGAGTCTAAGTTTGTTAGTGGTATTGATATTATAGGTGGGTACACAGAGGCAGATGAGACTGATACTATCTATAAATCATATCAGTTTAATGATTTAGAGCAATTTTGTTCATCTGAAAAGTTACTAGATGAGGTAGATGCGGTATATATTAACATGCCTTTATCTAAACGTGGTGCGTATATTGAAAAAGCACTACAAGCTAGAAAACATGTATTAACAGAATTTCCATTTAGTAGTGACCTTGATGAAACATTACACTTGATGGAGTTGGCGAAATCTTCCAACTTAGTATTAATGGAAGGCTTAAAAACAGCGTATAGCCCTGCTTTTAATAAGTTAATTGCCATGGCTCGTAGTGGAAAAATTGGTAAAATCTTTAATGTAGAGGCTAATTTTACACAAGTTTTGGGTGATGATTTGGCTAATCAAGTTAGAATAGCGGGTGGTAGTATTTTATCTTTAGCATCCTATCCGTTATTGGCTATCTTTAAACTCTTAGGCTTTAATTATAACCGCGTTGATTTTATAAGCCATAAGGTTGATGATGTCGATATTTTATCGAAAATTAATTTCCTTTATGATGATGCGATGGCTTCTGCTACAGTAGCTATCAATGCTAAAGCTGAGGGTGATTTAGTCATATCTGGCTCTAAAGGATATATCTATGTACCTGCACCTTGGTGGAAAACAGAATTCTTTGAAATGCGTTTTGAAGATGTAAACTTGAATCAAAAGTACTTCTATAAATTTGAAGGTGAAGGCTTACGATATGGGATTGTTGAGTTCTTGAAATGTATTAGAGAGGATTCTGAAAGCTTCTTGATGAGCCATCAAGATATGATTGAAGAGGTACGCGTCCTCAATAAGTTTGTATCTGATACCGATGTTACTGTAATTTAGTATGGGATTTGATGAGTATGCAACAATTATCTTTACGAGAAGTTCAGCTAGAAGAGTTAAATCTTCTCAAGGATTTTGACCAATTTTGCAAAAAATATAATTTAAAATATAGTTTATGTTATGGCACATTAATAGGTGCAGCTCGACATAAAGGGTTTATACCTTGGGATGATGATATTGATGTTTGCATGCCAAGACCTGATTATGAACGGTTATTAACGTTAAAAGAGCAGTACGATCACGATGGATTAGAGCTAATTGCTAATCCTATCAATCATAGCTTGGATGCAACCTATGCAGCTATAATCAATAAAAATATCCCTTGTGAAAATATATATTCTAATACATTGCGTAGTAAGTATTTGTGGATAGATATTTTTCCTGTTGATGGGTTTAGTGAAGATATGTCTATCATGAAAGAAATTTATGATAAATCGATTTTTTATCAAAAAATACTTACATTAGCTAGCGCTAAACTGTTTAAGGGAAAATCTCTTATTCATGCTTTAGGTAAATTAGTTATTGTGCCATTGTGCCGTTTATTTGGTAAACAACGTTGTATCGATATCATGGATCGTTTGGCTAAATCTTATGACTATACTAAATCAGAGTATGTTGGTGTAATTGCCTGGGGTGAAGGTGTAAAGGAACGATTGCCTAAACAGGATTTTGAGAAGATGACTACCATTGAATTTGAAGATCAATCATTCTCTGTTATGTCTTGTTGGAGAGAATACCTGGACAATATGTATGATGATTATATGCAGATGCCTCCTGAGGATCAACGCTGTGGACATAATATTGTTGCTTATAAGATAAATCGAAAGGATTAAGTATATGGAGCCATTAATTTCTATTATTGTTCCTATTTATAATGTTGAACAGTATGTTGATAAATGTATTCAATCAATACTTAATCAAACCTATCAAAATTTAGAAATTATTTTAGTCGATGATGGAGCAACCGATTGTAGCGGTTCTATTGCCGATTCTTATGCAGCGAAAGATAAACGGATTAAGGTTCTTCACAAAGAAAATGGTGGGATTTCTGATGCTCGTAATTATGGTTTAGACCATGTTACAGGAGACTATATTTTATTCGTTGATAGTGATGATTTTATTGTGAATACAATGTGTGAAAGATTGTTTACTATTGCAAATAGTACACATGCTGATATGGTATCTTGTAATTATTACATCTATAGAGGTGATGATGATATCAGTATACACACTATGTCTGTTCAAGATGATAAAAGAACTTTTACAGGCATGGATATGTTGCGATATTATCTGTTAAAAACGGAACCATTCGATCTCAATGTTGTATGGAATAAGATTTTTAAATCAAAAGTATTTAATGGAATAGCACCAGTTCGTTTTCCTAAGGGACGTATTCAAGAAGAAAACTTCACTATTTTTAAGCTATTCTTGAATTGTCAGACTGTAGTGACAATCAACGAACCTCTTTATTATTATGTTCAACGCGCTGGTAGTATAATGGCTAATTTCAGTAGACGTTTTATGACAGATACAGTAGAGTCCCACATATATATGAATGATTATCTTATGGAACGCTGCAGTAGTGTAAAGAATGAGCTGCAACTGTATCTTTTAAATTCCTATGTGGAATTGTCTCGTAGAGTCTGTGTAAATAAATGTAAGACAGAGTATAAAGATTTACTCACACAATATAAACACTATGTATTAGATCATACGGCTGATACCAGCCATAATCCATTGTGGAAGTGCAAACAATATATAAAGAGGTTATTGGTTAAATTGTATTATTAACTATGAATCATAACCATATTTGTACGGTTGTATATTACATATAATTAAAACCCATAGAGATTATCTTTATGTTTTATTGATAATACTATGGGGTTTTCTCTAATTATAAAAGTATAATTAGTAAGAATTGATATATATTAATGTTAGAGGATGGGTAATGTGAGGAAGAGTTACTCCGTATTAATAGAGAATATATTTTCTCTTCTAACCTTGCGCGCTTTAGAATATGTACTTGCTTTTATCTTAGTACCATATTTGATTCGCGTCTTAGGACCATTGCATTTTGGGATGATTGCCTTTATGCAAGGTATTATGGAATATTTTCGAATCTTCGTTGATTTTGGATACTCCTTAACGGCGCCAAAGGCAATAGCACAAGCTGAAGAACAGAAAATAGGATTTCTGTTTGCCAAATATTTTTATGGAAAAGTATGTATATTAATATTTGTTACGCTGGTATTTTTTGCTGTTTATAATCTGCAACGCATATTACTAGGAAATACGATCGACATATTATTATTTCAGGTTATGTACTGTGGAATTATAGGTAATGTTTTATTTCCTGTATGGTTTTTCCAGGGCATACAGAAAATGCGGTATATTACCATCTTGAATATGAGTGGTCGTATCTGTACAATGCTTGGCATATTTTTACTTGTAAAATCTCCAGATGATTATATACTTGCGGCATTCTTACAAGCTTGTACTCCATTAATTGCAGGTATTTTTTCAATAGTTTGGTTAAGAAAACACTATACAGGATTGTTTAAATGGCCAACTATAGGTGAAATTATTAATTCTTATAAAGAAGGTTGGTCTATATTCGTATCTTCGTTGGCAGTTAACTTGTATACTGCAACTAATGTAGTAGTATTAGGTATGCTTACGAATAATGTTATCGTTGGTTATTATAGTGCTGCTGATAAATTAATTACCTGTGTTCGCAGAGGTATATATGCTGTAAGTGACGCCATATATCCATTTATAAGTAAGATGATGAAGGATGATATTTCTAAGGGGTTACAATTTATAAGGAAACAAATATTCTTGTATTTGGTTGTTGGTCTTATTGGCTGTACGTCTCTATTTTTCTTCTCAGATACTATAGTTAAGCTACTGTTCGGAGCGGATTATGAGTTAACTGTTGATGTATTACGAATCTTGTCATTTGTTCCTTTAGCTGTTGCTATTAGTACTGTATTTGGTGAAGAAACGATGTTACCCCTTAATATGAATAGTGCTTATAGTCGAACTCTAGTATTAGCAGCATTCTTTAGTTTGTTATCTATATTCCCATTGTGTTATATGTGGGGTGCAGAAGGCGTAGCAATGACAATGCTACTAACAGAATTTCTAATTATGATTGTTATGGGAGGCTTATTAAGGAAGCAACTCTTCCAGTAGGTATTAAACAGTTTGAGAGGTTTGTTTTAATATGATTAGTACAGCATATTATAAAATTCAAGAGCTATTGCTTTGTGCAATGATAATTTCATTACCACTGATGCGGATACCAGATCGGTACACCTTATTTTCTATGGGAAATAATCTGTCAATGGTATTTTTGTTCTTTTCCATTTTACTATTTATTGTATATAGCATATGGAACAAGAAAACAGAGGTTCCATTTAAAACGTATTTTTCAATATCTGTTGTTTGGATTGTTTTTTGTACCATTTTAGGGGTATTTTCTTTTCCTTTTTATGATACTGTTATTTACACGTATTTAATCAATACATCTGTTGTCCAAAAACTATATGCGCTATTTCCTTCGTTTGTAGGAAATGAATTTATTCTACAAGTAAAGTTAATGGTGTCTTTAGTTTGGTATCTGTTTAGAAACTTTATATTCCCCTTAATTGGTCTATTCTTAATCATTTTTAATCTATATAAAGATGATTGTAAAAAAGGTCTTGATACTATTGTTAATGCTGCAAGGATATTAACAATACTATGTATAGCCTACTCTGTTATAGAGGTTTCTTGGCTATGGAGTGGTTCGGATTACTTGGCTAGTATATTAGTAACTATTAATAATAGCTTATATGATCCTGTTGTACAAAGTGGGTGGTGGCCTCCGGAATTATGGCCAGGTCAACTTAGAAGCCTTGCGTTAGAACCATCCTATTTTAGTATGATTGCCGTATTTTTGGCACCATTATTAGGTATTCATTATGTAAATTCTAAGAATAAACTTGATATTATATTAGCATTTCTCTTAGTTGTCATGATTTTCTTAACTAAGGCTCGAACAGGTGTTGTTGTTTATCTATTCGAACTGGTTGCATTTATTGTATTAAGTCTAATATTTAGATATAAATCTTGGTGGAAACTATGTCTATTTACAATTGGACTTAGTGTTCTAAGTTATTCTTTTGCTATTGTTGGTGATTCCGTAGTAAGCCCTATAATTAAGGCTAGTATTTCTCAAACGAATACTACCAAAGAAGCACCTCAGGATATATCTGTAGAAAAGGCTCTAGATAAGTATATTGATAGCAATGTTAAGTCAGTCAGCAATACTAGTTCTAGATCCAATTCAGCTAGATTTGGTAATACAGTAGCTATGTTTAACGTTGGTCTAGATCATCTAGCTTTTGGTGTTGGTAGAGGCTTGCACTCAAGCTATATGGTTGATAAATTCCCTGATTTTGCTAAAGATAGTGGAGAAGTCAAACGTTGGACAGAAGACGTATTACAAAATGGCTTTTTAGCATTTGAATATCCAGTACTTAATGAATTCGCAGCCATATTGGCATGGTTTGGGTTAATAGGAGAAATCTTATTTATTACTCCAATTTTATATATTTTATATAGAACATATAAGATTAAGAAGTATATTAATAACCCTACATTAGTTTACCTATTGGTAGCATTCTTTGGGCAAATTGCATGCTTTATGAGTAATGAATTTATATTGGCTTATCCAATTCTTGTAGGGATTTTGATTTGTTATATTAAATTTTATGAGCATAATGATATAACCAGAGAATAGGGGGTTATTCTAAATAAAGTATAATGTGTATATTGTAACTAATGTTTAAAATATATCGAATATATTTGATATATAGTTTATGGCTTTTCTATCTCATAATTAGTTATAATTTGTATAGCAAAATATTATGGAATGAATATATTGGGAGTATTCATTTCTAGGGGACTACATTAGTTAATATATTGGTTTGGGAGATTTTAATTATGAAAAAATATGTACTTTCAGTTGATAAGAATAGGCCTATAGAGCTTGAAATTACAAATATTTTAGATGATAATAAAGCTATAGTGCGCGGTCGTCTTAATACATATCATTTGGATTATGATGTAGAGACAACTTCTGTTTTATTGAATTTTACGTTGGAAGACGATCGAGAAACTGTATATAGTATTAGATTAAAGGAAGATGATTCTTTATTAAAATGTTTAGATTGTACTCCTCAGGAGATATTCTTTAACATTGTTAATTTTCTTGGTGAAGTAATACATAAGGCTAAATCTATTGGACATACATTAGTTATGAAGTTAGATCATCAAACTTCTAGATTACTTGTAAAGGATTTAACAAAAATTGGTGATGAATATCGTACATTTAATGGAGAACTAGTATATTAAGATAATTCTTAATAACTATATAGTGGAATTAAAAGAAGGTATCAACGGCAGCTGATACCTTCTTTTATGTAGAAATCAAATTGATGGGATACTAAATTTAGATCAACCTATAATATCTTTATTAGATATACGAAGATAAGAAATAGGGATTGAATGTTCTCTTATATAACAAATCTGTTATGAAACGTATTGTATTGTATATTGAGCAGCCGATAGTAGTTGGCTCAGAAGTTGCCATTTTAATGCGAATTTCACCGTTTTTTGGTATAATAAACAAGTATTCCAACGATAAAACGGAGGTAATTCTAATGCGTAAATTCTTATATATGTTAGCAGCTCTACTCGTGTTGATCGGTATTAATACACATGATGTAGAAGCTCGTACAGATGTGTATGCTACAACCTATAATGGTAATAGCTGGTATGTAGACCAAGACTCTGTGAAGAGAGTAGGGGATGTACTCAACTTTACGGTGTACACTACATCTGGCCTTAGCTATAAGGTATCATCTAGCGATAGTAACTATTACAATGCAGATGTATTCTACTATAACAACAAACTCGTTTCAGACAATGGCCAATCTGTATGGAAATCTCCAGGTATGATGGCCGCTATGCGTGTGGCACGTAGATAAAGAATAAAGGCAGCGATTCGATCGCTGCCTTTTGGTCTGTATAAGTGTACTATAGTATCGTTTATCCGTATTTGACGATATATAAGATTAACCCTATAATATAAATAGATAGCCAAGCGAGTAGATCCGTCGGGCTCATCTCAAGAGAATAAATAATTGATGAAATGGCCTTTCAGTTACCTAATTATCTAGGGATAACGAAGGGCTATTTGTCTTTTCCAAGACAAATAAGCGCCACGAGTGCACCAAAAGCAATGACTACAGTCATTACCTCTAGGATTAGCATGATTAACTCATAATCACTCATAGACAACCCTCCCTTCATAGACGAAGAGAGGCCCAACCTCGCTTAACTATCCTATATCAATTATAGGGCGAACATATGGGCGAATCAATAAGAATCTATTTATAGAAATATACAAAAATATATATACGTATACGTTAGCAGTAACTATAATTACTGCTTTTTTTACTTGTGATAATTTTATAGTTATGTGGCAAATTTCCCTCATATTTACAAGAATATAATTATTAAATATAATTAAATTATTTAATAATAGTTTATAGTGTGTAAATGAGAGAGGGTTTTTATGAAACGTATGTATAAAGCAAACCTATCTTTAGCGATTGCTCTGACGATTGCTAGCTCTGTGGTGCCTTATGTGATGGCAGAGGGGATGACGATTACTGCTACTAATGGTGGGTCATTCAAGGCTGGCGAAATGACAAACTACATATCTACCATTGAGGCAGATAATGGTAGTACAGTTAGTATTGATAAAGCTGTTGCTAATACTGGCTATAATAACAAGCCTTTCATTAGCAGTAAAGGTGGTAGTATAGTTAGCCTTAAGGAAGGCGTTTATGATGTTCAAAATGTAAGCACTCCTGTTGCAGTGGCTCAAGGTGGCACCGTTAATATTGGTGTAGACGGCAATAAAGGTAATTTTACTGGTAAGGACTTGTCTTTAGTAGGTGATGTTATCGTTAAAAGCGACCCAAATCATGCGTCTGAGATCAATATTGGTATCATTGGCAAAGAATCTCTTTGGGATGGCTTGGCTTTTAATCTAGCAGATAAAGATGCAAAGCATCCAAGTCATATCAATGTATTCCTTGGTGACTATGGTTCTTGGGAGCTTTTCTATCAAGGTGGCTTGCATGAAGGAACATTAGATGGTGGTACACAACCTAGCCATGTACATCGACTTGTAGGCTCTAAGAATCGCAACTATGCGAATATGGTAACCCAAAGTGAGCATAATAAGCTCTATGTAGATAAGCTTGAAGGGCATGTAAACTTTATTTACGACCCTAATGATGAAGGTGGCGATACTGAGGATCCAAGCTATCAACCACCGACTACAACCTATAATGGTTTGACTCCAGATTCCTTCTGGGGTGGTGATATTCATATTACAAGTGCAGCTCCTGGTGCAGCGGCTCATGTGTACACTACTCAACGTGGCCTAGATATGTCCTCTGAGGCTAATGTGAACAAGATTTTAGATAACTTGGCTCACAAGATGTACTATCATAACTATGTTAATGGTGAAAGAAACCTTCAAGGTACAGTAGCTATTGCATCTGATGGTTCTGAATCTGGTCGTTTTACAGTAATTACATCTGGTCATGCTAAAGAAGGTGATATTACATGGCAAGCCGATAAGGATGGTCAAGGTAAATACGTATATGGTGAAAATAAACCTGTACCAAAACCTCAACCTAAGCTAGAAGTTAAACCAACTCCTAAACCTGAGGTTAAGCCGGTACCAACTCCGACTCCTAAACCAGAGGTAAAGCCTACTCCAAAACCTGAGGTTAAGCCAGCACCAAAACCAACACCTAAACCAGAAGTGAAACCAGTTCCAGTGCCAGATCGTAATTCTCACATTCACGTTATCATGGGTGATTTTGATACACCTCATATGCGCGGTGCCCGTTCTGCTATCATGAGCAATATCAACGGATGGAGAACATTAACAGATAATATGTATCGTCCACGCGTATTGCAACAAGGCGAACCAACAGGTATTTGGGCTCGCGTTGGAGGCGGTAAATATAGCTATGACGCAAAAGGCATTGATACAGATACAACATATACACGCATTCAAGGCGGTTACGATGCTAAAACTGGTAGCGGTTGGACTGTAGGTGGTCAAGTTTCTTACCTTCGTGGCAACGATGATTACGTATTCAACGGTACTGGCAAAGAAAAAGCCTTTGCTGTTGGTGCGTACGGCTTGAAAGATCTTGGTAAAGATCAATATATTCACATCGAATCTCAAGTAGGCCGCGTTTCTAATGCTTTCACAGCTCGCAATGAAATTGGTGAAAGCCTTTCTGGCGAAACGAAAGCAAATGCTTATACAATTGGTGCACGATATGGTAAAACTGTGAAATTCCAAAACGGCACGTATATCGAGCCACAAGCACAATTGAGCTACACTCACTTCGGTGGGGATAGCTTTGATGCAGGTCGTATGCATGTCAACGAATCTGGTGTAAGCAGCACAGCAGGTGGCCTTGGCCTTGAAATCGGTAAAACATTCGGCGCAGGTAACATCTATACTCGCGTTGGTGTAAACCATGCCTTCTCTGGCACTGTAAATACAGCGTACACAACTGGCAATACTACAAAATATACAAAACAAGACCTTAAAGGCACTTGGACCGATCTAGCATTCGGTGGTCGCTATGGCTTCAATGCTAATAACAGCATCTTTGCTGACCTTAGCACAGGATTATCCGGTGACTATAAAGCAGGCTGGTCTGTAAATGCTGGATTTACACATAAATTCTAAGGATCAATTTAATAAATTATTCTTTGTAATATAGCCAATATATAAAGCCTCCTAATAGTAGAGTAATAACTTTATTATTAGGAGGCTTTTATAATATATTTCGTATATTTCTATTAATAGATTCTTATTGATTCGCCCATATGTTCGCTATATAATTGACTTAGGATAGTCAGGCGAGGTTGGGCCTCTCTTCGTTAATGAAGGGAGGGTTGTCTATGAGTGATTATGAGTTAATCATGTTAATCCTAGAAGTAATGACTGTAATCATTGCTTTTGGTGCACTCGTGGCGCTTATTTGTCTTGGAAAAGACAAATAGCCCTTCGTTACCAGTAACTGGATAACTGAAAGGCCATTTCATCATGTTTTTTATCCTTTTGAGATGAGCCCGACGGTTCTACTCGTTTGGCTGTCTGTTTATATTATAGGGTTTATATCATATATCGTCAAATATGGATAAACAAGTTTATATTAAACAACTTTATATGGCTATTATTTACCATGAGGCAGCGAGTCAATCGTTGCCTCTTTTGGTATATTTTTATCTAATACATATCAAATCTTAATTATCTCTAAAATAAATGAGTATAATTCATTTACAATTCACTAAAAATAGTGTAATATTTTATACATATTTTAAAAGTGTTGGTCTTAAGTTTCTTTAATAAGTGAGTATATATCTATCTTTTATCATAAAAAAAGACTAATAAATCAACTCATAGATATATATTCAAGTATGAAGGAGCTTTCACAAATGTGATTGTATTGTAAGTGAAATATTGATTGAGGTATAAGAGGATGAAAGGTAGTAATAAGATTTTATTGTCTGCTGTTATGATGACCTTATTGTCATCTACAATAGCTATGTCTAGTACATGGGCTGCAGCAGGTATTAATTCTGATGGACGTATTTTTGCAACTACTGCTGATAGTAAATTTGAAAGTACAGGTAATACGACTGCGAATGGTGTAGTCGCATCTGATGGTGGTCAAGTTACAATTGGCTCTTTGGACACTCCTGATGCATCTCAATTGCCTAAACGCTATCGTCAACCAGCTTTCATTACAGGCATGCTAAATAACAGTTCCATCCAAGTAGATGGCGGTGTTATGGACGTGACTACTGCGCCATGGAAGTCTCCATATCCAGTGGCATTTGCTTATAATAGTAAAATTAATCTTGGTGTCGATGATGCGGGTACTGTAAAGCACAAAGTATTTAATATGCAAGGCGATGTGCTTGTATCTGATAAAATGATGCCTCCTCATCAAGAACAGCAACCATCTGTTATTAATATTGGCCTAGGCCGCGCACACAATAGTCCTAACCAATTTTCTGGTAAGGCAGTGAACACCTTAGAGGATAAGGGTGGCGAAATTAACATGACCTTTGATGGTGGCATGTGGAGCCATGATTACATGGGTGGCTTGGAATCTTTCAAAATTGATGGTAAAACGGAACGCAGTAGTATTAATAACCTCACAGGTACTCGTACGCGTGAAGGTTTCAGCCGTATTGCGCAAGATTCTCGCAGCGACATTCATGTAAATAAATTGGACGGCCATATTAATGTTATTTATGACATGAGTGATAGCACGGGCTTGAACTTCGCTAAACAAGGCTCCAAGAAAAATGGTCTTGATCCGGCTGATATCGAGGGTGGTAACTTCATCGTGAAATCCGCTGCAGCTGGCTCCGGCGTGCATGGCTATGTAACAGGCGATCATCTTGATACTTCTTCTGAAAGCAATGTAAACAAGATTTTAGATAACTTGGCCCACAAATTCTATTATGAAAACTATGTAAAGGGTGAAAGAAACCTTTCTGGTACAGTATCTATTGCTTCTAAAGGTATTGTGTCTAGCTACAAAAAAGCGTTGACTACAGACCAAAAAGAAGGGGATATTACTTGGAAAGACGGTAATGGTCAAGGCTCCTATGTGGTGCCAGAACCAAAACCTACACCAACTCCGGAGCCAAAACCAGTTACACCAGTAACTCCAGATCCTAAACCGGTTACGCCAGTAACTCCAGAGCCAAAACCAGTTACACCAGTAACTCCGGATCCTAAACCAGTTACACCAGTAACTCCAGATCCTAAGCCAGTTACGCCAGTAACTCCAGACCCTAAACCAGTTACGCCAGTAACTCCAGACCCTAAACCGGTTACTCCTGTAACGCCAGATCCTAAGCCAGTTACACCAGATCCTAAACCAGTTACACCAGTAACTCCTAATCCTGTTGTTCGTGGTGCGTACGATACACCTCATATGCGTGGTATTCGTTCTGCTGTAGTAGGTAATATCAATGCTTGGCGTACATTAGCTGATGATATGTATCGTCCTCGCGTATTGCAACAAGGTGAACCAACAGGTATTTGGGCTCGCATCGGTGGCGGTAAATATAGCTACTCCGGTAGCGGTATCGACACAGCTACAGATTATACACGCATCCAAGGCGGTTATGATGTTAAAATTAGCCGTGGTTGGACTGTAGGTGGTCAAGTTTCTTACCTTCGCGGTTCTGAAGACTATGTATTCGATGGTTCCGGCAAGGTGAAATCCTTCTCCGTAGGTGCTTATGGTTTGAAAGACCTTGGCAAAGATCAATATGTACATGTAGAAACTCAAGTTGGTCGCGTATCTAATGACTTCACAGCTCGAAATGAAATTGGTGAAGCTATGTCTGGCGATACAAAATCCAATGCGTATAGCATCGGTGTTCGTTATGGTAAAACATTGAAATATGCTAATGGTTTCTATGTAGAACCACAAGCACAATTGAACTTTACACACTTCGGTGGACGTAACTTCAATGTAGGTAATGTATCTGTTAACCAATCTAGTGTAAACAGCACTTCTGGTAAAATTGGCCTTGAATTGGGTAAACAATTTGGCAATGGTAACCTTTATACACGTTTTGCAGCAGGTCATGCTTTCACAGGCAATGTAAAAACTGCATTCGCTAGCGGTAGTGTTATGAAATTAACAGAACAAGACCTTAAAGGCACTTGGACTGAACTTGCCTTCGGCGGCCGTTATGGTTTCAATAGCAACAATAGCGTATTTGCTGACGTTGCCACAGGTTTGTCTGGTGATCTCCAAGCAGACTGGGGCGTGAATGCAGGTTTTACACATAAGTTCTAAGTGTAGATTTATTAAATAATCTTTTGTACAATAGCTAACATATATAGCCTCCTAATAATAGAGTCATGACTTTATTATTAGGAGGCTTTTATTGTATGGAGCATAGAACTAACTATATAGCCACCTATGCATTTTTCTTCTAACCTTAATGAAAAACTATATAGACGAAATACGATATATCGTGTATACTAATGAAAATGTAAGCTACTAGAATCATTATTGATTGAAGCACACTGTATTAATAAATTTACCATGCTTAGTATGGGGGTCTCTATGGGGATAAAAGTTCCTCAAGAGATAATATCTATTACATGATAAATGAAGTAGCTCTGGGGAGGGCACTTCGAGAGAGGAGACTTATGAAACTAATTAAATTATTACCAGTTATGGCAATTGCTTCTGTATGTGTTGCTGGCCAAGTACATGCGGCACAAGATCCTTTGATGATGCCTGAACAACCTGCGGCTCCTTTGACTGCAGAACAACAAGAAATCTCTCTTGCTGTTCCTAGTGAAGAGGTAAAAGCTGTAGTATCTGAATTTGCAGCATTCCAATTGGGGATGAGCAATGCTTTAATCCAAGACGACAATCGCGTAATGTCTGGTCAACAACGTTATACTAATAACGTGTTATACTACATGAATGTTCGTCGTAGCTGGTACATTACAAGCCATCGCTATAAAAAAGATAGCTATGCTCGTGTAGCATTAGATCGCTTGTACTTAGATTACAAAGAATTCTTCACAAACCACACAACTGTGTCTGACATGAACAAAGCTGAATATGAAAACCAAATTTTGGCAATTCTTGAAAAGAATACAGCTAACATGTCTAATGATGAATTGCGTTTCTACATGAACGAAATGGTAATCTACAGCTTGAAAGAAGCTATGCGTGACGGTAACAACCGCGTTAAACGCATCCGCTAATCGGTATATACAACTATATATCTATGAAAGAGGTAACGGCATAGGCCGTTGCCTCTTTTGTTTTCAAAACAAATTCCCTCGTAGGAACAAATCCTACGGGGGTTTGTTTATTAATTAATTATATTATCTGATCTGATCTATTCTTTATGAATTATTATTTATATTATTTACATATTTTTTCGATAGCAGTATAATCTACTTGTAGAATTATGAGGAAAGTATGAAGGAGAAATGTTTTGTAGTGTAACAAGGGAGGCGTATGATTATGAATCACGCAAAGAAACTACAATTATTAGCAGTACTCGGAGTTTTGACTATATCTTCGGCAAGCTTGGTTCAAGCTGCAGATATTCCTGTTGTTTCCACTGGGGGTGCCACTTATAACATTGGTTTACAAGGTTGGTCATCTTTCACTAACTCAGATAATGTACATCTTGGTGGTCAAACTGGGGCGGCTAATAGCGATCCCTATTCCCATGCAGGGGATCCAAATGCAAAGGGTAATAATATTGCCATCGGTCGTATTGCTTTGAATGGTTCTCAAGGCGGTGGCAATGTAGCATTAGGTGCTAAGAGCTTTGTAGATGGTAAAGGTGACTATAACTTCTTAGGTAACTTTGCGGCAGGCTTTAAATCAACTATTTCGGATACAATTGCGGTAGGTTATTTTGCAGGAGCTGGATCTGAAGGTAATAAAAACGTATGGCTCGGCGCTTCTCAAGCTGGCGGTAGTAAGGGGAATAACACTGTATTAATCGGTTCTAACTCTACAGTAAATGGTAATTTTAACTATGGCATGGGTCATGGTGTTATCTTTAAAGGCGATAAGAACTCCGCTATTGGCGCATATAACAAAATTGAAGGTAACCAATCTGGCGCCTTTGGTGTAGGTACGTATAATGTGGATACTGTTAAGGGCGATAATTCCTACAGTGTTGGTAACAAGAACCAAGTGAGTGCTAATAATACATTCGTAGTTGGTAATAATGTGAAAACATCTCTAGACAATGCCGTTGTATTAGGTAATAATTCTACTGCTGAAAGTAGTGATGTAGTGAGCACTCCTAGTTATACCTACAATAATGGTGTTACTGAAAGCTTCGCTGGTACTGCTCCTGTGTCTACTGTATCTGTTGGTGCGGCAGGTCAAGAACGCACTATCACTCATGTTGCAGCAGGTCGTATTACAGCGGATTCTACAGATGCGGTTAACGGTTCCCAGTTATATGGTACAAACCAACAAATTGATGTATTGCATCGCGATGTACGCCACGTGGAAAAAGAATCCAATCGCGGTGATGCTCGTGCCGCAGCATTAGCTGCATTGCATCCACTACAATTTGATCCTGACCATAAGGTTCAAGTTATGGGTGGCTATGGTCATTACAAGGGTGAAAATGCATTGGCTCTTGGGGTTGGTTACTATCCGAAAGAAAACCTACTCCTTACAGCAGGTACAACTGTAAGTGGTGATTTGATGACTAATGTAGGCGTATCTTATAAATTCGGTGAAAATAAAACATTGGCTAAGATTTCCCCTGCATCCTATAACGCATTGGAACAACGGGTAGATACATTAGAAGCACAAAACAAAAAACTACAAGAAACAGTAGATATGCTTGTGCAAAAACTTAATGAAAAATAGGGTTTAAAAGATATGAAGGAGGTAATAACATGGTTATTACCTCTTTTTTATATACATATAATAGTAAAATAATACGTTTCTAGTGACTACCTATCTTGACACACATATACATTATTCGATACACTAATATATATTTCATTTATTGTTCATGAATTTTAAATGTAGAGAGTAATGAAACGTATTGTGTGTATCGCCTTGAGCGCCCTATTGTGTTGTGTGGGTACAGCTGAGGCAGAAAAACAACAATTACATAATGATAAGGGCGTAGTGTCTGCAAAAACTGATGCTCAAACAGAGCGCATGAAGGCCGCATCAGAGGGCTTTCACATTACGCCTGCTGCCACACCAGACCATGTGATTGGCCAAGGTGGGCCGCTCATCATGGATCGGCAAGATACTAAGACCGTGCAGTATAGTAATGTGGATGCAGTGAACCGCGCCATTAATGCGGTGGCTATGTCCAATGTATCTAATGCTATGTATGGTGCCAAAGGTAAGCCGTGGATGCGACGCACTACGCTGAGTTTTCAGTTCCAAGAAGGGTGGAAGCCGCTGTATTCTGCGGAGACTATTCAGCCTCTAGGTCATTACGATAATACCTCTCGTGATGTGTGGTTTACGCAGCAGCGCATTTCTCGCGCCTCTGATACGGGTACTACCCTTAATGTAGGTGTTGGGTACCGTCGTATCTCCAAGGACGACCGTCGTCTCTATGGGGCTCATTTATTCTATGACCATCGCTTCTTAAATCGTCACGATCGACTCAGTGCTGGTCTTGAATATATGTCTGGTGAAAGCGAGTTTCGTTTTAACTGGTATGGTTCTGCTTCCGATGAGCGTGTTTTGGATGCGAACCTGCATACCTTAGAGCGAGTATCTAATGGTTATACCTTAGAATATGGTAAAACCTTTAAAAATGCGCGCTGGGCTAGAGTCTATGTTGAAGGCTATCACTGGAACCAGGATCGACAAGCTGATAAGAATGGTTTGCGCATAGGCTCTGAGATGCAACTTACGCCGCGTGTATCTGTAGATATGGGATACAATAAACCGGAACATAGCTCTGGCGGTGCATATGGTAAAATTACGTTCCGTTTAGCGGGAGCTCCGATGGCTTGGTATGGTGGCAAGCATCGTTTAGAACAATCTGCAACGGTTCGCGATAAAATGCTCAACATCGTAAGACGAACTAATACGGTTTTTGTTGAACAATAATTTTGATAACTGAATAGACAAATTGAATAGTCATGCCATTCCCTGCATTCATTTTATTTTAATGAAAATTAAATGAAAAATAACCTACTATTATTCCTATATAAGTGATATACTCTAGGTAAGGGAAACGTTAGTGTTCATATCAATTGTTCTTTAAGATAATGGCTTTTTGTAAAAGCCATTTTCTTATTATTTGATGCCGTGTGATCGCCCGTTCATCTTAGTTACTCTCCAACTATTTAATAATCTTTGTGTTGTGTTTACTTCAAAATCTCTCTCTTAATAACAAACCTATATCATACGGCACCGGTAAGAGGTTCGCCTTCCTCTTACCAAAAAAGGGTAGTTAATCCTCCTCGATTAACTATCCTTTTTTATATTCTCTTAATAGATATATAAATTACTGTTTACAAAATTCGTATACGTGCTACAATATTCATATAAAACTCATGAATAAAAAGTGAATTTTAATGCAAAGAGAGAATGATTGGTTTTGTAGTTTGTAAATGGAGGTTCTAAACTATGAACAAACGGAAACGTTTATTAACCATTTTGATTAACGGTGTGCTATTGTCTAGCTTGTGTATGGTAGCTAGCGCTGCAGATAATGTAGCTGGGGCAGGTAGTGGCGTAGCTATTGGCACAGGCTCTAATGCTCAAAGAGATGGAGTAGTTGCTATCGGTAAAGGTGCACACACCAATTATGCTGGCGGGTCTGGCTATGCTAAAGTTAATGGTGATGTAGTTATCGGTGAAAATGCAACAACCCATAGTTATTATGATCAATCTGGCTCAGTAGCTATTGGTAAGAATGCATATGTAGAAAATACGATTGGGCGACAAGAAAAGTTATTTGCGTTTAATCAAACAACTTTTAATACGTTTGGTATGGGAAGTCTTCCACAACAGCCAGATAAAGTTGTTACTGGTGTAGCAATAGGTGATAATACGTATGTTCGTACTGGTGGTACCATGATTGGGTCTCATAACTATCGTGGGAAAATCGGTGATATTACTGTCAATACTGACACTTACGCAGAAAAGCGTAAAGCTGGACTAGGCTTATATTCAACAACATTAGGCTCAAATAGCTTTACCAATGGTACTGTTGCAACTACTACAGGTGCTTTAAATGTTATTTCCAGCAATTATGATGGCAATAATATTGCTAATGCAACTAGAAATTTTGGAGCTACTATTAATGGCTCTTTAAACTCTATTGAGTCCGCTACAGCTGCTAATAACTATTCTGGATTAAGCAACACTGTTGTTGGTACTGCTAATAGAACCAATAATTCTAATGGTTCTTTAATTTTCGGTGCAGGTAACGAAATTACTAACTCTATTACTGATATAGATGCGGGTGCAATAACACCAGGTCTTTTTGGAGGTCCATCCTCTGTAACTAAATTATCAGAAGATGTGCGTAATTTAGTAAAAGATAATAAATCTGGTGGATCTACCTTAGCTATTGGTGGCGGCAATAAAGCTGATTACACACAATTGACATCAATGACAGGTGTTAATAATACTGTTACAGGCACTGCTGGTAATGTTGCAAAATTGAATTACGTAACTGGGTACAATAATACAATTACTAATGCATCTAATAATATTGTAATGGGTAACGATCATACCATTACTGCTGATAATACAATTGCTATAGGAGGACTTTCTTCTGGTGAAACCCGCTCTGTTGCCAATACAACAACTATTGGCTATGATGCAAAAGCTTCTGTTGAAGGCGGTGTAGCTCTTGGTTATAAATCTAATGCGACAGTAGATAAAGGAGCAGCTGGTTATGATATCAGCACCAAAGCAGCATCTACTGATACAAGTTCTACCTGGAAAGCGACTGCGGCAGCTGTATCCGTTGGCGACGTGGCTAATGACGTAACACGTCAAATTACATCTGTTGCAGCTGGTACAAATGATACTGATGCAGTAAACGTAGCACAACTTAAAAAGGTAGAAACTAAAATCTCTACTGTTGAAGCAGATGCTAAAAAACATACTACTGTAGTAGCTGGTGCTAATACAACTGTTACATCTGGTACTAATGCTAATGGTGGTGCTGAATATAAAGTAGCTGTTAATAAAGACTTAGTAGAAATGAGCTCTGCTAACTTCGGCAAAGCAACTGATAATGTGCGTTCTCGTATCGATAAAGACCGTGCTAGCTTCTTCAACGGTAGCGAAAATATCGGCATTTCACCTAAAGGTATCCAAATCGAAAACACAGATACTTTAGAACAAGCAAAATTTGATAAATACGGTATGTATGCTAGTGAAGGGAATACAACTGTTTACTACACTACAAACGGTATTAGTGCAGGCGATCAAAAAATCAATAATGTGAAAGCTGGCGTAGCAGATACTGATGCGGTTAACGTATCTCAACTTAAACGTTTACAAGATCAAATCGCAGCATCTTCTAGTGTTACAACTGTAACAGCTGGTGACCACATTAAGGTAACACCAACTGTAAATGGTAATACTCACGATTACAAAGTATCTCTTGCTGATGATATTGCTGATCAAATTACAAATAACACAACAAATATCAACAAAAATACAAATGATATCAAAAATATCAAAGGTGATTTATCTAAGATTGATAAACGTGTTGATAAATCTGTAGCAGGTGCAGCAGCGTTGGCAGCATTGCATCCACTTGATTTCGATCCAGATGCTAAATGGGACTTTGCAGCAGGCTATGGTCATTATCGCAGCGGTAATGCTGCCGCATTAGGCGCTTTCTATCGTCCTAATGAAGACGTACAACTTAGTGTAGGTTCTACTGTAGGCAGTGATGAAACAGTATTCAATGCTGGTTTATCTGTGAAAGTAGGAGCTCATAGTGGTGTATCTCGTTCTCGCGTAGCGATTGGTAAAGAAGTATTAGCTCTTAAGAAAACAGTAGCTGAACAAAATGCTCAAATTCAAAAATTAACTGCATTGTTGAACGGTGTTGCTGGTACGAAGATGAAAGCTGACCATACAACATTGTTCCCAGACATCCCTACAAATCATTGGGCATATGAAGCTGTAAGTGATTTATCTCGCCGTGGTTTAGTAGAAGGCTATCCAGATGGCACATTCGGTGGTGACCGTATGTTAACACGTTATGAATTTGCTCAAATCGTATACCGTGCTATTCAAGACGGCGTAACAGTTAATGATCGCCTTGTAACAGAATTCAGCCCTGAAATGGCTTTGTTCCGTGTTGACACTGTAGCTAAAAATGCTAAAGGTGAACCAACAATCGAACGCGTTCGTGTTAATAAAAAATAAGGATACTATTAGTTTATAGTGTTCACACAACTTAATAAGTAGCTACTATGCCATACCTCAACTCCACCCCGAGGTTGCATAGTAGTGAATATAAAAAGGAGTAACTGATATGATTAGTTACTCCTTTTGTAGTTCCATATTATGTAATTTTCGATATTGTTTGTGATTATATTATTTACGATTTATTTTGCAAAATATCCTAACGCTTGGATATGTGCAATGCACTCATCTAAATATTGTGCAGAGGATACGATATGTTTAGTGCCGTCATCTTTTTTTCTTTCAACAGTCAAGTTTTCATTCATCGTATCAATCAATTCTTGACGAGAAATTGGTTTTGTCATCAATTTCATGACGTATGATAAACCTTCATCAACAGAGTAGTCTATTTGATTATACATGTTGCCGAGGCACATGTACTGATAACCACCTTTTTCAACCAGGGTGGATACATAGTTTATGAAATGCTCTGGAATATAGGTTTCATTTTCCACAAACGGTAATTGATCATACTTTTTAGTATATGTGTTGATATGACCGACGATAGCAAGATGGAATAAACGTCTATACATAGCATCAGTATCGATTTCAGAATCAGGATGGTGTTCTTCAATATGTTTCATTATATCCGCTACATTGAATGGTCGTTTTGTATCCATTAATTCTTGAATGCTAATGTGCATAACATTGGTCCACTCTGGAGGAACACCAGGCTCTTCATCTAATGCATTGTTGAAGTATAGTGTATCTAGTACTTTCTTCTCAACCCTTTCGTCATGGGAAATTTTATCTTCGTTGCTACACTTTGTTAATAGGGCCATGCGGAACTGAGTATCATACACATAATCGTAGTACTGCTCCTTATCAATGTAGCTATCTCTCGCTAATGTTCTAATATTATTTTCGACATTACTATCAAGCCATGTAATGAAGGAACGATTCAATGTTTCGTCGCCGATATAAGCGCAACCTTGCTCTTGCGCACGCTCAATAAATTCTGACACATATACAGGATCATTAATAGCTTCTAAGTATTCGTGCCCAACATAATAATCGTTAGATTGTAATACACGATTGATATTTTTAATTTTATAATCAGAAATTTGTTGGGAACGTTCATCTAACTTCATTGTTTCCGAAATTAATTTTAATACATTTTTCGTATAGATTGTACGTTCTTGTAATGAATCACTAGGTGCATGTTTTTCAGAATATAACATAATATCCCGCAATTGCTCTAACCGTTTCCAACCTGGATACGTATTATATGAAACATAGGCGATACCGCGATCAGATAAGTTGCGACTGCAAATATTAAGGATTTTATCTTTTACCACATCAGGCACCCAAGACCAAATACCATGGACGATAATGTAATCGAAGGTACCAAATGAATCATCAATATCCATAATATCTTTTTCTAATAATGTAATATTTTTTAGCCCCATGGATTCAATTAATTCATTCCCATGCTTTACCTGAGTAGGGGATAGGTCGATACCTGTAAAGGTAGTCGTTGGATTATATAGGGCTTGGGGAATGATATTTCCACCGCAGGAAGAACCTAGTTCTAATACGCGCGCGTCTTCAACTGGTACTGGGTCTAAGCCATAAATAAGAGCTTTTGCCATTAAAGATGTAATACATGTATTAGAAAATGCTTTAGACACATATAGGAAGTCATCATAAGACTCTTTTAATGCTTCTATTTTAGATTGATCTATGCTTGTTATATGTTGTTTACTCATAATAAATTCCCTCTAGAACTAACACCCATTTATAATTCCTTATAATGCATTAGTATATCATAATATTCTGTGTTAATAGGATAATACATGTATATATTTTTCATTTATAAAATGATATGTGAATAATTTATGAAATAGCCTTCAAAAGGTTATTATGATTTCATATTTAGATTTTTTAGAGATCTATATTTTATAGATAATATATAAATAGATGAGGAAATCGATAAAAATCAATGAGGATAAATCAATTAATCGTTTATTTATAACTATAGTTAATGTAGTTATCGATAAATACCGAACTGCATTGAAACAAATAGATTATATTTTATAAAATACGTATAAAACACAGAAAAAATGAGTAAAAAACCACCCATATATTAAAAATTGTTTAACAAAATAAAGGTTCCAACAATAAATTCTGTCGATTATGATAAAAACATGAAGAAAAGTATTTACAAGATTTTCGATATATGATATTCTGTTCATGACACAAAATGAAAGAAATATGAAAGATACTCAGAAAGGCGTAAAGGTATGGGAAATTTAGGCTTTTCCTTCTTTTGTATTTAAATGATTTAATTATAAGGATTGTAATTGTGTCTAGTTAAGAAAGGGGTTCATAGTAATATGAATAAAATCTTTAAAGTTGTTTGGAGCAAAACTAAAGAGTGCTACGTAGTAGTTTCCGAAGTTGCAAAAAACAATGGTGGTAAGAAAAAAGCTCTTGCTAGCGTATTAGCTGGTTTGGCTATGGTAGCTGCTACAGCAGGTACACCTGTACAAGCAGGTGGTAATTATGGTGGTAGTGCTGTTAATATCACTCCTGATGCTTATAATGGTTCTAATACTACTGGAAGAAACTCTGTAGCAGTTGGTTATCAAAATAGAACTAATGACCAAGATGGAACTATTGCAATCGGTGCGCGAAATACGGCTACAGAAAATTCTGCAATGGCTCTAGGTAATGGTAATACAGCTTCTGGCGGTGCAGCAGTTGCTATGGGTGCTTATAACCAAGCAACAGGACGTGCTTCTGTAGCTATTGGTAACGTATCTATGGCATCTGCTGAAGATTCTATTGCGATTGGTAACCGTGCAAACTCTAATCCAGCTAACCAAGATAGAGGTAGCGGTCAATACTCTATTGCTATGGGCCGTGAAAGCTGGGCTAGAGGTACTGATAACATCAGTATTGGTCATAATGCTACAACTGATTCTACTGGTGATAGTATAGCTATTGGTCGTGATTCCACAAGTAACTCTGTAAATACTGTTACAATCGGGGCACAGACTAAAGCTACTGGTGGTTATGCGGTAGCAATCGGTCGTGAATCTGAAGTAAATGCTAATTTTGCTACTGCAATGGGTTATCAATCCAAAGCAAAAGGTAGTGCTTCTATCGCTATTGGTAAACAAAATAATTCCAATCTTGGTGATACTATTACAATGGGTAATAGTAATACTGCTAATACAATGGGCGGTATCGCAATTGGTAAAAATAATATCGCTGACTCCTCTATTGGGGATCCTACTACTGCAACTAAAGAAAACTCTCAAATCGCTATTGGTTTAGACAACAAAGCAACAAGTCAAGATACTGTAGCTATCGGTCGTGAAGCTGAATCTACAAAAACTGGTGCTGTTTCTTTAGGTGCGCGTACAAAAGCGAAAGGTGACTATGCGGTAGCTATTGGTTCTGCTTCTCAAAATAAAACTGTAGAAGCAGCTGATTATGCGGTAGCTGTTGGTGCAATGTCAAAAGCTAATGGAGACCGTTCTGTTGCTATTGGTGGTGGCGCAGAAACAACTGCAGGTGCATCTCGTTCTGTAGCTCAGGGTTATAAATCTTCTGCATCTGTTGCCGATGGCGTAGCTCTTGGTTCTAACTCTAAAGCAACTGTAGATGCAGGTGTTAAAGGCTTCAACCCAGCTGAAACTCGTACTAATAAATATGCTGGTTTAGCTGGTACGGCACAAACATCCACATTGGCAGCTGTTTCCGTAGGTGACGGTGCTACTGCAACTCGTCAAATTACAGGTCTTGCTGCAGGTACTAATGATACTGATGCTGTTAACGTAGCTCAATTAAGAAGTGTTAACTTGAAATATGCTGGTAACAGCGGCAATGGCGATGTATTGTTAGATAACGGTACATTGAACGTTAAAGGTGAAGGCTTAATCTCCACAAGTGCTGATGCAGATGGCATAAAAGTAAAACTTACTGAAGGTGGCCCAATCACTAATAACAATGGTAAAGCGGTAGCTCCTACTACAAATGGTGTTGCTACAACTGACAATGTTGCAAAAGCAATCAACGAATCTGGTTGGAACGTAGTTTCTTCCAATAATGGTGGTAACGTAACAGGTACTCAAGCATCCAAAAAAGTAAGCCCTGGCGATACTGTAACATTGAGTGCTGGTAAAAACATTGTATTAGATCAAACTGATAAACAATTCACATACTCCTTGAATAAGGATGTTGATTTGACTAACGGTGGTTCCTTAACAATTGGTGATACTAAAATCAACAATGGTGGCTTGACTATCACTGGAGGCCCATCTGTTACTAAAACTGGTATCGACGCTGGTAATAAAAACATTACTAATGTAAAAGCTGGTGTAAACGATACTGATGCAGTTAACGTAAGCCAAATTAAAGGTTTAAGAACTGAAGTTAAAGAAGGTACTGGTGTTACTGTTGTTAAGTCTCAAGGCACAGACGGTCATGATATCTATACTGTAAGTGCAACTGGTACTGCAGCTGCTGACCCTACTAAACTTAAAGCAGGTAAAAATACTACTGTAACAGGTGACGGTTCTACAGCTACTCCTTACAAAGTAAATGTGGAAGGCGACTTGGCTGATATCTCCTCCATCACAAACGGTAACGGTTCTGGTAAAATCTCCTTCGCTGGTGATCAAGTTGTAAAAGTTGAAGGCGACAACCCTATTTCCTTAGATGGTAAAGGTGGCTATGTAACTGGCTTACAAAACAAAGATTGGGATATTACTAACCCAACTGTTGTTTCTGGTCGTGCAGCAACTGAAGACCAATTGAAAAAAGTAAGCGATGGCTTCAATAACACAGTTAAATTGGCTGGTAACACTGGCAACACAGATACTCAAAAATTGAGCCAAGCTGGTGGTTTAAGCTTCGGTGTAGTTGGTGCTAATAACGGTCAATACATTAAAACAACTGCTTCTGGTACAGATGTAGTAGCTGATTTGTCCGATGATGCAAAAGCTAAATTGAACCATACCTTTGAAGTAGCTCCTGGTTCTAGCAATGTTTCAGTAACTAAAGATACAACTGATCCTAATAAAACAGTTTATAAAGTAGCTGTTGCTAATACTCCAGCAGCTGGTGCTTCTTCTACTGAAAGCGTAGTTAAAAAAGCTGCTGCAGCTGGCGATACTAACATTGCTGATGTTACTGTTGGTAATGGTAAAAACTCTGGCGATGCAGATGCTCAATACGAAGTTAATGTTTCCCGTAATGCTGTTAAAGATGCAGCTCGTGAAGCCGTAACAGTAAATAATGGTGGTAATACTGATAGCCCTATCACTGTAACTCCTACAGATGATGCTACTAACCACAACACTTCTTATGCTGTAACATTCGATGGCGCTAAAGCAGCTAAAGTAATTCCTTTAACTTACAAAGCTAATAATGCTGGCGCTAAAACAGTTACATTAGAAAAAGGTTTAGACTTTACAAATGGTACAAATACTACAGCAGAAATCGGTAATGATGGCGTTGTTAAGTACAACTTGAACAAAAACGTTGATTTGACTAAAGATGGTTCCTTAACAATTGGTGATACTAAAGTTAACAACGATGGTGTAACAATCACTGGTGGTCCATCTGTAACTAAAACTGGTATTGACGCTGGTAACAAAACTATCACTAATGTAGCTCCTGCAGTTAACGGTACTGATGCAGTTAACCTCGATCAATTGAAAGCAGCTCGTACAGTTGTTACATCTAATGATAAATCTGTAACAATCAATAAAACAGAAAATGGCAATCAAGTAACATATGACTTACATGTAAATGCAGCTGCTGGTACAGCATCCACTTGGAACATCGCTTCCGATAAAGTGTCTGGCACAGAAGGTACTGTTGCAGCAGGTTCCAATGCAGCTCAAAACATTGCTGATGGTAAAACAGTAACAATGCAAGCAGGTAAAAACTTGACTGTAAACCAAACTAACGATGGTAACGGTAATGCTTCTGTTGCATTTGCTCTTGATAAAGACCTTAAAGATCTTGACAGCGTAACAACTGGTAAAACAATTACTAAAGAAATTACGTTGAAAGATCCTAGTGGTACTGGTGAAACTGTCATTAAGAAAGATGGCGACCGCATTACATACACTAACGATGGTGGTACTACAGTTCATAAAGTTGCTAATCTTAAAGATGAAAAACACATTACAGCAACAACTGCAGGCAATGAGTATACAGTAGATAACGATGGCAATGTTACTATGACGTATACAGATGGTAATGGTGACTTGGTAACAGGTGAAAAAGCTGTTATTAAAGGCGTTGCTAAAAACGATCTTTCCAACATCAATA
Source organism: uncultured Veillonella sp. (assembly GCA_900556785.1). Lineage (GTDB taxonomy): Bacteria > Bacillota > Negativicutes > Veillonellales > Veillonellaceae > Veillonella. The sequence goes on from USQK01000003.1 coordinate 44,787, forward strand.
ATGCTGGCAAGAATGTAATCACTGGTCTTGGCACAATCGTTAAAGGTGGCGAAAATGTTAACGTAACTGTAGCATCTGATGCTACTACTGGCCAAAAAACTTACACTGTAAATGCTGTAACTCCAGCTGTTTACACTAAAGCTGATGGCACTAAAGTGGTTAAACGCCCAGATGGTACTTTCACAACTAATGTTGATGGTGCTCCTGGTAATGATGTTCCTGCAAGTGATGTTATCGTATCCATCCAAGATGCAGCAGGCAATACAACTGGTGGTAACTCCATTGTTAATAATGTTGGCTCTGCTATTAAAAATCAAACAGGCGCAGATTACTTAACTAAATTGGATACAGCTAATGGCTTGACTCCAAATGCAGCTGTTAACGTATCTGACTTGAAATCTACAGCTGATGCTTTACGTGCAAATGAACTTCACATTGCTCCTACAGCAGTTAAAGCTGGTAGCACTGAAGCTAAAGGCGGCGTAGTAAGCGGTACTGAAAACGTATACAAATACGATGCAGCTACTAAGAAAGTTACATTGACATACAACGATGGCAAAGGTACTGCAGTATCTGATACTAAAGCAGTTATCGACTTCTCCGACTTGAACATTCCTGCAGCTGGTAATAACTACGGTTTCAAAGCTAATGCAATTGCTGGTGATGGTAAATTAGATGGTGCAGCAACTGCAACAGCTGTTGAAAATGGTGGCACTGTAAACTTTGCAGCAGGTAAAAACTTGACTGTAAAACAAACTGTTGATGCAGCCAATAAAACTCAAACTTATACTTACAGCCTAGACAAAGATTTAACTAACTTGGATAAAGTAGTTGTTAATGGTAAAGATGGTCAAGCAGGTAAAGATGGCGTAACTATTGTTGGACCTCAAGGTGCTACAGGTGCTCCTGGCCTTCCTGGTACAAATGGTATCGATGGTAAAGTTGGTATTTCTGGTAAAGACGGTAAAGATGCAGTATCTATCTCCGGTAAAGATGGCGTAGGTCACATTGGTTTAACTGGCCCTGCTGGTAAAGATGGTAAAAATGCAACTGCTGATATTACTGTTAAAGAAGGTAAAGCTGGCGTTGATGGTAAAGACGGTGTTGATGGTATCACTCGTATCTTCTACAACGATAAAGACGGCAACGAACATCAAGTAGCAACTCATGATGATGGTATGAAGTTTGCTGGTGACGATGGTCAAACAGATGATACTAAAGTTCTTAAGAAACATCTTAACAACGTAGTAGATATCGTTGGTGGTGCTGATAAAAATAAATTGACTACTAACGATAACATTGGTGTTAACAATGTTAATGGCAAATTGAAAGTTCAATTGGCTAAAAATGTTGACTTGGATGCTGATGGCTCCTTGACTACTGGTAATACAAAAGTTGATAACAACGGTGTTACAATCACTGCTCCTGCAGGTGGTACTACTACTGATGTTAAGTTGACTAACACTGGTTTAGATAATGGCGGTAACAAAATTGTTAACGTTAAAGCTGGTGAAAACGATACTGATGCAGTTAACGTAAAACAATTGAAAGACAAAGTTACAACTGTTGAGTCTTCCGATAGTTCCATCAAAGTAGTAGACAAAAACGTTGCTGGTCAACCTGGTTATGATGCAGCTAAAGGTCACCAATATGACATCACTATCAATAACCAAACTGTAGTTGAAAAAGCTCAAACTCCAGTTGTTTATACTAATAAAGATGGCGACAAACTTTACAAAATCGTAGATCCTGCTACTGGTAATGTTACATTCAATACTAAGCCTGATGGTACTGGTACTACAGTTCAACCTGCTGATGTAATTGCATCCATGAACAATGGTGGTGATTCCACAACAACTCCTATGAAGTTGAACAACGTAGGTTCCACTATTGCTGATCAAGCTGGTAACACTTACTTAGATAAAATTGATGCAGCAGCTGCTGACAACAAAACTAAGAACGGTGCAGTTAATGTAACAGACCTTAAAAATACAGCTGATGCATTGATTGAAAAAGGCTTGAAATTTGATGCTAACGCTGGTGGTGTGAAAACTAATAAACTTGGTTCCACTGTGAAAATCCAAGGTGAAGGTGCTAAAGCTGATACTGAATACAGCGGTGAAAACGTTAAGACTATCATCTCTCAAGATACTGACGGCAACACAACAATCGATGTTAAACTTGATAAAAACCTTAAAGCTGACAGCGTAGTTGTTGGTAAAGATGGTAAAGACGGCGTTGATGGTAAAATCGGTGTTAACGGTAAAGACGGCGCATCTGTTGTACTCAACGGTAAAGATGGCTCTATCGGCTTGACTGGTCCTAAGGGTGCTGACGGTAAAGATGGCGCAAGTGCTAAGATTTCCGTTAAAGACGGTGTTCCTGGTGTTGACGGCCAACCTGGTGATAAATTGACTCGTATCGTATACGAAGACAAAGATGGCAACACACATGAAGTTGCAACTCACGATGATGGCATGAAGTTCGCTGGTGACAACGGTCAAACTAACCAAGATACTAACCCTAACGTTATTAAGAAACATCTTAACAACGTAGTAGATATCGTTGGTGGTGCAGATAGCTCTAAATTGACTGACAACAACATTGGTGTAAATGCTGATGGCGGTAAATTGAAAGTTCAATTGGCTAAAGACATTGATCTTACTAAAGATGGTTCCGTAAAAATCGGTGACACTACTGTTAACAACGATGGTTTAACTATCACTGGTGGCCCATCTGTTAAGAAAGATGGCATCAATGCTGGCGATAAGAAAATCACAGGCGTTAAAGCTGGTGAAGCTGATACAGATGCAGTAAACGTTAAACAATTGAAAGATAAAGTTACAACTGTTGAATCTTCTGATGGTACTATCTCTGTAACTGACAAAAATGATCCTACATCTGCAACTTATGATGCAGCTAAAGGTCACCAATATGACATTAAGATCAATAACCAAGGTGTTGTAAACAATGCTCAAATTCCAGTAGTATACACTAAACAAGATGGTACTAAAGTTTACAAACAACCAGATGGTACTTTCAATACAGCTAAAGATGGTTCTGGCGATGTTGTAAATGCTGGCGATATCATCGCTTCCATGAACAACCCTAACGCTTCTACTACAGATCCAATGAAATTGAACAACGTTGGTTCTTCCATCGCTGACAAAGCTGGTAATACATTCTTAGATAAGATTGATGCTGCTGCTGGTGACAACAATACTAAGAACGGTGCTGTAAATGTTACTGACCTTAAAAATACTGCTGATGCAATCGGCAACAAAGGTTTGAACTTCGGTGCTCAATCTGGCAATGACATCCACAAAAACTTGGGTGAAAAACTTGAAATCGTAGGCGAAGGCACTAAAGCTGATGACAACTACAGCGCATCCAACATCAAAACTATGACTAAAGATGGTAAAGTTGTGGTAGCTCTTGATAAAGATCTTAACGGCTTGAACTCCATTAGCGTTCCTGGTAAAAATGGCGTTGATGGTAAAGATGGTGTATCCATCTCCGGTAAAGACGGTGCTAACGGTATCGACGGTAAAGTTTCCATCGGTAAAGATGGTAAAGACGCTGTATCCATCGCTGGTAAAGACGGCGTAGGTCATATCGGCTTAACTGGTCCTCAAGGCCCTGCTGGTGCAGATGGTACTGGTGTAGATATCTCTACAGATCACGGTTCCAAAACTCTTGTTAAACCAGAAGCTAACAATGGCGACAAATCTGAACGTATCGTATACGTACCAAAAGATAAAGATGGTAACCCATTGAAAGATACTGATGGCAACCCAATCAAACGTGAAGTAGCAACTATGGATGATGGTTTGAAATTCACAGGTAACAACACTGGCACTGAAAACAAACATGCGTTAAATACGCTTGTTAAAGTTCAAGGTGAAGGTGTGACTGCAGCTCAATCCACTGCATTCCAATCCGCTGCTGGTAACATCAACGTAGTAGCTGATGGTAACGATACATTAACAGTTAAATTGAACAAAGACCTTAAAGGTATCAACTCCATCAAGAATAGCGACAATGGTCCTGCATTGAACTTCAACGCTGGTGACCTTTCCGTAACTGGTGGTAACCTCAACATGGGTGGTAACAAAATTACTAACCTTGGTAAAGGTACTAACGATACAGATGCGGTTAACTTGAAACAATTGAAAGATTCCCGTACAATCGTTAAATCCACTGATGGTACTGTAGGTGTTCAAGAATCTGAAACTACAGATGGCGCAAAAGTATACGACTTGACTACTGGTGCAAGCCCTCGTTTCGATGAATTGACAGACGAAATCGGCCGTACTGGTGCACAAGGTGCAGCTCTTGCAGCATTGAAACCTATCCAATACGATCCATTAGAACCAACTCAAATCATGGCTGGTTATGGTAACTACCGTGGTAACTCTGCTATTGCAATGGGCGTTGCTCATTACAAAAATGAGTCCACAATGATGCATGCTGGCTTAGCTTGGGCAGGCGGTTCCCGTCACATGATGGCAAACGCTGGTGTAACTTGGAAAGTTGGCAACCGTGATAGCGAAGCTGCTGTAGCAGATCGTTACCGCAAAGGCCCTATCAGCTCTGCTTATGCAATGCAACAAGAAATGGCTTCCGTTAAAGCACAAAACGCTGGATTAAAAACAGAAGTATCTGATTTGAAAGCTGAAAACGAACAAATGAAAGCTCAAATTGCTGCTATGATGGCAAAACTTGGTATGTAATCATTTGTGAGTGTAAGAACTGAATGAACAAAGGAAGGTATGCGCTACCTAGCGTAGCGCTTACCTCTCCCTATTGTTTATGAAAATAATGCTTTTAAATATGAACGTGAAACGCGTGAGAGATACTTTCACCATAATCTAACGATAGAAAAGAGGAATATAGAATGAAAAAATCTACATTACTTGCTTGTGCAGCGGCTCTTGTTATTTCTACAGGCGTTGTAGGTGCACAATCCGCTCCAACATATGACGATAATTTGATTTTACGTAATCCAGTATCTGCTCCAGCATTGGGCAATGTAGTATTGGTTCCAGTGGCTAGTCCACAAACAGTGTCTGCTGTTCATGACTATGTGAAAGCTTGGCAAAATGCGGAGATCAACATCGCAAAAGCTAAAGTGAAATACGAAAACCATGAACGTATGACAAAAGCTGAGAAAAAATGGTTACATTCCTATGACAAACACAACTATGCTGACTACTTCCGCACACATTCCATCGGTCGTGTACATGGTCAAGAAGTGTTCTTGAACTGGAATGGTGAAAACCGTAATAAAAACGAATACGAATACTTTGAAATGCCTAAATACAATAAAGAAGATGGCTTCACTAACAGCTATGGTTACAATGTATTGCGCGGCATGACAGATCGTATTAACGAAATCATCCAAAAACAAAAAGAAGTTGGCGGTCCTATGACTGACGACGAAGCACAAGCATTAGAAGATGCTATTTTGGATGTAATGGCTAAAGACCAAGAAAACGTTTCTAACGAAGAACTTCGTCACTACATGAACGAAACAATCTGGTTCGCAGCTAAACAAACAGTTAAAAATAAAGCTAGTGAAGAACCTACTGTTCAAGATGAACATACTGTAGATCTTCGTGAAGCGATCAATCGTCCAGCTAACCAAGAAACTAAAAAAGTAGACTTGCGCGCTGCGATTCAATAATAAGGTTTGTAAATTTAACTATAATTCATTAACACACTGAGAGCTCGGCATAAACGATATACAATGAATTAGGAAGATGATGTGTGACGCACAGTGTATATAATGAACAACTACATATGGCCCTCATACGGCGATTGTTTGAGGGCCTTGCTGTTCCCTGGACCCCGACTAGGGCACACAATCCTTATGCGAAACGACGCCATCCGAAAGGATGGCGTTGTTTTTTTGCGTTTATCTATTGTTGTCCTTACTTAAGGCTTAATAGCTGTACAAATATAAACAATTATAAAATAATAGACTGCTTATATTAACTACCTTTTTCTATGCATTTATGAAGAAACGCTTTATTGCTATGTTTTGTCTTCATCTAATTTAGAAAGTTTATATATTTTAGATGAAGATAAACTTGTATAAGATATACAAATATAATGTAAATATAAACTGATACGATCTATTTTATACTCTTATATATATAATGTATTA
>USQK01000004.1 GCA_900556785.1 uncultured Veillonella sp.
ATTTCTAAAATAACTTCATCCCCATCAGCTCCCTCCCCCGCCGTTGGTACTGTAATAGGAACCGCTTTATCTTTACGCAATAAGTTTAGTTCATATTGCGCTTGACCTTGGCTCGGATTGATGTGTACATCTAATACATTACCAGATATATCCCAGGCTTCTAACGTACTAACAGCACTAAAGTTCTTAGTTTGACCAGAGATATTAACCTTCATAACAACCTTATTTACAGCGTTAACGAGCTGTTTACGTCCAGATACAGTTACCTCTTTCGGTACAATAGTTACTGACTTGAGAGCAACATCGTCGGAGAACTTACCAATTGGAACAATTTCAACCGGTATTTTCCGCTCTGCATATTCGTCTACATTAATTGTTACAGTATCAGGCTTAACCTCCACAAGGCTCATCCCCGCTGGAGGGGTAAATCCAATGGTTACATTATTTTGACCTGGTTTTACACCAGATGCATCAATATATGTACGAAGATTATCTGCCTTTATAGCCATAATCGTATCGCGAGGGCCCGAAAGGACAATGCGTGCTACATCAGGTGCATCTTCTATAATATAATGGGAATCAAGATTTTGGACTTGAACAGGTACTGTATAGGTTACCTCCATCACAGGGTTCTGATCTCGCATGATAAAGAACCACATGACGATAGCGGCTAGCAATGATAACAACTTAGCTGGCCAATTGCGTTTCAAATGTATCATCATTTTTTTGCCCCCCATTTCCACATACCAGTAATGGTTTGACGAGGGCGTTCCATAAATGTACGCAACGCTTCTTTAATTTGATCTTCCGGTAAATGGCGATAGATATGACCGCCATAGGTGTAGGAAATTGTCCCCGTTTCCTCACTGACCACAACAACGACAGCATCAGTTTGTTCAGACAAACCGATGGCTGCACGGTGACGTGTACCAAGTTCAGTACTCAATGTACGATCCTCAGTTAGTGGCAACAAACACCCTGCTGCACGAATACGTCCATCGCGGATAATCAGCGCCCCATCATGAAGTGGTGTACTAGGAACGAAAATATTTTTAATTAGTTCACGGCTCAACACAGCATCAATTAAAATGCCTGTATCAACAAAGTCATTGAGGCCCACTTCACGTTCAAAAACGATAAGTGCCCCAGTATGCTCACGAGACATAACGCGGGCCGCCGCCATCACTTCATTGATAGTCATATCCATTTCCTCTTCGTTGACATTCTGTGCCTTACTGAAAATTCGACCACGGCCCAATTGTTCTAAAGCACGACGCAATTCCGGTTGGAATACTACAGGTAATGCGAAGAGAAGAACAGTCATACTTTGTTGCAAAATCCAATTGATAACATATAGATTCAGCAAATGACTCAATAAATTTAGAATTGCTAGTATAACAAGGCCCTTCAAAAGAGAAACGGCCCGTGTATCTTTAAGCAATTTATATAAGTAATAAATACCTACGGCAACGATTAAGATATCAGCAATATCAAGAAGCCTAAAGGTATGTATAAGTGCGTCAATATGCATAAAAATAGCTCCTTATACAAAATAATAAGGTACAATCAATTCTTTGACTGTACCTTATATTTTAACTCATTTTGAGAGTACTGTAAATTTATAAACAAACGCTGAATGAGATTTTATTAGATGTTTTGTGTTTCAATCCATACATCCATTTGTCCCCCACAAACCATGCCTTCTTTAACAGCTACGTCATCATCAAGGAGAACATCAATACGACGGTGAGCTTCTTTTTTATTCAAGGAGTCCACAGCACTTAGGCGGATTTCATTTTCTGCACGACCGCCGCCAATAGTGCCAAAAATAGATCCATCAGGAAATACAACCATAGATGTACCAGCTTTACGAGGTGTGGATCCACGAGTATATAAAATAGTGGCTACTGCTAAGGTTTCATTTTTACGTTCACTAAGATATTCAATAAACTCACGATTCATGGATCACTCTACCTTTCCGCAATGAGCCGCCTTTTTTTCCACGCACCACTGCCAAATATTCACTAACGATAGATAATGCAATTTCCTCAGGCGTTTGAGCTCCTAAATCTAGCCCAATAGGCGCATATACCATATCTAACTCATCTTGAGTCCATCCCTGCTCACGCAACACTTCAAAGGCGTGATGGATGCGTTTTTGGCTACCCATAACGCCCATATAGGTAGGCAAGTACCCTCGTAATTGTTCTAAGCATATATTATCGTACTCATGAGCACGTGTCACAATGATAAAACCAGTATATTCATCAAGAGGTAAATCGTTCTTGAAGTTTTCTAAAGGTAAGCATTTACGTATGACACGTTCATCAAAGAATTCAGGAACTACATATTCTGGACGGTCATCTACGACTGTAACACGACATCCAATAAACAACAGCAAATCTGTAATAGCTCGGCTAACATGACCTGCGCCTAATACGAGAACTGACGGATCATTTTCTACAGGTTGTACGAAACACTCCATTTCGCCTACCATGCATAGAGAATTTAGCTTTGCTTTATCTACAGTAAACCCTTCAATAGGAGTTCCGTATAGAACCCTTCCATCTTCAGCATAAATAGTCTTATCCCCTTGACGAGGACCGGATAGAACAGTAACCATCACAGTAGTTTCAGTAACCTGTAGACGATCTTTCATCACATCATAAATTGTTTCCATCTAGATTCCTTTCATAATCCCAAGCGGTAACAGCCTCTAATACACCTCCACCGACAGCAAGGGATTTATCTGAAATACTATAGCAATGAGACTCTTCACAACGAGCATCCACATCAGCCAACTTAAAATGATCTGATACGATGAGCCCACTTTTTAAAATGCCTCGTAGAATACCTGTAATTTTCGCTCTTACTGGTTCTTCATCAACATAACCAATTACTTCATTAGCTTGTACAGAATCCCCAATATGACGTTTTGCTGTAAATAGTCCAGCCTTTGGAGAATGAATAACACGCTCATGAGTGTAGCCACCTACATTTCCAGGGATACCCGTATTAGGTTGAGCTGGTCCATCATAGATACAGCGACCTAATGAATGACCACGCATCGTTTCAATGACTACATCTACATCTTCTCCAGCAATAAATCCAGGGCCCACACCGATAACGAGATCTGCATCATCCCGTTTTGTACCAAGATTCTTTTTACTCAAAATAGCATCGACTACAATCTCTGGTTTTAAAGTGTCCAATAATTCCTCATATGAGCTAGTGACAACGGGGATGATTTCCTGTGCCAATGTATCCTTCACTTCACTAAGAGACACATGACGAGCAACAAAACGTTCCAAAATCATTTCTCCACGATGAACCGCATTACCGTAACATACTTCGCGGCGAATCATGGTAGGAATCGCTATTTCACTAATTACAACGGGATAGCCCGCCCGTCTCAATCTATATACAGCGCCGGAAGCAATGTCTCCGCCTCCACGCATGAGTACCAATGGTTTCATAATGCCTCACTTTCACGATGTTTCAAACGCTCAAAATCATCGGGTGTATCGATATCGTCGCCAATATCATCACTAATCCATAATTTCACGACATGGGCTTTACCATCACCATGAATAATGGTCTTCCCCCCTTGATCCCCTTGAATCTGTTGTAAATAATCAAACCAATGAGAACCAAAGAGAACGGGATTTCCCGAGTGATAATTTGCCCCATAATGTGGAACGACGATAGTTTTCGGATGAAAGTTTTCATTAAACGCACGAATGACCTCGTGTACAACAGCACTCGTCAAAAGTGGTTGATCTCCTACTGAACAGAGAATACCGTCTAGCGGTATAGGCGCCGTATTCACCAAATGATGTACTCCCAACGCTATGGATACGCCTTGCCCCAGTTCAGGATGGTCATTTCGAAGGGCTTCAAAACCATAGCTTGTGACAATAGGTTCTAGTTTCTCATGATCATCACCAGTAACTGCCACAAAAGGTAGCTTACACGATACAGTAGAAGCTACCTGTCCACCCCATCCACCTTGAAGAGCCCCACAGACCGCATCTAGAACAGTCTTGCCACGCCAGGGTAAGAGCTGCTTATTACATCCCATACGCTTGGATTGCCCTCCCACAAGGAGGACAATGCCAATATGCAAAGGATGATGGTCTATGGGGTCTCTCATGGGACTAAAAGCGGTGTTACAATTTGCTTTCACATTAGTCATGAGTACCTACCGACATTGAATAATGCGACGGATTTCACAACTTGCTTTGTATCCATCAGCCAAAATGATAGCCGAAATATCGCTATCAACAATATGATCAATAAAATCATCGATAATGCGATGTTGCACTGTTTCATAACCAGTACAGAATAGTATTTTCTTACCTTTACTGTATTGGAATAAACCTTGCCTATGCAAAACAAGATCAGCCAACATACGAGGAGTTACAATAGCCCCCATATCGCGTTTTACAATATCTTGAACCAGCTCGATATTATGTACGTGTTCATCATCTAACGGGGCCCCTAGCATTTGTAGATTCACGAGGCCAATCGTAGTCTTTGTAAGAGATGGAATGACAGGTTCGGTCGTCTTAGGTGCCTTGAGCCATTTTTCCTTCGCCCCATCTGCTTCTACAACAATTTGCCAATTGGGATGTAACTTGGATAAACCATCGATAAGATCACAATCTAAGGAGTCTACTTTTGTTCCTGTAATTCCAGCGAACCACGCACCACAATAGCCATGTAAAAGTCGGTCAGTACAATACTCATCAGCTTCATTAATATTATGAGTATAAATCGGTTCATAATGAGCCACCTGAGACTCATAAAGTCGAGTCGTAGTCGTAACTACGATGGGCTGACCTTTCAGCCGTCCATATTCTACTAGTTTTGAAAGCACAGTCGTTTTACCGCCTGCCCCAACAAGGGCAACGATTCCCGGCTGAATCAATCGATTCCAATAGGATGTTTGTGATGTCATAGAACCAGGCCTCCTTAGAAAGTAAAAAGAACTAGAAATCTCTATACTTTATATTTCTCGTCCATAGCCATAAATACCTTCTCAGGTGTCATAGGTAATGTACGAACGTCCGCACCAACTGCATTTTTAATAGCATGCTGAATAGCTGGACTAGCCGTATTAATAACAACTTCACCAATAGATTTGGCACCAAATCCGCCTGTCGGCTCATAAGACTCTACAAAGTCTACATGTAACTCGCCAATATCTTGACGGGTTGGAATTTTATAAGTCATAAGGTTATTAGTCTCTAAACGACCATTATTGGAATAGCGTACATCTTCATATAACGCCATGCCGATAGCTTGTACTACGCCGCCTTCAACTTGAATACGAGCCAATTTAGGATTAATAACAGTACCGCAATCGATGCAGGAATATGTATGAAGCGGAATAACCTTGCCAGTTTGTTTGTCTACTTTTACCTCTGCAATAGTTGCCATGAATGGAGGTGGGGACGTATGACTGCCCCATGTAGCGAAACCAGACAATTGTTCTGCATTAACGCCTACCAATAATTTTGGAGCTAATTGATGGATATCCATAGTTTGAGAACCATCTTTTGTGGTAGCTACAACGCCATCAAAATCGATGTTGTCTACATCTGTATCGAAGAATTGAGCGAACTTAGCGATAATCTTAGTGCGTAATTCTTCAGCAGCCATTTTCGCCGCCGTACCAGTTACGTATGTTGTACTAGATGCATAGGAACCTGGATCAAATGGTACGATGTCTGTATCAGATTCAACAACAGTCATGTATTCCATAGGACAGCCAATGATTTCACAAGCCATTTGAGTCAATACAGTATTAGCACCCATGCCCATATCGGAAGAGCCCGTATACAATGTGTAGTTACCATCATCGCCAAGACGAATTTCTACAGATGCTACGTCAATGTTAGCAACACCAGAACCTTGTAATGCTAATGCCATGCCAAGGCCACCGCGATAACGTTCGTCAATATCCCAAGAATGAGGACGCTCATCCCAACGAGCCATTTCTTTTACGCGGTTTACTGTATCTTGGAATAGACCAGAGTCAAGGTATTCATCTGGAGCGTATACCAAGCTTTGTTCACCTTGAGCAATCAAGTTCTTTTGACGCAATTCAGCAGGGTCAACACCCATTTTATCTGCCAAATTATTAACAGCACACTCTAATGGCCATAACGCTTCTGTAGCACCATAACCACGGAATGCACCGCCTGGTGTATGGTTCATGTATACGCCTTCTGTACCGTAGTGGATAGCTGTCGCTTTATTGTATAAAGGAATGGACTTATGCTCACCAGCTGTAGTAGTAGTGAAACAGTGAGTTGCATGAGCACCTGCATCAGTAATGGAGTCCATATCAATTACTTTGATAATTCCATCTTTTGTAGCACCTACACGGATTTTCCATTCACGAGCATGACGTGTAGTGGAGCAAGTCTGTGCTTCAGTACGATCGTATAAGAGGTAGCAAGGTTTCTTCAATGTCCACGCCACAAAAGCTGTCATAATTTCTGTGCAAGCCGTTTGTTTAGAACCGAAACCACCGCCGATACGAGGTTTGATTACGCGAACCTTTGTAGCTGGAATTCCTAATGCACGCGCAATATGACGGCGTACATGGAATACGATTTGTGTGGAAGATACGATAACTACGCGGCCCAATGCATCAACGTAACCATAACTTTGGAATGGTTCCATTGCTGTTTGGCGTGTAGCCTGGTCAAAGTAAGTGCCATCTACTATATAATCACATTTTGCAAGTTCAGCTTCAATATCGCCTACTCGTTTATGATAAGATACGCAAATATTGCGTTTATAATCTTGACCTACAGGGATATTATTATGAATATCATCTTCAGGATGGACTACTGTTTCATGGTCGATAGCCGTATGCATATCGAGTACAGGTTTTTGTACTTCGTATTCAACCTTGATAAGAGGCATCGCTTTAAGTGCTGTAGCTTCATCTTTTGCAACAACAAGAGCCACTTCATCGCCTACATAGCGAACTACAGGGTCTAAGATAAGCGCATCATAAGCAGATGGCTCTGGGTAGGTTTGACCAGCCAATGTAAAACGAGTATTAGGCACATCTTCATGTGTAAAGATCGCTTCTACACCAGGAATTAATTTAGCTTTAGATGTATCGATTGATTTAATGCGCGCCTGTGCATGAGGGCTACGAAGAACCTTAATAACGAGCGCATCTTTTGGAACAAAATCGCCAGTATAAGACGGTTTACCCGTCAAAATACCTTTAGAGTCAACCTTGTCATAGGATTTACCAATGTGCTTATTCATTATTTTAGGCCTCCTTCTAAGAATTTACGAACCCCTCGAAGTTGTGATTCATAGCCAGTACAACGGCACAAGTTACCGATGAGGTATTCACGAATCTCATCATCAGTAGCCTTTGGATTTTTACGTTTCAAGTTGATAGCACTCATCATCATGCCAGTTGTACAGAAGCCACATTGGTCAGCGCCTTCGCTAGCAATACAAGCCGCTAATAATTCAGCCTCTTCTTGCAAGCCTTCTAATGTAGTGATTTTATGACCTGGTGCTCGGAATGTAGGATATGCACAAGACAAGATAATTTCGTCATCTACCCATACAGTGCAAAGGCCACAGTTTGTTGTGTCACAGCCACAACGTACGCTATAGTAACCAAGATTACGCAATGTATCCAATAACATTTCATCAGTTGGCACATTAACAGTTACATTTTTATTATTAATATTAAGTACGAGTTCCATTATTGTGCCACCTCCTTAGACAAGCGTTGAACCATTGCTTTTACCATTTCCATGCGATATTCTTTGGAAGCATGAGAGTTAGATTGGTAAACTAACTCTTCAGATGCTAATTGACCTGCTTCTTTTGCTGCAGACAATCCTTTTTCTGAAAGCAGAGCACTTGCTTTTTCTGCTAATTGAGGCACGCCAGGTCTTGTACCGATGTACACTTCAACGCCTTTGTCATCACGGCGAAGAGCACCTGTCAACACTGGGAAGTCACCACGAGAGATGCGAAGAGCCTCTACAGCTACAGGCACATCTACTTTAGGGATACGAATTTCCACGAGGATATCACGTTCTCTGTATTTCATATAGTCATGTATGGACATGCGACCGCCTTTAAAAGTAACGATGTCTGCATGTACTGCCATTAATGCAGGAATAATGTCGGAGAAGCCGAAGCGGCTTGCTACAGATCCACCCATAGTAGCAGTGTTCCGGAATTGAATGCCAAGAATTTCTTTAACACCTTTAACAACAGCACCACCACAGAATTGTTGTAATGGCTCAAAACGTTCCACATCGCCTTGCGTTGCCATAGCACCAATGACAAATTCGTTATCCTCTTCGCGAACATAGCGCAAGTCAAGACTAGCCATATCAATCACTGCAGGCCATGTACGCCGACCTAAACGCAACCAACAGCCGCCAGCTAGCATTGGGGCAGTTTTGTTTTTTGTGGCTAATTCATAAGCCTCTTCCACCGTCTTCGGTTGTAATACTTTCATAAATGCTAACATAATCTGTCCTCTCAATGGTATACTAATACTAACAGAACTGGATGATAACCACAAAAATACAGATATCACCGAACTACAAACTTAGCAGGAATCTATAGAATTCCTCACGTTTCTTATACTTTTATTTTACCAATTATTCGCCACTAAATCTATGATGAAAGATATAAATTTACAGGAATTTTGCAAAGAATTACATATTTATGAATTTGGGATTGCCCCTTGGCCTCTACCTGAAAATGCAAAAACCATTTTGTACGAAACCAATCCCTGTCCATTTACAGCGGCAGATGTGGAGGAACGACTACTCGGAACAACTGAGTTCACACCTAAAAGTGCTATTGTCTGTCTCTTTCCATACTACGTAGAACATAACGGTCCATCCAATCTATCCCGCTATACATGGGGCACAGATTATCACCTAGTCATTAATGAATATTTAGAAAAACTTATTGAAAAATTACAAAAAATGAATACTTCAGCTCAGTTTTCTATACATTGTGACACCTCTCCCTTGGCAGACCGTTACATGGCATACTTAGCGGGCCTTGGCTTTTATGGCAAAAACAATTGTTTTATCAGTCCTAAATGGGGATCCTACGTAGTAATAGGAACGATATTAACCACCTTAAAATTTGAGCCGAACACACCACTTGAACAATCTTGCATGGGTTGTAACCGTTGTATTACCGCTTGTCTAGGTCAATGCTTAGGATACGAAGAATTCAAATATGATACTTGTAAAAGCTACTTAACACAGAAAAAAGGCGAACTCACCGACCAAGAACAACATATTATAGCTAAAACTCCATTATTGTTTGGTTGCGATGTATGCCAAGAGGTGTGCCCCCATAATCAAGGTATTCCTACAACACCAATTCCCGAGTTCCAACAAATCGAACCACACATCGATATTAATGAACTAGAAATGCTTACAAACAAAGAGTTCAAAGCTAAATATGGGCACCGGGCATTCTCGTGGCGGGGGAAGAAAATATTAATGAGAAACCAAAATATTATTGAAGAAAAATAGATATTATAATTTGTATTTGAGATGTAAAATGGCTGTGACGTCTATTAAGATGTTATGGCTATTTTTATAGAATAAAAAGAGACGACCGCTGGTCGTCTCTTTTTTAATCATTATTTGATTTCGTAGTAATTTAGCTCATCCAAGCTTTTACCAAGAGCAGGCATATAAGTCTCAAGGAACATATCTACCTCTGGCATGTTGAGTGCTTTCAGTTTAGCCAAAATGGAGTCATGTGCTTCTTTAAACTCATCGTTCCCTGCCTTGAGTTCGTTTACACATTTCATATAGGCCGAAATTGTATCTGCCGCTTTAACGATAGGCCACTCAGGATTATCCTCTGCATCTACTATGAAAGGCTTATAAACGGCTTGTAATCGTTCTGGCAAGGTCAATAACATTTTCTCTTGTGCTAATGTTTCAACTTCACCATACAGTTCACGAAGTTTTGGATCAAAATATTTAATCGGTGTTGGCATGTCGCCTGTGAAGATTTCACTCACCTCATGGTACATGGCAATAACAGCCACCTTATTAATATCTACATTGCCACCGAAATATTCGTTCTTCAGAGCTGCTAAGTTATGAGCTACCATAGCCACTTCGAGGCTATGTTCTTGAATATTTTCAATTTCTGTATTGCGCATAAGGCTCCATCGATTGATAAAGCGCATGCGTTTTAAAAAGGCAAAGAATGAACTCATATATCCCCCATTACACAATAGTTCCCCTAAATAACTCCACGAAGTTTAAAACCGTAATCAAGGAATTGTACTGCTTCATCCCAACGGTTATCATCGTTAAGCATAACTACAATCATAGTATGACCATTACGGGTAGCCGATGCAATCAAGCATTCCCCTGCAGCATTCGTAAAGCCAGTTTTTAAACCATTAGCACCGGGATATTTATTGCGAATGAAATGGTTTGTAGTGCGAATTGTTTCTGGCGTACGGTTTTGATAAGGCACCTTATAATAATCATTGGCTACTTTATCGCGGAACATTTGGTATTTCATACCATACGCTGCAATCATCGCCAAGTCACGAGCCGTAGAGTGATGACCCATTTGTGTCAAACCATGAGGATTTAAAAATACACTATTTTTTGCCCCTGCTTTTGCAGCAACGCGATTCATGTCCTTTGCAAAATTCTCTACAGAGCCACTTACATTTTCTGCTACTACAACGGCCGCATCATTACCGCTGGCAACCATCATGCCTTCAAGAACGCCTTCCAAGGTAATTTGATCACCCACGCGAACCCCCAGATTGGATTCCTCCATACTAGTGGCATAACTACTAATAGTCGCCAGTTCATCAAGTTGTGTACCTTTGAGTTCTAGAGCTGTTAACAAGGTAACCATTTTCGTAGTGCTCGCAGGATGCATCCACTTATCAGGATTCTTTGCAAATAGGATTTCCTTTGTATCCGCATCAATGAGAACAACAGCCTCACCTATCGTAGATGGTGGCGCAATATACGCCGCATGAGAAACACTAGTACCGAAAATAATAGCGCCTATAAAGGCTATCATCAAAATAAGTCGTTTCCAAACTATACAAACATTAGTTGTTAAAGATATCATATATCTCACTTTCTGTATCACATATTAACTTTCAGGATTATCATCAATGGCAACATCCGTTCCACTTGCTTTTTTCTTAGTTCCCTTAATTTCACCAGTAGAGTTATCTACATTTTGTAGATATACAACACGTTGAGGATATGGAATGTCGATACCATATTTATCGAACGCATCTTTTACATCAGACATAATTCCATATTGCACATCTAAGAAGTCTTTCGACTTAACGCGTGCATAGGCAGCAATGCGTACAGAGTTATCGCCAAATTCAGAAATACCAATTTCCATATTTTTAGGATTGAGTACACGTTTATCAGCAGCAAAAATATTTTTTAAGATTTTAATTGCTTCATGATGATTATTGTTATAACCAATATCAAAGACGAACGGGATAATCCTTTCATGGGTATAAGCAATATTAGTTATGGCTTGGGAGGTAAGGATAGAGTTTGGTATATACACATTTTTTTGATCTTTAGTAGTGATAATAGTATACATAAATTGAATAGACTTAACACTACCTACAGTATCTCCAACTTGAATAACATGACCTGCTCTAAAAGGCTTAAATATAAGAATTAATAAGCCTGATGCCAAGTTAGATAAGTTGCTTTGTAAGGCCAAACCAATACCTAAACCAAAGGCACCAAAGGCAGCTACAAAGGATGTAGTAGGAACACCAATTTGATTTAAGCAAATCAATATTAGACCTACTAGCAATGCATAATTGATGATCTGCGTAATAAAGCTCATCGCAGCAGAGTCATAAGAGGCCTTAGTCATAATACGGACAGCAAAGGTTTTCACCCATTTAATAGCATAACGACCTACCCAAAATATAATAAGAGCTAATAATATATTTCCCGCTTGAGAAAAGAACCAATCTCGAAATTGAATCAATACATTCGCATCTTTAAACAGTAATTCAGAAGCCCTATTTAAAAGATCACTCATACTAACCTCCATGAATAAAATATAACGCTCATTCGGTAGAATCGGAAATATATTCGAAATAAACATATGTGTTATAATCTAACATATGTATTTTACAATAATTTAGTAAAACTATTATATCCTTATATTATATATATAACAATCTAAATCTAGGGAGACTTACATGTTTAACAATCCATATGAAGCACCACAAGAGCTTGCAACAGGAGGTCATGTAACAAAAGAGTTAAATTCCGTTACCGTACACTTTGATGACATCCATTATTCCTTATCTAGTGGTCAACTCAATGGCGGATATCACCATACTTTGGCCGTACGAAATCAGCAACTGACGTATCAAATTGAAACAGAAAAAGATTTGCCTGGCGGCTCTGTAGCAAATTATTTAGCACAAGAGTTTGAACACATCGATACACCTGTTCATTTTAGTACAGCGCTTCTTACGTCTGCTACAATGAACCTTCACGCGTACGCTAAGGTTGAAGAACACGATACGATTGTGGAGACCATCGTTACTGCAGGCTATGAAAAGACGGCCCATCGTGCAGGAACAGGCTATTGCTACGAGGAGCGAGATGGTAATTTCATAGTACCTGGTACCATTAATATTCTTGTCTTTACAAACAAGGCATTAACAGATAGTGCCATGGTGAAAGCCATCATGACAATTACGGAGGCTAAAACCGCAGCCATTCAAGATTGGGGTGTTGAAAGTGTACGCCTCTATCCATTTATCAACGAAGATATTCCTGATGCCATCACAAAAGAACGCAAGACTTCTGCTACAGGAACATCCACAGACGGTATCATTCTCACCATAGATACAAATGGTGATGTGTTAACGGACGCTGGCTCCTTCTCCCTATTTGGAGACACATTGGCTAAAGCGGTTTATGTAGGTATACAACGAGCCTTAGAAAATGCTATTGGCGCCGAATAAAAAATACGCATTCTAGGCGAAATAAAAAACCGCACATCCTAAGCGATCGTGATGTGCGGTTCATTGTATATAAAACTGTTACACATAGTATAATACTTGAAAATGAATATCAAATTAAGATTTGAGAATTTTTCTCAAATCTTTTTTTATTTTCTAATTAATATTCATAGAAGAACTGTTGTAACTTTTTAAGATTTTTAGTTTTTGTAAGACCCAGCATCAATAAAATACGAGCTTTTTGTGGACTCAATGTATCACTTACGAGATAGCCTGCTAGTGCATCTTGTGGTACAGCTGATACCATGCCACTCCCTGTACGAGAAGCACGTACAGTTGGGAATGCTGTATTTTGTGTTATTTGACGTACATTTTGAGGAATTGTACCATGACCCAATCCAGTCAAGATGAGTCCATCAGGATTAGTGGCAACTACACTCATTGGCACCATGTCATCCATACCACCATAGCAAGTCAAAATGACTACACGAGGCAATTCCTTAAAGTCATGTACAGCAAAGATAGATTCTTTCGTATGACGCCGAGTAGAGGCTTTATAATAATGAGCTACACCATCCTGGACAATACCAAGATGCCCTACTAATGGACTGTCAAAGGTAGCCACATTAGTTGTATTCCGTTTGGACACATCACGCGCCCCATCAACATAGCCATTTAGAACAACAAGAACACCTTTACCTACAGATGCAGGTGTTCTTGCCACTTGAATCGCTTGTGATAAATTAATAGGACCATCTGCACTAATTGCCCCAGCAGGTCTCATCGAGCCAGTAATAACGATAGGTTTATCTGTACGAACAGTAAGATTAAGAAAATAAGCTGTCTCCTCCATGCTATCTGTTCCATGAGTAATAACAACCCCGCCTATATCCTCTTGATTTACTAATTCTTGTACTAACTTAGATAAATCCAACCAATGCTGGACAGTAATATCGGAACTTTCAATATTACTAAACTGAGTATATGTATATGGACCATATGGTTCTGTGCCTGGTACGGAGTCTAAAATTTCATCGAGGCCTAGTACACCTGCAGTATAGCCCGTCAAATCTGTATCGGATGCGCCTTGTCCAGCAATTGTACCGCCCGTACCAATCAACGCAATTTTTGTCTCCATATTACCTCCATCATAAAATACATAAGAAATAGTAAATCTTTTGTTAATCAACATTAGCATGAATTAGACTAGCTAAAACAAGTCCTCTCTCAACATTGTGGGTGAAAGGACGGTATCAATTCTAATTTATGCTTATTAATACGATTTAAATAATCAATACGTTCTTTCGTTTCAGGATTTTCTATCTCTCCAGTTCTAATATATCGATCTAATACAGCATAGGTAAATCCTAATTTATCCTCATCAGATAGACCGCTGAGTCCATCACTAGGCGTCTTATCTACAAGATATTTTGGAATATCAAGTAATCGACCTATTTGGCGTACCTCTTCTACGACAAGATTGGCAAGAGGACTAAAATCTCCAGCACTATCGCCATATTTTGTAGAATACCCTACATAATCTTCAGAGCCGTTACATGTATTGGCTACACGCGCCCCATTCGGTAAGTTTTGACCAACAGCATATAAGGTTGCCATCCGAAGTCGTGGCGGTGTATTGATAGCTGCATCCTTAGATATATCAGCTCTACCGGTAACAACTCCATACCCTTCGCCTTGAATGATGGCATTTGTTAAGGCTGTATACGCAGCCCCTATGTTCACAATAATATGAGGAATACCTAAGTGATTGACAACAGCCTTAGCATCATCGATATCAGATTGAACGCCGTTTGGCATAAGCACTCCCACTACGCGTTCTGACCCAAGGGCTTCTTTACAAAGGGCCGCCACAATTGTGGAATCCTTACCACCTGAAATACCTACTACAGCGCTACAACTAGGACCATTTTGACTAAAATATTCTTGAATCCATTGAATTAGAGCCTCTTTTGTAGCTTGTGGATTGTCTAACATAAGCCCTCCTATTTCTTCCGGAAAATACGATTTAATAAATCCATTTTCATTTGATAGTATCCTGGACTCATATCAAGGTAATGACGATGTGGATTTTCAAAGCGCTGTTCTTCTAACCAAATTTCGCGGTCTAGTTGGTCTTTAACGTATTGACGAAGCTCTTCTAGTGTCGGCAATTTTACGATAAGCTTGCCATCTTTAATAATGAGTTGTTTCATCTCTTTAAAGGTGCAATTTTCAAAGTACAATTCACGCCATGGTTGTTCTGGATCGATATAACGATATGGTTCTGTCGTATCTGGTACCTCTTCTAACAATGTTAATAAATCTGCAATGGCACGCCCTTTATCATTGTATACGCGATACACCTTTTTAAAACCTGGGTTCGTAATCTTTTCAACAGATTCAGAAATCTTGATGCGAGGCTCCCACAAACCATTCTTTTCAACACCAGCAATCTTGTATACGGCGCCAAATACAGGATCGCTCTTAGAGGTAATCAGTCTTTCACCTACACCAAAGATATCAATGGGACCACCCTGTCCCAATAAAGAGGTTATTGTATATTCATCAAGACTATTGGAAGCCATAATTTTGCAATCTTCTAAGCCTGCCTTGTCAAGCATACGACGCGCTTTTTTAGCTAAGTAAGCAAGGTCACCAGAATCAAGGCGGATACCTTTTAAGCGTTTTCCCATAGGTTCCAATACATCTTTAGCTACTTTAATAGCATTAGGAACCCCAGAGTTTAATACATCATAAGTATCAACAAGGAATACAGCCCCATCCGGATACACTTCAGCGTAAGCTTTGAAAGCTTCGTATTCAGAATCATGATACATAACCCAACTATGAGCCATGGTTCCACTCACAGGAATACCAAATTGTTGGCCCGCTAAAACAGTTGCCGTAGACTGTACCCCACCAAGGTAGGCTGCTCTCGCACCATATACAGCGGCATCCACATTATGAGCTCGACGAGCCCCAAAATCGGCTACTACACGCCCATCCGCAGCACGAACGATGCGATTAGCCTTTGTAGCGATAAGGGACTGATGGTTCATCATAGTTAGCACTGCAGTTTCTACGATTTGTGCGTCTATGAGAGGGGCTACGACGGTTATAACTGGTTCGTTTGGATAAATAATAGAACCTTCTGGGAACGCATATACATCACCAGTAAAGGAGAAATCTTTAAGATAGTTTAGAAATTCCTCACTAAAGATCCCTTGATTCCGTAAAAAATCGATATCACTTTCATCAAAGTGTAGATTTAAAATGTACTCAACGATTTGTTCAAGACCACCAAAAATGGCAAAGCCACCCTTATCTGGATTGCGTCTAAAGAACACATCAAAAGCGACGCGATCCGTATTTTCATGTTGTGTAAAATAGCCGTGTGCCATGGTCATCTCATAAAAATCCATGAGCATACTAATATTGCGACTGTCGTGTTGCATCGGTTCACCAACCTTCTAAAATCTAATGGATTTAATCAATCGTTAATCGTATATCCTCATTATACATTATTATTCCTATATAGCCAGTACATACATATACTACAATTTTCATTAACTATCCTAATAATCATTCTTGTGATATAACTATATATATACTAACTATTTATATATTCCATATATGTGTCGGTGAAAGTTATCACTGGAATAAACTCTTTTATTAGTATTACAAATTCAGATACTAATAAAAACACTAAGTATTCCGTATAATCAATCAACATATATATCTATTATTTACATGAGAATGAAAGGAACCATTATGGAATCAATCGTTCAAGCAAAACGCGTATTAGAAATATTTAAAGAAATGAGCCAAATTCCTCGTGAATCAGGAAATGAAAAAGGCATCAGCGATTATATCGTAAACTTTGCTAAAAATTTGGGGCTTGAGGTTCATCAAGACGATCAATTTAATGTAGTCATCAAAAAGCCAGCGTCTCCAGGTTATGAAAACCGACCTTCTATCATCTTACAAGGCCATATTGATATGGTTTGTGTACGAGATCATGACTCCAATCATGACTTCTCCAAGGATCCTATTGCAAACATCATCGAAGGTGAATGGATGCACGCAGACCACACTACACTAGGTGCGGACAACGGTATGGGTGGTGCTATGATGCTTGCCATCCTCGAAGATGATAGTCAACAACATGGACCTATGCAATTATTGTTCACCACAAATGAAGAAACTGGCATGGATGGCGCTTTCGCCATTAAAGAAGGCCAAGTAAGTGGCGATTACTTACTCAACCTCGATACAGAGGTAGAACACGACTTCACTGTTAGCTGTGCTGGCGGTTGCCATGTTCACGTAAACATTCCATTATTGCGCGAAAACAACCAACCTGGTTATGATGCAGGCTTATCTTTTACCGTAACAGGCCTTAAAGGTGGTCACTCCGGTATTGAAATCTGCGAACAACGTGCTAATGCTAACCAAGTATTAACACGTGTACTCTATGATATTCAACAACAATATCCTGTATGCTTAGCATCCTTTGAAGGTGGCGTAAAACATAATGCCATTCCTTCTAAAGCAGTTGCTGTATTATCCGTACGCGCTGAAGATGTAGCGGCCATTAAAACATTAATTGCCTACCAAGAAAAGCAATATCTCCATGAATATGGTATCCAAGATCCAGGTCTTAAATTTGTTGTAGAAGATGTCGCTACTCCTGATGTAGTATATGCAGATGACACAACAGAAGCTCTTATTACTTATATCTATCTTGCACAAGATGGTGTTCATTCTGTAAGCAAATCTATCCCAAATCTTGTAGAAACTTCTAACAACATCGCTATCGTACGAGAAAACGAACATACTATTGAAATACTCATTTCCATTCGTAGCTCCAATAGCAACAGTCTTGAATTCTTGGCTAAGAAAATGATATTACTTGCGAAAACACTAGGTGTATCTGCAGAGCGTACGGGTGGTTATCCTGCATGGGAATACGATAAAGGCTCCAAACTTGAGGAACAAGCTATTTCCTTACATAACGAAATGTTTGATACACCAGCTAATGTAAACGCTATTCATGCAGGTCTTGAATGCGGCTTGTTGAAAGGCGTATTACCAAACACCCAAATGATTAGCTTTGGACCTACTATCGTAAGTCCACATACACCAATGGAACGCGTTCATTTACCATCCGTTGAAAACGTATATGTATACCTCAAAGCATTATTAGCTAAGTTACAATAAAATTATAATAAACATACAATATTAAATAATGACTATATACTTTATATATAATTTGGTATACTAAAAGTAATCTAATTAGAGATTTATATAACGAATTCTCTTCCCCCTCCTATGAGGGCTTCAGTCAACTCTTCCCGACTGAACCTTCTATAGGAGGGATTTTTTTATGTTTTTCAAAAAAATATAAAATTAATATATATTCAAACAGGAGTATTCATTCATATATGGAGAAATTGATAATTCCTGCGTTTTTCGCAATCAATTATGAATATTAAATACATCTGTTAATATACTCATATAATGTATATAATCCATATATTTAAAGAGAATTTTAAGAATAATAGAAATTTCATAACTATGCATATACCCTAGGATGTATTTTCTGTGTTATCCTATGGGTGTATACTGTGTTTAACTTACTCAGGAGGCACGTATGATTCCTATTATTATCATATCCGGATTTCTAGGTTCGGGAAAAACAACATTTTTACAACATATACTAAAAGAACATAAACCTACAGACAAAGTTTTAATTATAGAAAATGATTTTGGCGAAACTAGTCTTGATGCGGCAAATCTTGCTAAAACAGGTGCTACTATTCGTGAAGTAACGTCTGGTTGTATTTGCTGTAGCCTACAAGGAAATTTCCAACAAGCATTACTCGATATTCTTCAAAATTATGATGTAGATATTATCTATATCGAACCATCTGGGGTCAGCAAATTGAGCGAAATCATCCATACATGTGAAGATGAAGACATTGCGAAATCCGCCTATGTTCACGCCTCAGTAACAACGGTGGATGCTATGCAAGCACCTATGTTTATCAAAAACTTTGGTTTATTCTTTAAAGATCAAATCACAAACAGTGACGCTATTTTCTTAAGTCACACCGAAGATGTTCAACAGACAAGTATTACAAAGCGCATGATTCACGACTTAGCTCCCAACACACCTATTCACGAAGAGTCATGGGATACCATTTCCTTACGAGACTATATTAAACGCCTCTATCACTGTCATGATGACAATTCATTACATGATGAGCATCTATTTATGAGTCATACCTTTAAAAACTTGCGCACACTCACTGTATTACAGTGGAAAACGATCTTGGAAGGTATGCCAGACAGTGTGCTCCGTGCTAAAGGTATTGTACCTACCACCGAAGGTCCCCATGAGTTGCAATACGGTACGCATTACTGCTCCCTAGTACCTAGCGAATCCACTGACTACAGCTTAGTCGTTATTGGTACTGATTTTAATGTGCCAATGGTACATAACGAAGTGTGTCAATCATGATACCTGTTTATATCGTTACCGGATTTATCGGTTCTGGTAAAAGTACATTCATAAATGAACAATTACAATACCGTAAAAAGCTGGGCGGCACTGCATGTATCAGTGCCGAACAAGGCTCTGTATCACTTATTAAAGATGCTTTACAACTTAGCCCTGATAAACTCAGTGCAATCACACCTAATCAACCTGACACCTATAGTTCTATAGCAGACGAAATCGCAACCTATATCAATAAGACAAATCCCAAAGAAATATGGATTGAATGGAATGGTATGGTCAGCTTTCACCAGCTAGAAACCTTGCTATACAGTGATAAGCTGCGTCACATGTTGCAAATTGAAAAGGTATTATATATTTGTACGGATCAATTCGTCGCATCGATGTTGCCTGGTTTAGGTAATGACGTAACAAGCCAATTATACAGTGCAGATTGCATCATCACGGAGACCGATACACACCATGCCTTATTACGGACCTATAATAGAGAGGCCAAGATTGTAACAGCGCCAACGCCAGAAAAGGTAGAGCAATTATGTCGCAATTCTACGTGGGGCCTCATACCAAATCTATTAGTTATCGGCATTACCGCCTATATACTTTTAGTTACCGCGTTCCGTCATGACATTCCTTACTCCATTCATCAATGCTTTGCCATCATTACAGGGCTCATTGTCGAAGCGATTCCATTCCTTTTATTAGGAACTATTGGGTCAACCGTTATACGCTATTTTGTACCACAGAGCGTACTACTAAAACTATTAGGCGATTATTCTTGGAAAAGCTATGGTGCCGCCATGGTTAGTGGCCTAGCCTTACCTGTATGTGACTGTGCCATTATTCCATTATTCAAAGCACTCACAGATAGAGGCGTACCATTATCAGTGGCCCTCCTATTTATGCTCGCTAGCCCAATCATCAATCCTATTACCATTCTCTCCACTTGGTATGCCTTTCCAGATGATCCCATGATTTCTGTATGGCGTATCGTCCTTGGACTTGGCGTGGCTTTATTGGTATCATTATCGTTCCGCTTTTATCCACCTTCAAAGGCACTAATGAAAGCTAGAAATACTCAGAATCTCAGCTATGAAGAGATTTTAATAGAGTCATCTAAGAGTAAATACATCAACAAAAAAAGATTACTAATTCATATGGAAAAAGAGTTCTCCCAACTCTTATTCTATTTTTCCATGGCTGCCGGTGTTTTATCAGTAGTCCAAGTATATGGAAAACCTTGGCTCATCAATGCGGGTATCACATTACCTATCGTGTGGGCTATTCCAATCTTGCTAGTATTAGCTTTCTTCTTCTCAATCTGTTCTACATCAGATGCTATTATAGGCAAATCCTTGAGCACCCTATTCCCTATAAGCTCAGTTATGGGCTTCCTCATCTTAGGTCCAATGCTCGATATAAAAAATGTATATATTTTAAAACAATATATGCCAACTTCATTTATACTTCGTCTTGGTATAACTATTGCAGTCATGTCTTATATAGCTGCCTTAGGTTTTCAATTCTTTGTAGGCTAATTTTTAATTATTACAATTTCAGTTCTTAATGAATATAAAAGGAGATGATTCTATGAAATTAGGACTTAAAGATCGCTTTTCCATCGTGAAAGGCGCTCTCTATCTAATCTTAGGTATCTGCTGTGTATACCTAATTCTGACGGGCCGTTATTTGAACTATATTGCACCCCGATATGAGCTACTGCTCGGTATCAGTAGCATAGCTCTCATATTAGGTGGATTAGCAACTATCATTTGGGCTCCATCGCGCTATTATAAACACAACTGGCGCTCTATCGTACCTATCATTATTCCCGTAGTATTGCTCATCGTTCCCCCTGTCCTTGTGCCTACAACTAGTGTTCAAGGTGCTGCACGCATCAATGATGATACAAACAACTTCGACTTTACAAATGATGCCATCGGCGAGGTGATTACTGTTAATAGTGAAAGCAAAGAGCCTGGCATTTCTAAAGATAAAAAAGAAATTGTGTTAAATTCAGATAATTTCTATCAAACAATCGTAAAGGTTGGATCTAATGTAGACCAATACAAAGACTACACAGTATATATGACAGGCTATGTAAACCGCGATGATAACACGCTAAAATCTAATGAATTTACCATCTCTCGTATGGCTATGTCCTGCTGTATTGCTGACGTGGCACCGATTGGCATGACCGCCTATAAACCAGATGGCGATAGTTTAGCCAATGAACAATGGGTTTCTATCGAAGGCAAAGTATCTACACGAGATTTCCACGGTCGTCAACAACCATACGTAGAAATTACAAAAATAAAATCAGCAGAACCTATTTTAGGTTATGTATATCCTTAACAAACAATCTTAAACCCATAGCCTTAAACAGGCTTAAATAAATATATAAACAAAAACCGAGGCATAATGCCTCGGTTTTAATAAACATATATTTGGTAAACATATAATAGTATTATATAGAGACTATATTATCGATGTAATTCTTTAACAATTCGTTTGCCAAGAGATGCCGCAACGGCACAAAGGAAGATATCTGGACCTACTGGAATCAAGAAGCATGTAATAATAACGGCCTCTACTCCAATTGGTTTACCTAAATACAAGTTCATAATGAAGTATAGATAGATCATACCAAGGCCATATACGATAAATAGATTTAATATGGAACCTACTAATAATCGTTTAAAGGAAAGTTTCTCCATAGATTCTGCAATACGACCTACTGCATAAGCACCTACCATAAAACCGATCAAATAGCCAAAGGTAGGTTGTAAAATGTAACCAGGACCACCACCAGATGTAAAAATTGGTACCCCAATTAAACCTAAGACAATGTATATGCCAACGCTAGCAGCCCCCAATCGACTGCCTAATACAATGCCTGCGAGAGTAGTAAATAAGATTTGTAATGTAAATGGACAATTTGGTAATGGTACCCGTATAAAAGCACCTACGGCAATCAATGCGACAAAAAGTGCTGTCATCGTTAACTGACGGGTAGTGATGCGACCTTGTTTCGACACGGTTGAACTCATGGTATACCTCCATTAATAACACATCAATAAACTACAACCTACTAACTATCTAAATTAAATCACTTGTATTTTTAATTGTCAACTATGCGTGTTGACTTTTAGTTAACTATGTAGTCTAATACTATATATACAGCAATTTCAAGTATTTTGTTTTTTTGACTATACATTATAGTTATTACCAATCGTTCATAATAACTAAAAGATATACTCATCTTCATACAAAAAACTTTAAATTTCATCTTATATTCATGTAGCAACATTAAATTATACGTAAGTAGATTGAGTAAAATCTACTTTCACAAAACAGTATATAAACGTACCTTATATTAGGAGGCATTCATTATGAAAAATGTTAAAAAAGTATCAAAGGTATTATGTGCATTTGGCGTTAGTACAGTATTATTAGCAGGCGTAGTTGGCGCAGCTAGCAACCATGCTTACAACAACAATAGCAACTGGAAAGGTGTTGGTAGCGTAGCTCCATCCGCTCAAGCTAACTATTCTGTTGATTACATGGGCGCTGTTACAGTATTCCAACAACAATTCCCTGGCGCTACTGTAAAATCTATTTCCTATGATGCAAAACACAATCCTTACTATGAAGTAGAAGGTTATTATGGCAACCGTGAAGTAGAGCTTAAAGTAGACGAAGCATCTGGTCAAATCGTTGGTAAAGAAGTAAAAGGTTACTCCAAAGCTTCTAAAACAATTAACGTTCAAAACATCATCATTCCTGAAGTAGCTGAAACAAAAGCTATGGAAAAAGTTGGTTCTGATTTCCAAACTATGGATTGGACCGTTGAACGTGAAAACGGCAGAGTTGTATATGAATTCGATATGACAACTGGCGGCGGTAAAAATGCTGAAGTAAAAGTAGACGCTACATCCGGTAAAGTTATTAGCGCTAAAGTTAAAAACACAAAATACTAAGATTTTCATTTCATCAAGTGAAACCCTATCCTAACCCACTTAGATGACACACTACACATATAACACACATACTATACACACTGTATCCTTTGGATACACTCTCTAACACACTCTCAGAGAGCCCGTAACACTAACCACGGACTCCCTAAATCCTATCTCACACAATAGGAAAACGGTCTGTGCTCACACACCACAGACCAAACGTTACACACACTATACTCCCTTAAAGACCTTGGATCATTAAATCCAAGGTCTTTTTATGCCCATTCTATCAAGATTATATTACACCTACACAACATTTCATTCTTATAAAGACAACAACACACTAATAACAAAAAAGCCTCCCTGCGGGAGGCCTTTTGTATAAGTTTTATAGGTTTGATAGTTATGTGTTCTATTTCTTAAGCAAAGTTCAGCTTAAGGATGTCATTTGTAAGTTTTAAAGGTTTGATCTATAGTTTTCCAAACAAGAGGTACGAAAATTATGCTTTATCTAAAGCTTGTGCCAAGTCTTCGATGATATCATCGATATTTTCAAGGCCGATGGATACACGGATCATATCTGGTGTTACGCCAGCAGATTTTTGTTGTTCTTCGTTAAGTTGTGCATGTGTTGTGGATGCAGGATGGATAACAAGAGATTTAGCATCTGCTACGTTGGCAAGGTTGGAGAAGATTTCCAAGGAGTCAACAAGTTTAATACCTGCTTCTTTACCACCTTTTACACCGAATGTGAATACTGCACCAACACCTTTAGGGAAGTATTTATCAGCTAATGCTTTGTATTTGCTGTCTTCTAATTCTGGATAGCTTACCCATGCTACCTTAGGATGTTTGCTCAAGAAATCTACTACTTTACGAGCATTTTCTACGTGACGTTCTACGCGCAAGGATAATGTTTCAATACCTTGTAAGATTTGCCATGCTGCAAGTGGAGTAATGCATGCACCAGTATCACGAAGTAATTGAGCACGAATTTTTACAGTGAATGGGATTGGCAAATTACCAAATACTAATCCATTGTAGTGTTCGTCACCTTCGGAGAAGCCAGGGTATTTACCAGAACCTTTATAGTCGAATTTACCAGATTCTACAACTACGCCAGCCAATGTTGTACCGTGACCACCAAGGTATTTAGTAGCAGAGTGTACAACTACGTCAGCACCATGTTCTAATGGACGGAATAAGTATGGAGATGCAAATGTATTGTCTACAATCAAGATGATATTGTGTTTATGTGCAATATCAGCTATGGCTTGTACATCGATAAGATTAATACCAGGGTTACCAATAGATTCGATATAAACGGCTTTAGTCTTTTCATCGATAGCTGCTTCAAATTCTTCCAAATGATCCGGATTTACGAATTTAGTTTGAATCCCCAAACGAGGCAATGTAGCAGTAAACAAATTATAAGTACCACCATACAATGTGGATGCAGCAACAATATTATCACCAGCATCTGCTACATTTAAAATAGAGTACGTAACCGCTGCAGAACCAGATGCTACTGCGATACCAGCTGCACCGCCTTCAAGTTGTGCTACACGAGCATCCAATACATCTGTAGTAGGATTGCCAAGGCGAGAGTAAATACCACCAGGATTAGTCAATGCAAAACGGCCTGCTGCTTCTTCTGCATCTTTAAATACGAAAGATGTAGTTTGGTAAATAGGTACTGCACGAGAACCTGTTGGATCCACGGTATGACCAGCATGTAATTGTAATGTTTCAAATCTGTATTGTTTGCTCATTATAACAACTCCTTTATATTAACTGTGAATTGAGTTCATTCTTTATGCCTAGTATAGTACTATGTTTTAAAAAATATGTCTACTATTTTTTATATGGTCTTCTCCATAACTTTAAACTATGGTAAGCAAAGGACGATAAAAACTTTTACCAAAGACTCTAATGCGAACTAAATCATTTTATGAAAAATAAAAATCCCCTAATTACTTCCAAAGAACTAGTTCCCTTGAGAAATGTTAGAAGTAATTAGGGGTACATATTACTATCAATAGATTAGAAATAAGTACTTACATTTAGATGTAAGCGCCTAAATTTTTATCCCGTTCAAATTTCATTTTTTGGATTTGTTCAATGATGTACGGTGTTTCTTGGTATACATAGTAGTTCAACCAGTTTGTAAATAATAGTGTACTTACAGAGCGCCAGCGCACGATGGGACGTTGTTTTGGATCATTATCCGGGAAGTAGTTTTCAGGAACTGCAATATCCATACCTTTTTTGATATCCCGCACGTACTCACGGTTAAGTGTGTCCCAATCGTATTCGGCATGACCAAATACAAAGATATGCTTATTATCTAAACTACGAACGATAGCAGCACCTGTTGGTTCAGACCCAGCCAAAAGTTCCAAGTCACGATTTTCCTTAATTTGTTGCAAAGAAACTGTAGTGTGACGAGAATGTGGCATCCAAAACTTTTCATCAAATCCACGCATGAGCACTGGTCGATCATTATAAATATCGTGTTCATAAACACCGAATAATTTCTCATCCATAATAGATTTGTTAATACCAAAGTGATGATATAAACCAGCTTGAGCCCCCCAACAGATATAGAAGGTCGAATATACATGTTCTTCGCCCCAGTTCATGATTTCTACGAGTTCACACCAATAGTCTACCTCTTCAAAAGGCATTAACTCAACAGGAGCACCGGTAATAATCATACCGTCAAAGAACTGGTCTTTTACCTCATCAAAAGTACGATAGAAAGTTTCTAAATATTGTTCATCTGTATTTTTAGCCTTACGAGATGCGGTATGCAACAATGTTAAATTAACTTGCAATGGGCTATTACTGAGAGCACGCAAAATTTGCGTCTCCGTCACTTCTTTAGTAGGCATCAAATTGACTAGCAAAATTTGCAAAGGTCGGATCTGTTGATTTTCCGCCCGCTCAGTATCCATAACGAAAATATTCTCTTGAGCTAATTTCGTTATGGCCGGTAAATTTTTTATTACTTTAATAGGCATAATGTCACCTCTACATATTCTACAATTTGATAACCTAATCTAATTAAAAGCCCTTAGCCTCATAGGCACGGCGCCAAGATTCGAGCCCTTCTTCTAATATTTTACGAGGACAAGCAACATTAATGCGTTCAAAGTCCTCCCCATCGATGCCAAACATAGAACCCGTATCGAGCCATAACTTGGCATCATTAACGATCCATTCATCTCGCTCTTTAGGGCTCAGCGGCAATTGAGAACAATCTAGCCACATGAGATATGTCCCTTCAGGCCGATACACATGGATTTTTGGCATATATTTTGCTATATAGTCGATGGTAAATTGAATATTGTCTTGAATATATTCTTTCAATTCATCAAGCCAAGGAGCCCCTACTTTGTAGGCCCCTTCACAGCCCACAATCCCCATCGTGTTCAATTGGCTATAACCAGCACGATCGATTTCTTTGATAAAACGGCGGCGTAAGGAATCATTAGGAATGAAAATATTACTTACTTGTAAGCCTGCAATGTTGAAGGTCTTACTAGGTGCTGTACATACAATACAGTGTTCTGCATAGCTTTCACCAAGAGCGGCAAAGACCTTATGCGTATGCCCTTTCCATACAAAATCTGCATGGATTTCATCGCTCACAATGAGCACATTATGTTTAATACAAATATCGCCGAGGCGTTTCAACTCGTCCTCAGTCCACACGCGTCCTACCGGATTATGGGGGTTACACAAGAGGAATAATGTAACATTTTCCTCAACGATAGCTCGCTCAATGCCTTCAAAGTCGATAGTATATCTCTCTTCGCCTTTGATGAGCGGCACATTGATAAGATGCCGATTGTTGTCATCAATAACCATGCTAAATGGGTAGTACACTGGTTGGTTGATGAGCACACCTTCACCCTCCTTGGTGAAAGCTCGCACCGCCATCGCCAAAGCAAATACAATCCCAGGCGTTTTAACAAGCCATTTTTGTTCTGGAATCCAGTTAAAACGAGTGCTAAACCAATTTTGTAACACATCAAAGTATTCGTCGTCGGACTCGGTATATCCGAACACACCATGGTTTACGCGGTCTAATAAAATTTGCTTCAATTCAGGGGGAATTTCAAAATCCATATCCGCTACCCAGAATGGCAACACATCCGCAGGTTTGCCTCGTTTTACAGCAAAATCATATTTTAAAGATTTCGTGTGCGTTCTATCTAAAATTTGATCAAAGTTATATTGTCCCATAGGAACTCCTTTATTTATTAAAAGCTTGTTCCAAGTCTGCAATCAAGTCTTCTGTATCTTCAATCCCTACAGATAAACGCAACAAACGACGTGTAATACCTTTACGTTCTGCATCTTCCGGTTTTAAATCTGGATGTGTTTGCGTTACAGGGTATGTCAACAAGGATTCTGTACCACCAAGACTTTCAGCGAATTGAATAAGCTTAATACCTTCTAATACTTGTTTGGCCGTTTCTTCGCTGTCTACTTCAAAGGATAGCATGCCTCCAAAGCCTGTTGTTTGGGCTTTATTGATTTCATAACCAGGATGTTCTGGAAGGCCTGGGAACAAAACTTTAGTTACTTTTGGTTGTTTTTTTAGCCATTCAGCAAGAGCAATGGCATTCTTTTGATGTTGCTCCATGCGTAGAGCCAATGTTTTTACACCGCGAATAACGAGCCAGCTATCCATAGCAGATAAACATGCACCTACGGTTTTATATGTTAAACGCAATTTTGCAGCGATTTCTTCGTCTTTTACAATAGTAAAACCAGAAATTACATCGTGATGACCACCGATGAATTTTGTACCACTATGAACGACAATATCTGCACCCAACGTTAAAGGTTTTTGGAAATATGGGCTCAAGAATGTATTGTCGATGATTACAAGCGCATTACGCTCATGGGCTAACGTGCAGAGAGCGCGAATATCGGTAATCTCCATCATAGGATTTGTTGGTGTTTCAATATAAACAGCCTTTGTATTCGGTTTGAAAGCTGCTTTCACCGCATCAAGATCAGATGTACCTACATAGGTAAACTCGATGCCATTTTGTTCGTAAATATTTGTGAACATACGGATAGAGCCACCATATAAGTCATCACCTAAAATGATATGGTCTCCAGGGGAAAATAGATGGAATACTGCGTCCACTGCGGCCATACCAGAGGAAAATGCCAATGCATCCGTACCTTCTTCAAGGCCGGCTATCAATTGCTCCAAGCGGTCGCGCGTCGGATTAGACTCACGCGTATATTGGTAACCTGTTGTATCACCCAACTGTGGATGAGAAAATGTACTAGACATATAAATTGCAGGGGAAATTGCACCAGTGCTATCTGGTCTACCGCTGCCGTGAACACATTTTGTATTAAATTTCATTCCAATCAACTCCTCATATTTGTATACAATATGTTAATTGTAAAGTAGACAATGACTAAGGTCAATAAAAATGGGCACTCATACAGCCTGAGTGCCCCGAAAAAGTCATATCTATTTTGAATGGGTTGCCATAACTCTAAGTTAAGTTAGACTAATTTTTAGTGCGTTTTGTAATAAGTAGAGCCAAAATAATGCCCAAAGAAGATGTTACCAATTGAGGCCAACTAGATACAAATAACATAGTATTTACAATCTTTGGTGGGAATTGGAATAGTGAAAAAAACAAAGAATAACCACCAAAAAGAACACCTGCTTTTACCAAGGCCGCCACGATGATAAGTAAAGCCTTTGGTTTATGCTGCAACCAATGGGCTACGAATACATAGGCTGTCGTGCCAAGAGCGGTAATCAAAATAAACGGTGGCAACGGCAACATGCCTTGTAAATGTGCTACTACTGGTGCAATCCAAGCAATAACAAGACCATTTTTCCAACCATAGCGCCATGTGGCAAGTACAAACGTAGCAGATGTAATAGAACCGATGAGGAACATACTCACCTGGTTAGGAATAAATGGGAAAATGAGACGCAAGCTTTGCGCCAATAAGGCTACGGCCAACAATAGACCTGTGCCCGTAATAGACTTTGTAGACATAAGAACCTCCTACTATACGATATAGATTTTACAAGAGGTACCTACCTCACATTTAAAATTAAGCCTCTACAAAATATAGACGCACTCGATCATATACCCAATTATATACATATGTATAACCTAAAATAGCTAATGTCATGGTTATATCCGTCATAAAAGCCATCCAAAAGGTCATCTGCATCATGTACATAATAATTGGCACCGTTGCAATCATAAATAAGCCTTCAAATAACACAGCATGAACCGTACGAATGATTGGGCCTCGCGCTAATCGATCACCTGGTACTAGTTTATCAAAAATCCAGTTAAACACAAAATTCCAAACCATCGCCAGCAAGGAAAAAATAACCATTAATACAAAAGGCTGTCCCTCATGCGGAACAAAGTGCATTACCAAACAACCAATTAAAATACAACCAAGCTCATATAAAATCGACTGCACCACACGCTCCGAAGTAGACATAATAATAAACACCTCCAGTAAAAACCCCAGACAAGTAATTTACCATCACACCACTATTATAGTAATTTTCTTACATTTGTCGAGCTTTGTTAAATATTGCCATTTCAGGATAAAAAGAAGCCGCATTGTATCTACTAAACGACTTGCCCTCCTGAAGTGAGCTATGCCATTTTCGGATATAAGGAAAGCCCCTCGTAGCGTTCTGTAAGCTCGACTTACAAGGGATGGAGAGCGAGCAGAATGCTACGAGGGGCTCTATTTAATTATCCTAAAAGTGGCATTACGAACTGAATCCATGGGATACCAACCACGATAAAGATAGCGAGGTAGATAATCCCAAAGATAGCGCCTAATTTCCAGAATTCAGGACCTTTGTTATAGCCACTAGCAAACCAAATTGGGCTATGACCAGTACCATATGGTGTAAGGATACCCATAATACCCATTGGTACTAACAGAATTAACATAACTTGAGCTGGATCAACACCAGGAATTTGAAGAATTAAAGTAGCAAACAAGCCTACCATAGCTGTTACATAAGCAGTACCAGAAGCAAAGAAGTAACGAAGCAAGCAGAATGCTAATAACAAACCAAGAACTGCCATTGTAGGATCTAAAGAAACCAAAGAACCACCAGCAGATTTAGCAAGCCAGTCTAAGAAGCCTACATTTTTAAGGCCAGAAGCCATAGGTACGAGTGTAGCAAACCAAGTCAAAACATTCCATGCTGGTTTGTTAGCAAGGAAGTCTTGCCATGTCATAATCTTAGTGAAAATCATCAAAATAATAACAATCAAAGCTGTTGTTGTAGGGTTTACTTTGAATGTAGAAGCACCAATCCACAACACAAGAGCCAATACAGAAATTAAGGCCATAAAGATTTCACTGCGTGTCATGGAGCCTAGTTTCTTATACTCATCCTTTGCCCAGGCTGCAATTTCAGGAGAACCTTTTACCTCTGGCTTGCAGAATATATAGGTCAACAATGGAGTGATGATGAACAAGATAAGGCCTACTGGCAAGAATGCGAGGAACCATGTGCCCCAGTTCGCCGCTACGATACCAGATTTAGCAGATAATTCTAGAGCCAATGGGTTTGGCGCTGCACCTGTCAAGAAGATGGAGCTAGATACACATGTAGTTGCCAACGCTACCCAGTTCAAATAGGAACCAATTTTACGAGGATTCTTATCTGGATAGGAATCAAACATCGGACAAATACTAGATACGATTGGGTAAATCGTACCACCAGAACGAGCCGCATTGCTTGGAATAAATGGAGCCAATACAAGGTCCGTAATAGCAATGGCATAACCAAGACCTAAGGAAGACTTACCAAGCTTTGCTACGAGGAACAAAGCAATACGACGACCAAGGCCAGAGTTTTCATAACCGATACCAATCATGAAAGCGGCAAAGATCAACCATACGATGGCATTAGAGAAACCACTAAGGCCCCAGCTGATAGCTTGCGCATCAGTAATCGCCTTAGCGACACCGGTTGCTTTATCTACCACAGGGGCAGGACCAACCTTAAACAACATAGACACGGTAACTGCAATGATACCGATGAAAGCTGGTGGCATTGGTTCTAAAATCAACCCTACCACGAGGCCAGCGAAAATACTTACATAAATCCAAGAATTTGCGCTAAGACCTTCAGGAGCACCGATGAGCCATACAATAATAGCTACTACAAGCGGTGCGAATAATTTCCAATTCAACTTCATTAGAAACTCTCCTTACTACTTCAAAACAAAAATTGCAAAAAAAACGCTTATTTAGTATATCAAAAATTTTAATAAGATGATATAAACTTAATCATAATGCTTATTAATTGATAGTAAACTTTTAGTAATAAATTTCATCCTACTAGATAATTTTAATTTTATTCAATATAATATAAATATCGAAAATTATTGATTTATCAAAAGGATTCAAATGAAACCATTTATGCATTATATAAAACCCTTATGGTTTCCTGCTGCCATAGTATCGCTTCTTTCCTTACTCACTGTAGCAGGCACATTATATATACCAACATTAACGGCAACCATCATCAATGATGGTGTGCTTCGTGGCGATTTAGACATGATCACGAACTCTAGCATAAACATGCTTGTTGTGGCATTACTAACCGTCCTATCCGCTATTCTAGGCGTTGCTATGAGTGCTCATATCTCAGCATCTGTAGGCAAGGTATTGCGTGACGATCTAGTAAAAGCATTACAATGCTTTTCACTCCGCGACTTTACGCACTTTGGTACCGGCACCATATTGATGCGCACAAGCAGGGACGTAGAAAAAATTCAATCTGTTCTCGGGGAAGGTTTAAATATGATCCTCCCTATGCCACTCATGATTTGCGTCGGTCTAGGACTTACCTTCTATAAGAGCTGGCAACTAGGTCTCGTCATTCTTGCTATTATGGCTTGCATGATACTTACCATTATCTTTATTGAAAGTCGCGCCTTGCCAATTATCAAAGCTATACAATTAAAGCTAGATGATATTACTGATCTGGTCCGAGATCATATCGTAGGTATGCCTGTTATCAGAGCTTTCAACAGGAGAACCTACGAAAACGACAAGGAAATTGTTATTTTTACAGAGTCCGCACAACTGAACAAAAAACTGCGCCAAACCTTTGCCATCGGTTTACCGACGATACTCATTCTATTTAATATGAGTACCGTAGCTATTCTCTGGTTCGGCGGCTACAATGTCAGCATGGGCTCCCTACAAGTTGGTGATATCATGGCTGTTATCGAGTATGCAAACCTCATCCTATTGAGCATGCTCATGGCCATATTCGTAATCATCGACATCCCGGAAGCTATCGTGTGCTATGCTCGTATTCGTGAGTTGTTAGAACACGAAAATACCGATACATTCCCTGAACCATATGCTAGTAGTATTACCAATTCAATGTCTCAATCTACTAAGCATTCTACTAATCAAGGAAACTACAAAACCTCTACAGGAATCGCAACGGCAACGGCCAACGATACTACACCACTTCTAGAATTCCGCAACGTTACCTTCCGTTACGACAATGCTGAGTCCCCTGCGCTGGAAAATATCTCCTTTACAGTACATCACGGCGAAACCTTGACGATCATGGGCGATATTGGATCTGGTAAAAGTACAATCACCAATCTTATCCCTCGCCTCTTCTCTATTGAATCTGGAGATATTCTCTTTAAAGGTAAATCCATTTATGAGTGGAATGTGGATGACTTGCGAGCTCATATTGGCTATGTACCGCAAAAGGCTTATTTGTTTACCGGAACTATCGATATGAACGTTCGATATGGAGCCGCATCAGGACAAGTACTGTCTGTAGAAGATGTAGAAAATGCATGCCACTTGGCTAAGGCAGATGAGTTTATCAATCGTCTCGACGGTGGTTACCAGTATACGGTTTCTCAAGGTGGTACCAATCTATCTGGTGGTCAACGGCAACGCCTTGCCATGGCTAGAGCCTTAGTGCGTAAACCTGATTTATTCATATTCGACGATAGCTTTTCCGCCCTAGACGGCACTACAGAACGTGCTGTTCGTACAGCGCTACATGAGGAGTTACAAAAGGACAATCGGCCAGCCCTCATTTCTGTGGAGCAAAAGGTAAGTGCCGCAAAAAAAGCAGACCATATTCTAATCATCAACAGGGGTCAAGTTGCAGGATATGGTACACATGACGAGCTAGCAACTACCTCTACTGTATATCAACAGATTTTAGCATCTCAGGAGGTGACAGCATGAGCCCATTACGTCGTTTCCTAATCGAATCTAAAAGCCAATGGGGCTGGCTTGCGCTCCTCATCTTAGCACTTATTACTGCGGCTATATTTGAGGTCTCCGCTCCAGTGTTACTTGGTAAAGTGGTAGATGCTATTGTTAGTGGATTACAAACAGATCAAGATATCAATACTATCTTTACCTCTATTGATACAATCATCCTCTGGCTTATTGCCATCTATAGTGGGCATGCCTTATTCACCTACTTTGGGGAATACGTGATGGCCTCTATCGGTTCAAAGACAGTACTCGCTTTACGTACACGCATGAGTACTCATTTATACTCATTGCCTATCGAGTACTTTCACGATCACCAGCGGGGCGATTTATTAAGCCGCCTTACGTCTGATTTAGATACTGTAGCAGAAACAATCGGTAGAGGTGTACCAGGCCTCGTATCCGCCATTATCGGCATTATTGGTGCTACTGCTATGATGCTTTGGATTAGCCCTATATTAGGGGCCTCCATTATCGGTATTATACTGGTCGGCATCGTATGCTTAACGTGGCTATCTAAACGAGCGCGCCGCGTGTACCTTAGAAATCAGAATGCCTTAGGCGCTTTCAATAGTGGCATTGAAGAAATCGTTGTAGGAAAACCAATCATTCAAACCTTTAGCCTAGAAGATACTACGACGAATCAAGCACAGGTGCTGAATGAAAATCTATTTAAAAGTATGCGAAGCGCTGCTTTTACCAGTCAGCTCGTAGAACCTCTTGTAAAATTTCTAAATCAATTCACCTATTGCCTCGTCGCTATTCAAGGGGGCCTCATGGTGTTGCGTGGGTCCATTTCTATCGGTGATATCCAGGCCTTCTTCCTCTATGTAGGCCAAGTATCGGATCCTCTATCTCGCAGCTCCTATATCATGACAAAATTTCAAGAAACTGCCGCCGCCCTAGGCCGTATTTATGAGGTCATAGATACACCATCTGAAATCGATAATGGAAAACTTGTGTTATCTAATAGTAAATCCCCTATTAACACAGATACGATTGGCTCGGATTCCTCTATAATGGGTAATACCTCGAATTCTATAACGCATACAGGCACTATCGACTTTGAACATGTTGATTTTGGCTATACCCCCTCTAATGTATTTATGAAGGATATCAACATTCACATTCCTGGTGGATCCATGGTAGCCATTGTAGGCCCTACGGGAGCTGGTAAATCAACCTTGGTGAACCTCATCATGCGTTTTTACGATATTATGAAAGGCCGTATCACCATTGATGGCATCGATATTCGTGATGTATCTCGTGAAAGCTTACATAATACGGTAGGCATGGTATTGCAAGATGCATGGATTTTCACAGGCACTATTGCTGATAACATCGGCTACGGTAAGCCAAATGCTACTCGTCAGGAAATCGAATATGTAGCAAAGCTTGCCATGGCAGATTACTTTATCCGTACCTTGCCAAATGGTTATGATACAGTGCTCAAACAAGGTGGTGATGACCTATCTCAAGGTCAACGCCAATTGATTACCATCGCTCGTGCCTTCTTGGCAGACCCTAATATTCTCATCCTCGACGAAGCAACGGCTAATGTCGACACGCGCACAGAAGTAGAGGTTCAAAAAGCGATGAACACACTCCTTAAAGGACGTACAAGTATCGTTATTGCCCATCGCTTGTCTACAATCAAAAACGCAGACTTCCTACTAGTAGTTGAAAATGGCACCATTGTAGAACAAGGGACACACCAAGAACTGATACAGCGCGGTGGTCACTATAAAGAACTCTATGAAAACTATGCGGCGGGCATGACAGTATAAGTCAATCTACCAAAGGTCCCTCCCTTGTATCAGCCAATAATATCCTCATGTTATCTCATATAAATAGAACCCCTACTAAGTAAAAACTTAATAGGGGTTCTTTTATTTCCTATATAGCTGTTCGTGCCTATATATCACATTATTATATTCTATTCACCTTTTGGTACGAACCATAGGCCGTTGTTATTTTTTTCCATGTAGTCTTTGAATTCTTGAGAATGGTAAGCTGCTACAAGGTCTTTCGCCCATTGTGCATCTTTATTTTTTTCATTAACTACAACTTGTAACAACCATTGTGGCAATACGTCTTCATTTGCCAATGCAGATTTAGGATCAATTTTTGCATTATAGATAATAGCGCCTGTAATAACGATATAATCGAAGTCAGTACGTACAGACGGAATTGTAAGGGATTTCATTTCTGTAAATTTAAGATGTTTAGGATTTTCAATAATATCTGCTTGAGTTACTGTTGCTAAATCTTTGTTAGGATCAAGCTTAATCCAACCGATTTTTTGCAATAACGCATAAGCACGAGCCATGTTGGATGCATCATTAGGTACAGCAATAGTGTCGCCATCTGCCACTTGATCTAAAGATGTTTTAGAACCACTAAAGATACCTGCTGGTACTGTTGGAATTGGTGTTAATGCTACAAGATGACCATTTTGTTTTTCGTTAAAGTTTTTCATATATGCTGTATGTTGTTCAACGTTAAAGTCAACCTCACCATCACTTAATACTTGGTCAGCTTGTACCAAATCAGACATATCTACGCCTTTAAAGGTATAGCCTTGTTTTTCCAAAATTGGTTTTACACCTTTTTCAAACAATTCAGAGTAAGGGCCTTGAGACTTACTATAGCTTAATTCTTTTTTAGCACCATTATCACTATTGTTTGAACCGCAGCCTGCGATAAAAGCTACGCTGAATACTAATGCTGCACCAAGGGCAAGAAGCTTTTTAAATTTCATAGTATTTTCTCCTATATTTTTACAATCAATATAACTAAAATCTATTTCATCAAATTAGGAACGACGTGCACGACGTGCAAAGTAGTTGCCTATTGTTTGAATAATTTGAACAAAAATAATTAAAATAACTACGGTAAATAACATCAATGGGAAGTTCAATCGTTCATAACCATAGGTGAGGGCCAAATCACCTACACCACCTGCACCAATAGCACCAGCCATAGCAGTAGCACCGATTAGACCAATAGTACCCGTTGTAATAGATAGAATAAGAGAACCCTTTGCTTC
The DNA here is from genome assembly GCA_900556785.1 of uncultured Veillonella sp. GTDB lineage: Bacteria > Bacillota > Negativicutes > Veillonellales > Veillonellaceae > Veillonella. Next base: position 36,879 of record USQK01000004.1, read on the forward strand.
TGGTAAAAGGAAATGCCAAATCACTTCAAAATGAGAGGCTCCCATCGATTGTGCAGCCTCGATAATGCCTTTATTAACCTCTAAAATAGAGTTCTCAAAGAGTCGAGCAAGATAAGGTGCAATGAATATAACAAGTGGTACAATAGCCGCTGTTGTACCAACACGAGTACCTACAATCATCTTTGTTAACGGTAATATAAACACCATCAAAATGATAAATGGTACGGAACGCACAATATTAACAATTGTATTTGTAATGGTATAAACAATACTATTTTTAACGATACCATTAGGATTTGTTACTACTAGTGTAACTGCGATAATTAGACCCAATACAGTACCAATGAATAGAGATAGGAACACCATATATAATGTCTGTTCTGCAGCTAATAATAACTGCGATCCTGGAACACCAAGTTCTTGCATGAAGAAATCCATTATAGTGTCACCTCCTGCCATTCAATACCTTGAGCAATAAGATACTCTTTTACCTTGCCCACCTCAAGATCATCGCCAATAAACTGAACAATGAATATACCAAGTACAGTATGTTCTAACTCTGTTACCGTAGCAAATAATACACTCGTTTCTAAATCAAAGGTTTTATTAATATGATATAGAACATTATCTGTCGTATTATTTCCTAAGAAATGCATCTTAAGAATTGTGTATGGCCTTTTATCACAAGCTAATGTATGTTTCACGGTTGATGGAATTTCATCAGGAATTACAGTCCTAACAAATCGCTTTGTTGTTTCGTGTTTAGGTTTACTAAACACCTCAAGTACAGATCCGCTCTCTATGAGCTTTCCATGCTCCATAACTACAACGCGATTACATATTTTCTGAATTACATCAATCTCATGAGTTACGATAACTACTGTTACTCCTAGTTCACGATTAACACGTTCTAGTAATTGTAATATAGATTCTGTTGTATCAGGATCTAGAGCGCTAGTTGCTTCATCACAAAGCAATATGGATGGATCTGTAGCTAATGCACGAGCAATACCAACGCGTTGTTTTTGACCACCAGATAATTCTCCAGGATATGCATTTGCTTTATCGCCCAAATCAACAAAGTCTAATAAGGTTTTAACTTTTTTATCAATGTCGGATTTTGGCACCTTATTAAGAATTAGTGGGATAGCCACATTATCATACACCGATTTAGCATTCAACAAATTGAACTGTTGAAAAACCATACCGATGCGCTTACGAACCTTTCTAAGCTCATTAAAACTTAAACCATTGATATTCACACCATCTATTTCAACATGACCAGAGGTAGGTACCTCTAAAGCATTAATCATGCGTAACAGTGTAGATTTACCGGCTCCACTAAAGCCAATAATGCCAAATATGTCGCCTTTTTCTATGGTAAAGTTTACATCAGATAATGCAGTAACCTTTTGCTTATTAACGTCAAACTCTTTCGTTACATTTCGTATAGCAATCACTGTACCACCTCTTTCCCTACAAATTAGTAGGAATTAATATCTTTTTAAAACATATCTATAAGGTATGTTTTAATTGTATACTTAGATTACTACAATTTATAATGACTGTCAAACACAAAAAGAACCTCAACAAAAATGTTGAGGTTCTTTTCGTATCTATATACTTTTGGTCCTTTACATCAAACCTATCATCTATATCGATTAAATAAGAACAATGATCCTAGTATAATTGGCGCTCCAATATAGAGTCCCATATTAGGATATTCTCCTAATAAAAAGGCTGCTACTACGGCTGCCACGATTGGCGAGATATACATAAAATTGGTTACATCCGACACTTTTTCAGCATGTTCAAAGGCATAGCTCCAGAATACGAATCCTAATGCACTGGAAAAGAATGCTAGGTATACCATAGCAAGCTTCGCAGTAATTGGTGCGGCTCCAATCATTTCAATAGCATGATCTGCAAAAGGTAGTGCCATAATGGCACCTGTAAACATAGACCACATAGCGATAGTAATCGAGTCATAACCTTTCAGACTAAGCCCGCGATTTAGAATATTATAAACCGCAAACAGTATCATACCAATCAACGTCCATATGGCCCCCATCGGAATGGTCAGAGTGGAATTCCAAAGGATAATGATGGCTACCCCTATAAAAGCAGTTATGGTGAAGAGCCAACCTATAGGGCGTATTCTATCCTTATAGACTACCAATGCCATCAGTGCTGTTATCATTGGTGTCAAAGCCATAATAATACTAGATGTAGCGGCCGGTATTGTTCGCAACCCCTCATTAAACACAATTTGATAAACGAAGTTACCTGTAGCACCTAACAAAATGTATATACCCCATTCACGCCAAGATGTAGGGATGTGTAATCCCTTAAATACACCAATAATTAGCATGAGTATAGCACCACCTACTACCCTTGCTACAGAGAGTGTCAGTGCGTCTACTGATTGCAATGCTACTTTACCAAAAGGAAACGCCGTAGCCCAAACGGCAATGGTGGCAGATGCCCCTAAAATGGCTTTCATACGATTTGTCATTAGCATCTACCTTTCTACGTAATTTCATAATCAATACTATCTAAATATTACCATAATAAGGCCCTACAATTCCAAGAAGATCCATCACAACACATCGAATACTTTCTTTTTATTGATATAAATTTTCATTATTTAAAGATAATGAAACAATTAGTCTTTCAAAATCAGAATCAAAACAAATTAAGTAAATAAGCTTACTCTTAATGTATTTACATTGTCTTTTCAATATTATTAAATTACAAATAACATCCATTCTTACGAAAATTGCATAGTATGTATTGAAAATATATATCATTTAAAATTTGTTAAATCAGGACAAACATTGTACACTATAGGCATAGAAATCTATAGTTATATCCTTTTATGGAGGTGCAAAATGCAACATACTGCATGGAAAGATTTTAACACAGGTGTGTGGGATAAAGCCGTTGATGTACGCGACTTTATTCAAAGAAACTATATTCCCTATGAAGGGGACGATTCCTTCCTTGCTGGTCCTACAGAACGAACAACAAAATTGTGGGAACAAGTAATGAAGCTTTATGAAGAAGAACGTGAAAAAGGCGGCATGCTCGATGCTGATACTTCCGTGGCCACACACATTACTGCCCATGCGCCAGGATATATCGACAAAGAACTTGAAACAATCGTTGGTTTGCAAACTGACAAACCTTTAAAACGCGCTATGTTCCCATATGGTGGCTTGCGCACAGCAAAATCCGCTATTGAAGAATACGGCTTCAAAATGGATCCGCAAACAGAGGACTTCTTTAAGAAACATCGCAAAACTCATAATGATGGCGTATTTGATGTATATACTCCAGAAATGCGTGCTGCACGTACCGCTCACATTGTAACTGGTTTGCCAGATGCGTATAGCCGTGGTCGTATTATCGGTGACTATCGTCGTATCGCTCTTTACGGTGTTGATTATCTCATTGAAGATAAAAAAGAACAATTTAGCATTACAATGGGTGACATGCTAGAAGATGTCATTCGCGACCGTGAGGAAATACAAGATCAAATCCGCTCTTTGAAAGAATTGAAAGAGATGGCAGCATCCTATGGCTATGATATTTCCAAACCAGCTAAGGATGTTCGTGAAGCTATGCAATGGATTTACTTCGGCTATCTTGGTGCTATTAAAGAGCAAAATGGTGCTGCTATGTCCATTGGTCGTAACTCCACATTCCTCGATATCTATGCGGAACGAGACCTTCGCAACGGCACATACACAGAGGAACAAATCCAAGAATTCGTAGACCATTTCATTATGAAATTGCGCATGGTTCGTTTCGCACGTATCCATGAATACAACAATTTGTTCACAGGTGACCCTGTTTGGACCACTGAATCCATCGGTGGTATGGGTACTGACGGCCGTACATTGGTTTCCAAGATGTCCTTCCGTTACCTACATACATTGACTAACCTTGGTCCTGCTCCAGAACCAAACCTCACTGTATTGTGGTCCCCTCGCATGCCAATCGGCTTCCGCCGTTTCTGTGCGAAATTATCCATTGAAACATCTTCCATTCAATACGAAAATGACGAATTAATGCGTCCTAACTCTGGTGATGACTACGCCATCGCATGTTGCGTATCACCAATGCGTATTGGTAAAGAAATGCAATTCTTCGGTGCTCGTTCCAACTTGGCGAAATGCTTGCTTTACGCTATCAACGGTGGCGTTGACGAAAAGTTGAAGAAACAAATTGGTCCTAAATACCGCCCTATCACTTCCGAATACTTAGAATTTGACGAAGTATGGGAAAAATTCGACGACATGATGGAATGGTTGGCAGGCGTATATGTAAATGCCTTGAACATCATTCACTACATGCACGATAAATATGCTTATGAAAAACTAGAAATGGCATTGCATGACCGCAAGGTAACTCGTTGGTTTGCAACTGGTATCGCTGGTTTATCCGTAGTAGCAGACTCCTTATCCGCTATTAAATATGCTAAGGTAAAACCTATCCGTGACGAAAATGGCATCGCTGTTGATTTCGAAATCGAAGGTGACTTCCCTAAATATGGTAACGATGATGACCGTGTAGATAGCTTGGCAGCAAAGGTTGTTTCCACATTTATGAACAAGATTCGTAAACATCCTACATATCGTCAATCCGTTCCAACTATGAGCTTGTTAACAATTACTTCCAACGTAGTATATGGTACTGCTACAGGTTCTACTCCAGATGGCCGTAAAGCTGGCGAAGCTTTCGCTCCTGGCGCGAACCCAATGCACGGTCGTGATTCTCACGGTGCTGTATCCTCGTTGGCATCCGTAGCTAAAATGCCATGGCGTGATTGCTCCGATGGTATTTCTAATACCTTCTCTATCATTCCGGACGCATTAGGTAAATCTGGTGAAACATTTGTTTCCGTCAGCGATTTTGATATTGAGTTAGACCCTTCTCAATTGCCTAACAGCAATACAAACTTCGCATGCAGCGAACCAAATGTTACTATAAAGGAAGATAAATAAAATCTTCCACAGTATCGGACTGCTTTCACCGGCACCGATACGAGTGTTAGTCTTGGTTGAAAGGAGGCAATACCCATGAGCAACCAACAACAAGTTGATAACTTGGTAGAGTTATTGGATGGCTACTCCCAAAAAGGCGGTCATCATTTGAACGTTAACGTGTTCACGCGTGAAACATTGTTAGACGCTCAAAAACATCCTGAGTTGTACCCTCAATTAACTGTTCGTGTATCTGGTTACGCAGTGCACTTCAGCAAATTGACAAAACAACAACAGGACGAAGTTATTTCCCGTACATTCCATCAACAAATCTAATCGAGGTTTACTATGACAGGACGTATTCATTCGGTTGAAACGATGGGTACGGTTGATGGTCCAGGCATGCGCATGGTGGTATTTCTTCAAGGATGCCCCATGCGCTGTGCTTATTGCCATAATCCTGATACATGGGATGAAACTAGCGATAATGCTAAATTCATGACCGTAAAGGAATTATGGGACCAGTACGAACGTAACCGCCAATTTTATACTAATGGTGGTATCACCGTCACAGGTGGGGAAGCTCTTATGCAAATCAACTTTGTTATTGAGCTTTTCACATATTTCCGTGAAAGAAACGTCCATACCTGTTTAGATACAAGTGGAATTTGTTTTGACCCCCACCAAGAGGTGGCATACCGTAAATTACTCAGTGTAACTAGTCTCGTCATCCTAGACATTAAGGAAATCGATCCAGCCAAGCATTTATGGTTAACGGGTAAACCGTTAGAGCCCATTCTCGGGTTTGCTCGATTGACGGCAGACGTGGAAGTTCCGATTTGGGTTCGTCACGTAGTAGTCCCTACGATTACAGATAATGCCGATCGTCACTATCGTCTAGGCTTTTTTCTAGGATCTCTGAAAAATTTACAAGCCGTTGATTGCTTACCTTATCACGTTATGGGTATTGCTAAATATAAAGAGTTAGGTATTCCCTATCGCCTAGAGGGCATCCCGGCTGCAACGAAAGATATTGCAGCTAAAGCGACAAGAACCGTGGTGGAAGGCATCAAGGCCTATAGACGCCATTGGTGGAGTCCCATCAAAACACAACATCAATCATAATCAAGTTTGAGGATAACTACCTCCCTTGATATATATACATATATATACCAAGACTTGATCTATGATAGCCCTAAACAATAGAGCCGCCCCCACACAACCGGGGACGGCTCTTATTGTATTTATTGTATTTATTTAGATACTACGTTAATAGGTTCACCTTTGAAGAAAGCTTGTACATTGTCACGAATGATGCCTACCAAGCGTTGGCGTGTTTCAAGGCCTTTCCAGCCCATATGAGGTGTGATAATAACATTATCCAGTGTATATAGAGGGCTATCCTCTGCTGGAGGTTCTACCTCTTGTACATCAAGGCCTGCACCTGCAATGCGTTTAGCCGCTAATGCTTCACAAAGGTCCGCTTCATTAATAAGAGGCCCACGGCCAGTATTTACGATGACTGCACTAGGTTTCATTTTGCTGATAGCTACTTTATTAATCATGTACTTAGTTTGTTCATTCAATGGGCAATGCAATGTAATATAATCACTATGTTCCAGTAATTCATCAAGACTTACATAACGAATGCCATCTCCATCAGCCTTTGGTGTGCGCGTATGAACCAAGATATTCATACCGAGTGCCTTTGCTACTTTGATCACTTCTATACCAATGTGACCAGCACCGACAACACCTAATGTTTTACCATTCACTTCTGTGTGGCTCACTTGTAAATATTTTGTGAAATTACTGCGATCACCTTTAGCAAGCATGCCGATTTGTTTCTGCATGGTAGATGCAAAATTGAGGATCATCATGATTACCGTATGTGCCACACGTTCAGTACTGTACGCTGGGATATTGCACACAGTGATGCCTCTTTCCTTTGCTGCATTAAGGTCGATATTATTATATCCTGTACCCGCTTCTACGATGAGTTTTACAGTATCTGGGAATTGTGAAAGCAAATCAGCCCCTACGGGTAATTCTTTTGTAACTACAACGCGAGCCCCTTGAATACGTTCTATAAGCTCTTCATTTGTACTATTATCATAAACCTGTACATCACTAGATAATACAGAAAAATCTAATGCATGGTCATAATTCATTTTACTTGCATTTACTACTACTACACGTTCGCTCATGAGAACCTCCTACATAGTTATTAAATTTTATAGAGTATACGTAATGTCCAAATCTAGGGGGGTGCATACACCTATTAAGGAAAATACTTCTATATAAATTATACTATTATTTATATGAATTTATACTATTAATATCATAGAGAACTATATTAATTAGTATACTTTCACAAT
>USQK01000005.1 GCA_900556785.1 uncultured Veillonella sp.
GTGATTTGAATAGCCGTCGAGGTCGTGTATTAGGCATGGAACAAAGTGAAAGAACAGGTATTTCTGTTGTTAAAGCACAAGTACCATTGGCTGAAATGGCCGACTATGTAACTGCATTGCGCTCTATCACTCAAGGACAAGGCGTATTTAACCGTCAGTTCTATACTTATGAAGAGGTTCCACATAAGCAAGCGGAAGAAATTATCGCTGCTCGTAAGACTCAAGAATAAAGTTAAGAACATGTCCACGTACTGTATCAAATACAGTTAGAATCACTACAACTGAATAGATAATTGCATATCGTAACAACTTAATAGCATAACAATTGACGTAAGTCATAAATTTGAATAGTATTTTACACGAGCCCTCCATATATGTAGCGTATGGAGGGCTTTTACTATATATGAAATAGATTAGGATTGGCTTAATCGATAACGGAGAATATAGGGACCTAATCATTGGTATGTATAGATGCAGTGGAAATCATAGAATTGCTAGTCCTTTATGTATATATGTGCTAACATTAAGATAATATAATTGCTTATGTATCGGGTGTTATTTCCATATATCGGGAAAGGATCGTATATGTTTTTCTCTAGCATTACTGCAGATTATACAAAAATGGGCTATCCTAAAGCCATCGTACGAGCTTTAGATTTCTTAAAAAATACAGATTTGAAAGCATTGCCAGGTGGCCGTCATGCCATTGAAGGGGACATGATGTACGCCAATGTAGACGATGTAGAAACAAAATTGTTTGAAATTACAAAACCTGAATCTCATCGCAACTATGTAGATATTCAATTCATGGTAGATGGGGAAGAAAATATGGGCTTTTTCGTAGATAAAGGCCTCGTAAAGCCTGTGGAGTCTTATCCAGATCGTGATTGCTATTTCTACCCAAACGAAGCTGTTGATGAAGGACACATCCACTGTCCAGAAGGGTATTATACAGTATTCTTCCCATCTGATATCCATAGACCACTATTAGCTGTTAATGATAAGCCTATTAAAATTCGCAAGGTTGTTGTAAAAGTACATGTAGATCTCTTAGGCGACTAATCCTATGAAGCGATATGAAATTATAGGTGTCTTACTAACCCTATTAGGCGCTGTTTTGTGGGGCGTATCAGGTGCTTCAGTACAGTTCTTAAGTAACTTTAGAGATATGAACTTGGAATGGCTAGTCACCATGCGATTAATTACAGCGGGATTATTGACTGTTATCTATGCATGGTTTAAATATGGTAATTCTATCTTCCATGTCTTTCGTAGTTTGAAAGATACGTTAGGACTTATCGTTTTTGGCGTATTTGGTATGGCCTTGTGCCAATATACATACTTTAAATCCATTGCTTTGGCAGGGGCCGGTATTGCGACGGTGCTTCAATACTTGGCGCCATCAATGATTATTATTTATATGCTTGCCCGTTATGGTAAAAGGCCCTCTAAAGGGGAAATTATTTCCGTTATACTGGCCTTGGTAGGTACGATTTGTTTGATGGGGAATGATGGCTTTTCTATGGAGCGATTCCCATTGGCAGTGCTCGTGTGGGGCCTCTTATCTGCTGTAGGCGTCGCTGTATATAGTGTTTCTCCTGTAGATTTGCTATATAAATATGGAACCTTGCCGATCGTAGGATTTGGTATGCTTCTCAGTGGTATTGTGGCTGCTATTTTATTTCATCAGCCAAATTCGTATGCTATGTGGGATGTATGGACTGTTATTGGCTGTTTCAATGTTGTCTTTTTGGGAACAATTGTATCCTTTAATGCTTATTTAGAAGGTGTTAAGAGAATAGGTGCAGTGCCAGGATCCATCCTGTCATCTATTGAACCGATTTCGGCAGCTTTCTTTGGATGGGCTTTGTTAGACAACCAATTTAGTGCATTAGGGATAATTGGCATGGCCATGATCATCGCTACTGTTATTATAATTGCTCTAGAAAAACGTACATAGTTTGAGGTCTCTTTGCTGGATATTGCGGTTTAGAGGCCTCTTTGTTATGATTGTACATAATGTGAAAGTAGTTGTTATAGGAGGTTGTATGGAGGAAAAACAATGGAAAGGTATGGCCCTTGCCATTTTAGGAGCCCTGTTTTGGGGGCTTTCAGGCACATCTGTACAATTCCTTGAAAATGCAAAGCATATCAATGTGGAGTGGCTACTAGAAGCGCGTTTGCTCATAGCAGGTATATTGACGATAGGACTTGCTTATATAAGGGATGGTAAGCGTATTTTCTCTATTTTTACAGAACCTAAGGATATAGGGAAATTATTAGTATTTGGTATTTTAGGTATTGCTTTATCTCAGTACTCATATTTCAAGGCCATTGCCATTTCAGGCGTCGGTATTGCTACGGTCCTTCAATATGTTGCGCCTACGCTGATCATTATCTATTTGTTTTTGAGATACTTTAAAAAGCCATCTGTACCAGAGTTTTTCTGTATTGTATTAGCCTTGGTAGGAACACTCTGTATCGTCATGCAAGAAGGGCTAGATGTTTCTAACTTTAATGTGCTTGCTTTATTCTGGGGGCTTGTATCGGCAGCTAGTATCTGTGTATATACATTGCAACCTATTGAGCTATTAAAGAAATATGGCACCACATCCATTGTGGGCTTTGCCATGTTTATCTGTGGTATTTTATCTTTAGCTATGTTTCAACAAGTAGAATCGGAAGCCCTCTGGGATGGCATGACCTGGTTAGGATTATTCGCCATCATCATACTTGGTACAGTCGTATCCTTTAATGCTTATATGGAAGGGGTTAGACTCATTGGTGCTATACAAGGCTCTATACTTTCATCATTAGAACCAATCTCAGCAGCAATCTTTGGATGGGTATTGCTAGGGAATCATTTTACGCTGGTCGGTATTTTTGGCATGATTTGCATCATTGCAACCGTATTCATTATCGCCTGGGATCGACACCGTCAAATTAAACGAGAAGTACTAGAAAAACTGAATAAAGTAGAAATGAAATAAACAAACGAAAACACATATACCATGAGGTATATGTGTTTTTTGTAATCAAATATTATATTTTTTCTAATATTTTTTCAAATAATAGTTCTAGTTTCTGTAAGTCGCCATGTACGGTTCCGTCCATATAGGTATTATATACAGTATCATCTTCAGAAACACGAATTTGAGCTTTATACCCCTTTGATAATGCTAATACTCGAATAACTTCACGTTGTGTGCGACCATTACCTTCCCTAAATGGATGAAAGAAATTTAGGCAATCTAAGATTTTAGCTAAGTTCTTAATTATACTTTCTTTTGTATTGGTTCTTAGCCAATTTGTAGTTCCTTCCTTCTGTTTGTAACATAATTTTTTAATTCTAGAACTGATTCAGTTGTAGGAGTGAAGTCTTCAATCATAGATGAACCTACGGCATACCAAACTGCATCAAAGTCCTCATAATTATCAAATTGTACATCTAAAATGGTGAGTTTTTCTTTATTAACATTTAATGTCATAGGCACCTCCTTTGTTACTATTATTATATCATAGCTAGTCTCTTTATATTGTATACATGACCTATTTGGTTGACTATTTACTTATCTATTCATATAGTTAATATATAAGTACTAATTAATTTTTAGGAGGTTCCTATGTCTGTAAAAGATTTCGTACAACAACGCCGCGATGATTTTATTGCTTTACGTCGTGATTTTCATATGTATCCAGAGCCAGCTTGGCTCGAATATCGTTCTGCCGCTAAAGTAGCTGAAAAGCTAATTGCCTTAGGTTATGATGTGGCACTCGGTGCAGAAGTGCTTGATTTAGATTCTCGTATGGGTTTGCCGAGCGAGGATGTTATGAAAGCAGCCATGGCTCGTGCTATGGATGAAGGTGCTGATCCTGAACTAGTAGAGAAGATGGGCTATGGTAAAACAGCTATTGTGGCAACTATGAAGTTTAGTGATGATGGTCCTGTAGTAGCGTTCCGTGCAGATATGGATTCCAATGATGTAATCGAATCTAAAGCATCTAACCATATTCCTGCTAAGAATGGTTTCCGTTCCCGCCATGAGAAGGCTATGCATGCTTGTGGTCATGATACACATATGACAATGGGCCTTGGCCTTGCTGAATATATTGCTACACATAAGGAAGGCTTGAAGGGTACTATTAAACTTATCTTCCAACCAGCAGAGGAAGGCGTACGTGGTGCTAAAGCGATGGTAGAGGCTGGCGTAGTAGATGACGTTGACTTGATGTTCGGCATGCATATCGGATTCAATGAACAGTTATCTAATTGCTTTGCTTGTAGTGATCATGGCTTTTTAGCAACTACAAAACTTGATGCTGTATTCCATGGATATTCTTCCCATGCAGGTGGTTCTCCAGAAAAGGCTCAAAATGCCATGCTTGCAGGCTGTACAGCTGTTATTAACTTACAAGCCATTGCTCGCCATAGTGGGGGTGCATCTCGCATGAATGTAGGCGTTTTTGAAAGTGGTACAGGTCGCAATGTTACTCCTGATGTAGCAACACTTAAATTAGAAACTCGTGGTGCTACTACAGAGATCAATGATTATATGATTGAACGTACTAAGACCATTATTAAAGGTGCTGCAGAAATGCATGATTGTACCTTTGAAATTACAAAACAAGGTGAAACTCCTGCAGGACGTATTAGCGATGATTTAGCTCGCGAAGTACAATCTATCATTGAACCATTAGGTATCTTTAAAGAAGTTCCATTCGATTATAGCGGCGGCGGTAGTGAAGACTGTGCGTATTTCTTAAATCGTGTTATTGATCGTGGTGGTCGAGCAACCTATATGGTATTGGGCTCAGCTATTAAAGCACCTCATCACAATCCATTATTCGATATCGATGAAGAAGATATGTTAAACGGCATTGTTGCATTAGGTACAATTGCTACGCACTATTTAAAATAGGACATATTGATTGAGATATTGCGATGTATATATCCAAACTATAGATGCATAACTATATAGATGCATAACTATATAGATGCATAACTATATAGATGGATGCATAGAAATATGTATAGTGGGCTATAAGTTAGATGTAATATGGGGATTAGATTGTGAGGTGTTATATGATCCAACGAGAGCGTTTAGCTAAGGACTTTGATGCTATGGCACAGTTGAGTGCACCTGGTGAAGGTATAAATCGTCTAGCTTTCACCGATGCAGACTGGAAGGGGCGCCAATATATTATTGATTGTATGACTGATGCGGGTCTAACTGTAGAGATAGACGATTTTGGAAATGTGCTAGGCTATAAGGTAGGTAAGAATCCTGATTTACCGGTTGTCATGGTTGGTTCTCATACGGACAGCGTACCTAATGGGGGCAATTATGATGGTGTTGTAGGTGTATTATCTGCTATCGAAGCGGTTCGCAGTATGACTGATGATGGTTTTGAACATGACCATACCATTGCAGTAGTAGACTTTATGTGTGAAGAGTCTAGCCGTTTTGGAGCGGCTACATTGGGCAGTAAAGCTATGCGTGGTGAATTGACATTACAAGATTTACAACGCTTAGTAGATAAACAAGGTATGTCCTTGTATGATGCCTTGAAAGGTCGTAATTTAAATCCCGATGCTATTGAGCATATGGAATATGAACGACCTGTAAAGTCTTTCACTGAAATACATATCGAACAGGGGAAGGTGCTAGAGCACGAATCAAAACCCATCGGCGTTGTAACTGGTATTGCCGCACCGGAGCGGTTCTATGTAACCATCCGTGGCAATGCGGACCATAGTGGGGCCACACCAATGAACTTGCGTCATGATGCGTTATGTGGGGCTTCAAAAATTATCCTCGGCATTGAGGAGATTGCATCCATGCAAGAAGAGCCTCCAGTAGTGGGTACAGTCGGTGTAGTAGAGGTTGTGCCAGGAGCGATGAACGTTATTCCTGGGGCAGTTAAACTGGGCGTAGATATTCGTAGTATTTCTAAGGTGGCCCGAGATTCTGTAGTTACCCTCATTAAAGAATTTATTGATGTTATTGCAGAGAAACGAGGCTTATCCTATACGATTGAGCCTATTGCACAAGATCATCCTGTAGTGATGAATCCGGCTATGATTCGCGAAATTGAAGAGGCTGTTCAGTCTGTAGGCGTAGACTATATGACTATGCCTAGTGGCGCTGGTCATGATGCCATGCATTGGGCTGATGTAGTTCCTACAGGAATGATTTTTATCCCATGCCGTGAAGGTATCAGTCATAATCCGGCTGAATTTGCAGATATGGATGACATCGTTACGGGAGCTAAGATATTAGACACGGTGCTAAGAAAGCTTAGCTTAGAAAGTACTAAACTTAACTAGGTTGAGTACTGTGGAATATTTGATGTAGATATAATTTAGTTAGATCTGTGTTAACTAGCTAAGATATCATGTTTTACGTGGTTAGAAGGGTGTATTCCGTAATAGAATGGCAGAGAATACTTGCTATTGATAGGGAATACATGGATTGGAGAGATTATGGTTATTGCTGGTATTGTTATCGTAGTGGCAACGTTTATTGCCATTATTAAGCAGTTTGAAACACGGCTTGTGTTGTTATTATCGGGCTTATTAATGTGTTTTATTGGTGGACAGCTTAGTGCTGGTACGACAGCCTTTGTAAAAGAACTTACAAATCCAGGTCTTGTACCAACTATTTGTACAGTGCTTGGTTTTAGTTATGTTATGGAGTATACAAAATGTACAGAGCACATGGTATATTTCATCTCTGCAGGCCTTAAAAAGATGACTAAAATCATCATCCCTGGTGCTGTTATTATTACGTTCTTGATCAATATTGCGTTGCCTACAGCGGCAGGCTGTGCAGCGGCAGTAGGTGCTCTATTAATTCCTGCACTTATTCGCTCCGGTGTGCATCCAGCGATGGCAGGCTCTGCTATTTTCTTAGGCACTTGGGGTAGTGCATTGAGCCCTGGTCTTATGTTTAACCCTCAAGTAGCACAACTCGCTGGTGAAGACGTAATGACCGTTATCGCTAGCTTCTCTATGCAAGCCATTATTGGCATTGTCGTAGCAGCTATTTTGCTCAATATCGTAGCTATTGTTAAAAAGGAAAATACAGGATATGTATTAAAAGATGCTAACGCGGAAGAAGGCAAAGAATTTAAAGTAAATTATTTATATGCTATCATCCCAATTATTCCGCTTGTATTACTCGTACTCGGTAGTAAACAAGTAGCAGTGATTCCTGAAATTTCTGTTCCTGTATCTATGCTCATTGGTACAGCTATTGGTATTATTGCCGTACGTCCTAATGTAACGGAAGCAGTTAAGAAATTCTTCCGCGGTACTGGCGATGGCATGTGTGATGTAGTCGGTCTTATGGCTGCGGCGGCAGCCTTTACTGCGGGTATGCAGTACATTGGGCTTACAAATGCACTCATTGATGGTATGAAGAACTCTCAACAAATCGCTCAAATTGGTGCAGCCTTTGGTCCATTCTTATTAGCTGTTATCTCTGGTTCTGGTAATGCAGCAGCCCTTGCGTTTAACGGTGCTGTAACACCTCATGCGGCAGACTTTGGCTATGGCATTATGCAACTCGGCTCCATGGCCCAATTGGGTGCTGGCATCGGCCGTAGTATGAGTCCAGTAGCAGGTGCAGGTATCATCATTGCTGGCCTTGCAGGTATTAACCCTATGGAAATGGCGAAACGCAATGCTGTACCATGTATTATTGCTACAGTAGTGATTATGCTATTGTTATTATAATTATAATTAGATGAAAGTAGTTGTGCAGTTGTAATGCTATAAAGCACATCTGCTCAACGACCTTAAATTTAAAGTTCACAAGAAAAGAACCCCATCATGATTAATATCATGATGGGGTTCTCTTTATATTGTAGAGTTATGGGATTCTATTTATATTGTAAATTTCTATTATTTTAGTTTGAAGCCAATCCAGAGAGCGGAAATAATAAATAAGCCACCACTAACCCAGAATAGGGTAGTAAAGCCTAGCCATGCCATAAGGCTAGCACCACCAACAGATCCTAAGAAATAACCAAAAAACAAACAAGACTGATTATAGGAAAATACTTGGCCTGTAAATTCTCGAGGCGTTTTTGAAGAGAGGTAAGTGTTTAAGGCTGGCAACATGCCACCTAAACCAAAACCTTGTAGGAACCTGATGATTGCCAGTTGATATACATCAGAAACATAGGCTTGAGGGATATTTAGAATCCCTACATAAATAAGAGATACTACTAATACTTTCCGTGGCCCGATCTTGTCGACTAATTTACCTAGTGGAGAACTACTCATAAGTTGAGCAATACCCATAGCGGAGAATACAGCGCCTGCAATAAATGCTAGATTTTCTGTATCACTAGGAACGATTCCCTTAATATATACAGAGATAACAGGTTGTAAGGACATGATGCATATTGCATAGATAAAGGACGCTACACATAATGCGACAATACTATTAAATTCCGGTATTTGCTCTTTCAACTTACGGATGGAAAGTTTTTCAGGATTCGGTTGTGGTACATAATTTTCATGGATGAATATAGTAGCCAGCACACCAGCTAAACCCATGAGCGTACCGACGATGATGAAGTCATTGCGAATGCCTACTGTATCTGCAATATATCCGCCCAATAAAGGTCCTATTAGTGAACCAGCAAGATTAGCAGATGCTAATAATCCTAAGGCCCAACCTGTCCGCTCAATAGGTGATTCTGAAGCTATTAATGTAATTGATGCCGAGTAAAAGCCACTTACTAGACCTTGGATGAGCCGGATTAAAACAACCCCTTCGGGTGTAGTTTGAAAAGCAATTAATATATTGCATAATGCCATGCCAAAGCTAGATCGTATTAATGTAATTTTACGACCTTTTTTGTCGGCAACACGCCCCCAAAATGGTGCTGCTAAGCAAACGATTATATAGGTTGCACCTGTGGCTAAGCCAGACCATAAGGACATAGCTTCTGGAGTTTGTACGCCTAAATCATGAAAGTATAAAGGCAGAATTGGAGCTAACTGGCTTACACCAAAGGCTGTACAGAATACACAGACTAAACTGATGTACACCGTTCGTTTCCACGTTTCCAAAGTATCCCTCCTTTCTTAGTCTTAGTACGTTCTTAATAAAATAATACTCTTATTTCTTTTTGATTTCATCCCAGTCACTTAAATCTGGAAGCGTATTGCTTGTCATAGATTCCTGGATCCAGTAGTTAATGGAGGTTAAGTTGCTAGAATCCCGTTCAAAGCCATATACGATACCTTCTTCTCCGTCGTTTTCTATAGTGATATAGAGGGAAATGTGTAAGTTTTTACCTTTTCCACGGTCGATGAAGTAGCTAATACCTTGATCGTCGAGGCTAGAAGGGCGAACCGCCATGATATCATACTTGCCATTGGCTACGCCTTCTAAGGCATCCTTAATCATTTGATTTGAAAATTCATATTGATTTAGGTAGAAGATATCATTGTCGCAAGTTAATACATATTCCCGTGGAGGCGTAGTATTTTTGTACTGTCTCTCCCAGCTTTCATCAATCACAGGCAATGTGGCATGATCATAGAAGTCTTTAATTAAACCGAAACCTTCAGGAATGGACATTTCTTTAAAGTATCTTATTTCATATACCGTAGGATCCACGTTTTCATCCTGTCTGCTAGTATCCTCAATGTAGCCGTATAGATAGATAGTACAAGAGTTTGTATCTTCATTGTGGAACATAACGATACTGTACACATCGTAAATTACGTTTTCTATGGATTGGCGATTATCGTAGATGATAAAGCTGAGATATTTTTGTGTATCCCATTCTCGTTGAATGAAATTCCAGTCGTATTTATTGGTGCGCCAACCAGTAGTAGAGTCCTCAAAGATTTCTAATACGTCAACGGAGTTTTGCGGCCAAGCAGGGGGCATAGGATTACATGTTGTAGAAGATTGCGTTATTCCTTCTTTGTACTGATAATGTCCATCAACGAGTTCAAAGGCCTCTAATCGCTCAGATGCTTCGTCAGGAATTGTTAACGACTCACCAGTGCCTAACCAATTATCATTTCTTGTGTTGAGACGTTTGATGCTTTCACGAGCATGCTCGTAAAACGTAACGG
Organism: uncultured Veillonella sp.; assembly: GCA_900556785.1. Lineage (GTDB taxonomy): Bacteria > Bacillota > Negativicutes > Veillonellales > Veillonellaceae > Veillonella. The sequence continues at coordinate 10,106 of USQK01000005.1, forward strand.
CTTGGTCTAAATCAGGTTCTTTTGTAATGGCACCAATTTCGTAGCAATAGCCGGCGGCCAGTTGCCATAGATGGTCCGCATAGTCATAACTACCGTATCTATCGAAACATTTGCTAGCCTGATTAACGCACTCTATGGCGGTTCTTATGGCAGGGGTATTACCTTTTTTGAAAGTAAATACATAAGCGAGATATGGCCAAATACCATCGAGAGTGTAAATAGCTGGTTGTTGTAATAAGTGAGCGATGCGAGACCAGTCTTGAGACTGACCATCGATATTTAATGTGCGAAGAATGATGGCTTGCATTGTAACATAAGCGTGGTCGTTAAAGTCTAAATAATCTGGGCTTATAGCAGCACGCTCGTAGTATTTGAGGGCCTTTTGAATATCCTGAGGGATTCTTTTGTTAGACTCACATGGTTTTGCATAGTACTCGGCAGCTTCACGCAAACACATGCCATTATTCATGGTTACGCCACGCTCAAAATATTCGAGTGCTCGTTCATGCTCCCCGCGAGACTTACAAATATCGCCTGCTAAATACATCATGAGTGGCAAACCTGCTGCAGCCCCTTCAAAAATAACTTGTTCTTCCATTGCCTTATTATTTTGCTCGGCATAGGTAAGGCGCAAGTTGCGGTACGCAATGACAAGACCTGCCGCTGCAGATTTATGTAACCATTGCTGCGCAATGGCCGTTACTTTATTTGCCAATCTACGTTGATCTACTTGTACAAATAAAGATTTAAAAAAATGGACAACACCAGATGGTTCACCTTCATTAACTATCTTTCGTGCAGATGGCAAGAGGCGGTAATCGCCCCATTGGAATACATTGGCAATGGCGTAGGCACAGTAGGAACAACCTTTTTGGGCGCCCTCATAGACGCGCTGGAATGCTTGGTCCTTCGTCATAGGCAACTCTTTTTCAATAGTAGGTGTAAGGGCACCAGAGGTACGCATAGCCTGTAAAATAGCGATGGCACTGCCTTTGCGAATAGCCGTATGTAAATAACTATACGCCTTAGTATCATCCTCGGGGAAACCTGCTTCAATCCAGGTGAACTGAGGGCCAGAATAGACGCGTGCCAAAATAGCATACACATCGCCAATACCTGGAATCTTTTGGCCTTCCTCGTCAAGTTTCACAAGGGCATCAAGCTCAGCTTTGCCCGCCCAAGCTATATCTTTATTACACTGGAGGAATATTTTATTGAAAGACTGCTGTATTTGATCAGTGAAATAAAAACTCATACTCTCTCCTCCGCATAATAATCAGTAGAAGCTGATAACATATGTAGTTTCAGTATACTATTAGTGTTTAGAGGAACACAATATAAATATTCTGAATTTGGAGGGGTCTAGGGAAATCAGTAATTGGATTATATATGGGTATTAGGTGATGAACAAATGTAAGGATAAGGTGAAAGTTGAGATTTTTCTTGACTTTCATTCTATAGAAACATTATAATCAGATTATAATTTTATACTCGCCTGTTAGAAACCGATGAGGTGGAGATAAAAATAGGATATGCACTCACAGAGAGCGGGATTAGCTGAGAACCCGTAGTACGCAGCTTATTAAATGGACCACCGAGGGCGCATGGAAAAGAATGAACTTTCATTCCTAGTATGGTGCGACGTCACACGAGCGTTAATTGTGAGGGATATGTTAGTATCCTGCGAAAGGGGAATGCACTGCATTCAAACAAGGTGGTACCGCGATTTATAGCACAATACAAATATTTTCTAATAATTGTATAAGAATAGAACTATAAACTCGTCCTTGACGTTATATTGTCATGGGCGAGTTTTTTTATTGGCAAATGCCAGATGGAGGTTCTCATGATTTTCCCTTGTCTTGACCGTGTGAAAGCTATCGCACCGGGCTACGATATCGTGCCTGTATATATGGAAATTTTATCCGACGTACGCACACCGATTAGTGTGTTGAAAGCGTTAAAACAAGTGAGCAGTCATACGTACTTGCTTGAAAGTGCGGATAATAGTAATCATTGGGGCCGTTACTCCTTCTTGGGCTATGATCCTAAGATTGAGCTATTCTGCAAAAACCATAAAATGACCATCAAAGACGGTACAACACGTACCTTTGAGTGTTCTGATCCTGCCGCAGAGATTCGCAATATTTTGAGTCAATACAAGAGCCCACGTCTCGAGGAACTGCCAACTTTTACAGGTGGCTTTGTAGGGTACTTCGCTTGTGAGTATATTCGTTATATCGAGCCAACATTGGACTTCCCAACGCCAGATGATGATTCTGCGATGGTCAACGATGTAGACCTTATGCTCTTTGATAAGGTTATTGCATTCGACCATTACAAAAATAAAATCTATTTAATCGCTAACATCAGCACAAATGATTTGGAACGCAACTACAACAAGGCTGAGCTTGAATTGAAAACTCTTGCTGACCTCGTAGTGAACGGTAAAGAGGCTAACATTCCAAAATGCATCCTTAAAACAGAATTTACTTCAGAATTTACAAAGAACGAGTTTGAAGCAGTTGTTAAAAAAACGCAGCACTACATCAAGGAAGGGGATATCTTCCAATGTGTTGTATCTAACCGCCGCGAAGCCGAGTTTGAGGGGAGCTTGTTAAATGCATACCGAGTGTTACGTACCTTAAATCCATCACCGTATATGTTCTACCTATCTGGTGGCGATGTAGAGCTCACAGGTGCTTCTCCAGAAACCTTGGTGAAAATGACAGATGGTAAAATGTACACCTTCCCAATTGCAGGCACTATGCGCCGTGGTAAAAACGAAGCAGAGGACCTCGCTATTGAAGAAAAACTCATCAACGATGAAAAAGAGTTGGCTGAACATAACATGCTTGTTGACCTTGGGCGTAACGACTTAGGTAAAATTTCTAAATTCGGTTCTGTAAAAGTAGAGGCATTACATATGTTGCAACGTTTCTCCCATGTCATTCACATTACATCTACTGTAAGCGGCGAGATTCAAGACGGCAAAGATGCACTCGATGCTATCGGTGCTACACTGCCAGCAGGCACCTTGTCTGGTGCTCCTAAGATTCGTGCTATCGAAATTTTACACGAACTTGAAAAAAGCCCACGCGGCGTATACGGTGGCGCCGTAGGTTACATCGATTTCTCTGGTAACATGGACGTATGTATCGGCATTCGCATGGCCATGAATAAAGGCGGCAAGGTCTATGTTCGCGCTGGTGCAGGTATCGTTCGAGATAGTGTTCCTGAAAGTGAATACAACGAGACCTTGATAAAAGGTCAATCCATGATTTCCGCAATTACAAATGCACAGGAGGTAGAATAATGGTACTCCTTATAGATAATTACGATAGCTTCTCCTTTAATTTATACCAATTAGTAGGCTCTATCGATCCAGATATAAAAGTCATCCGTAGCGATGAACTAACAGTTGAAGAAATCCGCACTTTGAAACCAGACTATGTGATACTTTCACCAGGACCTGGCAGACCAGCTGATGCGGGTGTATACGAAGACCTCTTGCGCGAATGCAAAGGCGAATTCCCAATCCTCGGTGTATGCCTCGGGCACCAAGCCATTGGCGAAGTATTCGGCGGCACCGTTTCCTACGCTAAACAAGTAATGCACGGCAAACAAAGCGTAGCCAAACAAGTACACAGATCCAAAATCCTTAAGGGATTGCCTGAACAATTCGAAGTCGCTCGATACCACTCCTTGGCGATTATCGACGAAACCATGCCAAGCGAACTCATTGTCACATCCATTACCGACGACGGCGAAGTAATGAGCGTGGAACACAAAGACTACCCGATATATGGAGTGCAATTCCATCCGGAATCCATCATGACACCGGACGGGGAACAAATGATTCGTAATTTCTTAGAAAAATAACCACTGTTTCGTATTCGAGGGGCTATTTTTAGTTACTAGTACGGTAAGGCAGAAATAAGGTCTCTCGGAACTCCGATGGCCACCCACCCCACTACGTGGGGCCGCCAAGTCGTTCCTTAAGACCTTATTTTCTGCCAACTCAACATTGGCAGTTCCTAATAATAGCCCCTCTACAATACACATCGTGAACTGTAGGTATATTTTCTAAAGAAATATGCGAATCAGAACCCCTAATATAGGAAAAGGTGGTGCAAAGCACCACCATTCCCACCACTCTATAAAGAAATGACCTGTGCGTTACTTTATATAATGCGCAGGATCATTTGAGAGATATTGAATTGTTGTTCATTTTATTGCGATTGGGACGGTGAGTAGGGCATATAAAAGATTAAATGTCATAGTGTTTATGTGAGTTCACGGGGTTCTAGGCCCGACTTTGGCCCTGCGAAGGCCGCAGGCCACAGTCAGACCCGGCCAGTGGAGGGCATAGGTCCACGTGAATCACATGTAGCATTAACGCCGGTATATGCCCTATTATCGTTGAACCGAAGTAAAATGAACAACAAGTAAGGAGATTTAAAATGATTAAAGACGCATTATATGCAGTAACGCACGGTCAAGATTTATCCTACGACCTTGCTAAAGATACAATGAACAAAATTATGAGCGGCGATGTAGCCGAGGTTCCTATGGCTGGTTTCTTGTGTGCTCTTGCCGCAAAGGGCCCTACTGTAGATGAAGTTACGGCGTTCGCTGAGGTTATGCGTGAGAAGGCTGGCTCCGTACCTCATGAAGGTACAGTTGTAGAAATTGTAGGTACTGGTGGCGACGAGGCTAATACGTTCAACATTTCCACTACGTCTGGGTTCATTATTTCCGCAGCAGGTATTCCCGTAGCAAAGCATGGTAACCGCAGTGTATCTAGTAAATGTGGTGCTGCTGACTTAATCGAAGCATTGGGTGCTAAATTAGAGCTTAATGGCGAGCAAAATGAGGCGGTGTTGAACAAAGCGAATATGTGCTTCATGTTTGCGCCTGTATATCACCAAGCCATGAAATATGCGGGCCCTGTACGTAAGGCGTTGGGCGTTCGTACTGTGTTTAACATCCTTGGACCTTTGGCAAATCCAGCAGGTGCTACGGTTGAGTTGATGGGCGTTTACGATAAATCTTTAGTAGAACCATTGGCTCGTGTATTGGCTAATCTTGGCGTTAAACGCGGTGCTGTGGTACACGGCTTTGACGGCCTTGATGAGATTACGGCTACCAACAAAACGTACGTATGCGAAATTAATAATGGTACCTTCACAAACTACGAATTCGATCCTAAGGAATATGGTTTCGAATATGCTGATAAAACCGAGCTTGAAGGTGGTGATGCTACGGTGAATGCTGAGATTACACGTCGCGTTCTCGGTGGTGAACAAGGTGGTAAACGCACTGCGGTTGTTCTTAACGCGGGCATGGCGATTTACCTTGCGAAAGACGGCATTACATTGGCAGAGGGCATCGAAGAGGCGAAACACATGATCGATTCTGGCAAGGCACTTGCTACACTAGAACAGTTTGTGAAAGCAACCCAAGAGGTGTAACCATTGATTTTAGATAAGATTATAGAGGCTACCAAAATTCGGGTAGCCCAAGAAAAACAGGTGGAGTCTCCTGAGGCTGTGAAAACAGCGGCTTTAGCGTTACCATCTGATACAGGATTTCCTTTTGAAGCAGCCCTTCGTCAGCAAGACTTCAACTTTATTTGCGAAGTAAAGAAGGCATCTCCATCAAAAGGCATCATAGCAGAGCACTTCCCATATTTAGACATCGCCAAGGAATATGAAGTGGCTGGTGCTGCGGCTATCTCGGTTTTGACGGAGCCAGACTTCTTTAAAGGCGATAAAAAATATTTGCAAGAGATTGCAAGCACCGTAAAAATTCCCGTGCTTCGCAAGGACTTTATCATCGATGAATACCAAATCTACCAAGCGAAGGTTTGGGGCGCTAGTGCCATCTTATTAATCTGTGCATGCCTCGATGTGCCAACATTAACAAAGTTCCGTGAGCTAGCTGATTCGCTTGGATTGTCCTCTTTGGTAGAGGCTCATGATGAGCACGAAGTACAAATGGCCATCGATTGCGGTGCGCGTATTATCGGCGTTAACAACCGCAATTTGAAAGACTTTACAGTAGATGTACAAAACAGCGTGCGCTTGCGCAATCTCGTTCAAGACGATGTGATCTTCGTATCTGAAAGCGGTCTTGAAACTCCAGAGGACATCCAAGTCTTGCGCGATAACAATATCGGAGTAGCTTTGATGGGGGAAACCTTCATGCGTTCTCCTAACAAGGTGGAGAAACTAGCATATCTCTATGGTCCAACCTACTACACACCAAAGGTTAAAATGTGCGGTATTTCAAAGGTAGAAACAATCCCTGCTGTAGTAGAGGCAAAACCAGACTATATGGGCCTTGTATTTGCACCAAGTAAACGACAAGTCACTGTAGACCAAGCTAAAACATTAGTTGAAGAACTACATAAGCAATATACTAAAAGATATAACAATGGTGCTGAACAGTCTAATAATGATGAGATTAAAACTGTCGGCGTTTTTGTCAATGAAACGCTAGATAATCTCGTTAGCATTGCTACAGAAACCAATCTTGATGCGGTGCAATTGCACGGTGATGAAGATGAAGCTTTCATCCAATCCTTAAAAGAACGTACTAATGTAGAGGTTTGGAAGGCTGTTCAAATCCGCAGTGCTGCAGATGCAGAGGCGTGGATTGATAGCAGTGCTGATATGCTCTTGTTTGATGCATATCACAAAGACGAGCGGGGCGGTATGGGTGAAGTATTCGACTGGTCTTGCTTAGATGAGTTTGAACGACCGTTTATGCTCGCTGGTGGTATCGATAGCACCAATGTGGCGCGTGCCATTCGTACGGTTCGACCGTACGGCATCGATATCAGTAGCGGCATTGAAACAGAAGGCGTGAAGGACGATGAGAAGATAAAAGCTTTCACTAACATTGTGAGAACAATAGCAATGCCATAGTATGGCGTGCTAGCAGGAATGGTATATAGAAAGGTAAGTTATATGAGTGAACAAAGACATGGCTATTTTGGCTCCTTTGGGGGTCAATTTATGCCAGAAACATTGATGAATGCAGTTATCGAATTGGAAGAGGCGTACAATAAGTACAAAGATGATCCTGATTTCGTACATGAACTTGAGGAGTTACATAAAAAATATACAGGTCGTCCATCCCTGTTATACTATGCGGACCGTATGACAAAGGACCTTGGGGGAGCCAAAATTTATTTAAAACGTGAGGACTTAAACCATACTGGTTCTCACAAGTTGAATAACGTAATTGGCCAAATGTTATTGGCAAAACGGATGGGTAAAACACGCGTTATTGCTGAAACCGGCGCAGGTCAACACGGCGTGGCAACGGCTACTATCGCTGCATTGATGGGCATGGAATGCGAAGTATACATGGGTGCAGAGGACTGTGAACGTCAGGCACTTAACGTATATCGTATGGAATTGCTAGGCGCTAAGGTGCATCCAGTAACAACAGGGACTAGTACATTGAAAGATGCGGTTTCCGAAGCGTTGCGCGAATGGACAAACCGCATGTCCGATACGCACTATGTATTGGGCTCCGTTATGGGTGCTCATCCATTCCCTATGATCGTTCGTGATTTCCAATCTATTATCAGTCGTGAAGCGCGTGAACAAATCCTCGAAGCAGAAGGCAAATTGCCAACAGCTGTTATGGCTTGCGTAGGCGGTGGCTCCAATGCGATGGGCATGTTCTATCACTTCATTCCAGATGAAGGGGTTCGTCTCATCGGTTGTGAAGCAGCAGGTCGCGGCATCGATACAGAGGAACATGCAGCAACAATCGCGAAGGGGTCTGTTGGTATTTTCCACGGTATGAAATCTTACTTCTGCCAAGATGAAGACGGTCAAATTGCTCCAGTATATTCTATCTCTGCAGGTCTCGATTACCCTGGCATCGGTCCTGAACATGCGTACTTGCACGATAGCGGGCGTGCTGAATATGTGCCTGTTACAGATGACGAAGCAGTAGATGCCTTTGAATATTTATCTCGCTTGGAAGGTATTATTCCTGCGATTGAAAGTGCTCATGCGGTGGCACATGCACGTAAAATTGCTCCTACTATGAGCAAGGATGACATCATTATTATTTGTTTATCTGGTCGCGGTGACAAAGACGTAGCGGCTATGGCGAAATATAGAGGGGTGGATCTTCATGAGTAAAATTAAAGACGCTTTCACAAAGGGTAAGGCATTCATCCCATTCATCAGTGCTGGTGATCATGGCATCGAGAATACAGAACGTTATATTCGCGTCATGGTGAAAGCCGGCGCCGACATGGTAGAAATTGGTATTCCATTCTCCGATCCAACAGCGGAAGGCCCAGTAATTCAAGAGGCGAGTACACGTGCATTATCTACAGGCGTAAAAATTCACGATATCTTTGATATGGTGCGTCGTTTGCGCAGTGGTGATGATGCAGTGACAGTACCACTCGTGTTCATGACCTACTTAAACCCTATCTATGTATTCGGCCGTGAAAAATTCTTTACCCTCTGCGAAGAGGTCGGTATCTCTGGTGTTATCGTGCCAGATATGCCCTTTGAAGAAAAAGGGGAACTCGGGAGTGTAGCTAATAAACACGGCGTTGAAGTGGTATCCTTGATCGCTCCCACATCTGAAAACCGCATCGAAATGATCGCAAAAGACGCAGAAGGTTTTGTGTACTGCGTGTCTTCCCTCGGTGTTACAGGCATGCGTAGCGAAATCAAGACAGATATTAAATCCATCGTTGAGACGATTCGCAAATATACAGATATTCCTGTAGCCGTTGGTTTTGGTATTTCTGAACCTGAACAAGCGGAAGCAATGGCTCGTGTATCTGATGGTGCTATCGTAGGCTCTGCTATCGTTAAAATCGTGGCAGAACATGGTGAACATGCAGACCAAGCATTATTTGACTACGTACAATCTATGAAACAAGCTGTACTAAAAGCTGACGCATAATAACAGCTACCGCATAATAAAATAGATAATACAATACATACTAAAAAGGACGTTATACATGTGTATAGCGTCCTTTTTAGGTTAGTTAGTTTAGTTATGTGTTATATGACTGGATAACCAGTTATGAAAGGGGAATGATTAGCCGTTTGTAGATTCGGAACGTTGATGTTGTTCACTGCGTTTTGCAGTGGCATTTTTGTCATGTTTTTCACGTTCAGAAATTTTGTGTTTTCTATGTTTCTTTTGATCTGCTTTGAACCATGGATGAGCACTGCTGTCTACTGTGCCATCATCGTTCTTTACCATGCGATGGTTTTCACCAATTTGGAAGTGGTAATCTTTAGCTTGCGCTACATTAGCACCAATGCCTACTGTTAAGAATGCTGCCAAGCTGGCCATAGCTACTACTTTAGTCAATTTAGCGTTCATAAGTATTATCTCCTATACAAACTTAATTGTACGAATTTTAGTTGTAAAAAATATATTATTAGTATAGGTGAAATTGATGAAGAAAAAATGAAATGTAAGCCTTGGTAAAGCATAGTATAATAGTAATAGCTAAGTTTGTATAATATCTAAATATAGTAGGAGTTTTATGAAACAGAGAGTATATGAAATCCTCTATCGTGAGCTAGTAGAAAACTATGCAAATGGTAAAGGGCGAACAACGACAGCCGATTTTTGGCTTACCATAAGCGCTATGACCTTTGTATACGGTCTAGTTACATTCATAACAGGTCTTGCGACCTTCATTCCTTATGGATTTCTATATGCTATATCCTTAGGGGGCGGCGTATTGACTGCATTGACGGTATTATTAACATTGCCGACTATTATGCTAGTAGCAAGACGGTTGCGTGATTCTAATAATGATCCAACATTGATGATCCTTGTCTTCGTTCCTATTTTAGGATGGTTGGTTTTGCTCTACCTATTATGTAAGCGGTCGGCTCCAACACAAGAAGTAAACGTAACTAATGAACAGATATCTGCAGAACCAAGTATAAAGGAAAAGAAATCAATTTCGGGTGTCTTCATCGTGGCTATCCTTGTTTTAGGTTGGGTTACTAGCAGTGTAGGGACATCTATGATGGGGCATAATTATATGGTAGAAGAAACAGCCTTTGGGAACTTGGGGCAGGGGGCTTTTACCAAAAAAGCAAATCGTTTACTACGTAGTGATTCTGCTACAACAGAAGGTTATCTAGTTGTGAAAGAGTATTACCAAGCACTTGCGAATGGGGATTATCATAGTGCGTATCGAGAATTGAGTAGTCGTGAAATGGAACGATATGGCACCTTTGATCTTTGGCAACAGGCTAAGGCGAAGGAACAACGTTCTGCTGTAGAATCTATACAATTAGACTATGTATCTCAAGATATTGATGATGATGTAATTGTGGATTATATCGGATATAGAGTGGACTTTGTAGATAAAAGACCATCTATGTTAGTACGTTTATATAATGTGGGTAACGGTTGGAAAATCGTGGGTTTTGAAGAGTTTGAGGAGGACTAGTATGGCATCTGTAAATGTATATGATTTAAACTATACCGATGCCTTCGTGCTAGGCATCAAAAACTACGCCAATTTTAAAGGTCGTGCGAGCCGTAGTGAATACTGGCGATTCATGGCTGGAATGATGATGGTTCAAGGAACACTAGGGGTTGTAGCCATTCTTTGTAAAGGTATTGGCCTTTATAACTTCGAGTCTATTATTGATACGATTACGTTGTTAGTCACTTTATTTTTCGTGATTCCCAATATCGCCATCACAACGCGACGTATGCATGATATTGGCCGTAGCGGCTGGACCCAACTGATTTCCTTTATTCCCATTATAGGCTTCTTTATATTCTTGAACTATGAATTGAAACGAGGCGATGAAGGAGAGAATGGTTACGGTGAAAGAACTGCTTATATACCTATTACTAGGAATATAAGTGAATCTACAGGGCTTGAAGCAACTCCATCTCGAAAACAAGACTGGGTTATGGGCATTACCATCTTTGTTCTTCAATCCATAGTCTTTGGTGATACTATCGGTGATATATTATGGTATGGCATTAATGCCAATGGCTACATATAGTATTAACCTGTATCAAATAGCATACTTATTATTTTATTTTATAAAAGTTTAACAACTCCTTTATAGACAATATAACACTTTGTAGTAAAATGAAATCAAGATGAATTTAAAAATATAGATATGGTTACGTTACAACATATCTAAGTTACTATATGTGTTAAGAACAACAGGACTTTATGAGCTTCACTGTTTCCTGCTGTGAATGGAAGGAGTTTAGTATGAGACCTTGTCCCTATTGTGGACACGAGGTGTTAAAAAGTGAACGATACTGTCCAAACTGTGGACGTATTCGTAAAGCACCCATTTCGTTAGATAAATATAGTCTAGGCATGATTGAAAACTTTAAACAATGTTTTGTTTATAAATACGCTGACTTTGAAGGGCGTGCTAGCCGTAGCGAATATTGGAATTTCTTTTTGGTGTATCAATTGCTATTTGTGGCTATTCTATTCACCTGTGCATTCTTGAGCTATATCAGTCCGCTCTCTAGTGTGGTTGGCGTTGGCTTCGGGCTAGTCATTCTTGTACTTATGTCCGTCGTTATGGTCATCCCTAGCGTAGCTGTTGCAGTACGACGCTTGCACGATCAAGGGCGCTCTGGTGGACTTGTCTTTGTGGGACTAGTTCCTGTCATTGGTACAATTATATTGTTAGTGTTAATGGCTCTTCCTGGTGAAAGCCATACAAACCGTTTTGGATTACCAACAGGGCATGTTATTCTTACAAAACAAATGGCTCATGAAATTGGTTTGATTGATGCTACACCTACCACAGGCCTTACAGCAGGATTACTATGTGCAATCTTTGTGCTGTGGTTCCTGGTAGATCGATTGTTAACGACAAGTGTGATGTAAAAAAATAAAATATATATACAAATAACAGCTTCTTGCATGGTGAAAGAGGCTGTTTTAGTTATTAAGACTTTAAAATCTTTGTAAAATTAGGTAATGAAATATTTGACAATCTACCCTCGAGAGCCCTATAATTATCTATTATATGAATATTGCGTTGAAAAAGACGGCACGTCTCAGACGGATTTAGTAGAGACCAAACTCATGGGCTGAAAGGTTTGGAAATCTAGAGATTTGCGGATCACTTTGGAGCAAGCGGCAATGCCGCCGGTGAACACCGTTATATGTTTAAGTGGCTTTCACAAGTAACGAGAGTCAGTAGGGTGGTACCACGGATATTACGTCCGTCCCTTCGGGGGCGGGCGATTTTTTTATGTAAAAGGAGCACAGCATGGATTACGGTAAGACGTTACATTTGCCTGAAACAGAATTCCCAATGCGCGGCAATTTGCCTAAGCGCGAACCAGAAATCTTAAAATTCTGGGAAGATAACAAGATTTATCAAAAACGTTTGGAGTTGCGTAAAGATGCAAAGCCATTCATTTTGCATGATGGCCCTCCATATGCAAACGGTAAATTGCATATCGGTCATGCCCTCAACAAAACGTTGAAGGACATCATCATGAAATACAAAACAATGACTGGTCATTATACTCGCTACATTCCTGGTTGGGATACGCACGGCTTGCCAATCGAGCATGCGGTTATTAAGAACACTGGTCTTAACCGTCATGAAATGGCTCCATTGGACTTGCGCAATAAATGTAAGGAATATGCATTGGAGTGCGTAGAAACACAAAAACAAGACTTCATTCGTTTTGGTGTATTAGGCGAATGGGACCGTCCGTACTTGACATTGCGTCCTGAGTTCGAAGTAAAACAACTCGGCATCTTTGGCGAAATGGCAAAACGCGGACATATCTACAAAGGTCTTAAAACTGTATACTGGTGTACGCACTGCGAAACTGCATTGGCAGAGGCAGAAATCGAATATGCTGAGAAAAAATCCTTCTCCATTTACGTAAAATTCCCTTACGTATCCGAGAAAAAGGTAACATTGCCAGCTGGCGTAGATCCTAAACAAGCATATGCTGTTATTTGGACAACTACTCCTTGGACAATGCCTGCCAACGTAGCTATTTCCGTTAACCCTGATCTAGAATATGGCTGGGTGAAAGCTGGCGACGAATACTACTTGATGGCTACTGAACTTGTTGACGCGGCGATGAAAGATATTGGTATCGAAGACTACGAAATCGTAAACCGCTTCTCTGGGGCAGATTTAGAATTAGCTGAATTTAAACATCCATTCGTAGAACGTACATCCACTGTATTGTGTGGCGACCATGTAACACTTGAAGCAGGTACTGGTTGCGTACATACAGCGCCTGCACACGGCGAAGACGACTTTAACATCGTTATGCGTTATAACAAGGAAGGTAAAACTAATCTTCCTATCATTTCTCTTGTTAACGAAACTGGTAACTACACTAAACAAGTAGACGACAACCGTTATGGCGATACTGAATTCCCATTGGCTGGCGTAGAAATCCACGATGCAGAAGTGCCTGTAATCAAAATCTTGGCACATAACAATGCATTACTTCACAAATCTAGTTTGCGTCACCAATACGCTCACTGCTGGCGTTGTAAAAATCCTGTCATCTATCGCGCTACAGAACAATGGTTCTCCTCTGTAGATGGGTACCGTCAACAAGCGCTTGATGCAATCGACAACCAAGTGCAATGGATTCCTAAATGGGGCCATGACCGCATCTTCAACATGGTGCGCGACCGTGGTGACTGGGTAATTTCCCGTCAACGTATTTGGGGCGTGCCAATTCCTATTTACTATTGTGAAAGCTGCGGCGAGCACATCATCAACGATGATACGATCAAAGCATTACAAGAAAAAGTAGCCGTAGAAGGCTCTGATGCTTGGTGGGCTCACAGTGCAAAAGAATTGTTACCAGAAGGTTTCAAATGTCCTCATTGCGGTCATGATGAGTTCAAAAAAGAAACAGATATCATGGACGTATGGTTTGACTCTGGTTCCTCTTGGTCTGGCGTACTTGAAGTTAATGGCTTAGATGTACCATGTGCTATGTACCTTGAAGGTTCTGACCAACATCGCGGTTGGTTCAACTCTTCCTTGTTGACTGCAGTAGCAACAACTGGTAAAGCACCATACAACTCCGTATTGACTCACGGCTTCGTTGTGGACGGCGAAGGTCGCAAAATGTCTAAATCTGTAGGTAATACAGTAGCACCTAGCGACATCATCGACGTATATGGCGCTGACGTTATGCGTTTGTGGGTATCCTCTGCGGATTACCAAGCAGACGTACGTTTGTCCAAAGACATCGTAAAACAATTATCCGAAGTATACCGTAAGATCCGTAACACATTCCGCTTCTTGCTTGGGAATTTGGATGACTTCAATCCAAACACTGACAAAGTGGCTTATGCAGATATGTCCGAATTTGATAAATGGGCATTGTTGCGCTTAGAAGAAGTACGTCAAAAGGTTACTGACGCATACGAAAACTATGAATTCCACATGTTGTACCATGCAATTCATAACTTCTGCACAGTAGACTTGAGCTCCATCTACCTTGATGTAATGAAAGATACTATGTACGCTGAAAGCAAAAATAACGTAGCTCGTCGTTCTGCTCAAACAGCAATGTATGAAATCTTGAAAACATTGGTAGCTATGGTATCTCCTGTACTTTCCTTCACAGCAGAAGAAGTTTGGAAGTACATGCCTAAAGAAGAAGGCATGCCTGAATCCGTTATGCTTCAAGATTGGCCACAAGGTCATCCTGAACACTTCAACCAAGCATTGGCTGATAAATGGAACCAATTGTTAGACTTGCGTACATCCGTACAAAAAGCATTGGAACTTGCTCGTCAAGACAAAACAATCGGTCACCCTCTAGATGCATCTGTTACAGTATACGCTGAAGGTGCTGCATTCGACGCATTGAACGCCCTTGGTGAAGAAGGTTTGGCTAAACTCGTTATCGTATCCGAAGCTCATATCGTAAACGGCGCTGCTCCAGCAGAGGCTGTTAAAGATGAAGAAACAGGCGTGGCTACAGTAGTTGCTGCATCTGAACGTGAAAAATGTGAACGCTGCTGGATCCACCGCGATACAGTAGGCCAAGACAGCGAACACCCTACACTTTGCGATCGCTGCGCAGACGTTGTAAAAACTCTATAATTATAGATACAATAGAAAACCCTTCTCTAATAGGCTTAGTTTGTTTTAAACTAATGTGCACTAGAGAAGGGTTTTTCTTTAGAAAATATTAAAAATTTATAGAAATTTATGAAATCATTGTATGCTATCTTTCTCATAAAACTATCTATCATAATTAGTACTTTATTATTTTCCTCATGAAAAATTAATGTGTAAAAATTTACTCATTTCATATTAAACTTAATATCCTAGTTTAAGATGTTTATAGTTAGTTTAGTTATTGTGCTTATATGAGAAGGAGGAAGAGCAATGGTAGCAACTATCGTTAAAGCAATTTTGGCTGCACTTACTGGTTTAGCAAACGCAATCTTGCCTTTATTCAAATAACAATTTCATTCCCCAGAAAAAAGACCACCCAGCTTGCGGGTGGTCTTTTTCTTATATTCTATTGCAATGCCTTTGGAACGCTGAGTTTTTTCCAGTTGTCTAACTCAGGGATTTCCAAGGTATTAATCGTTTTTTGAATCCAGTAGTTTAATGACACTTCGTTACCTAACTGTTGTTCAAAGAGATAGGTATTACCTGGCGTATCTTGAGGTTTTCCATCCTTGTCGATAGAGTGGCGCATGGATTCTTTCAAATAGAGTTGTACTCTAAATGGATTTGCGTGATTACCTCTGAAAATGAAATAGGAAGGGCCGATAAAGTCATGGGTGCGGACATTAATTTGTTCGTACTTTTTGTCTTTTAAGCCTTGTAGTGCAGTTTGTATCATGGCGTTTGCATCGTCGTATTCCTCAAGTAGGAATGCTTGTTGATCTACATCGAGTACATAATGCCAAGTTGGTTTTTCCTCGTTCGTTTCGATGGACCAGTTATCTCCTAATGCAGGTAATTGGTGCGTATCGTAGAGGTCTTTTAATAGCTGAATGGTATTCTCTTTTTTGAATAGTGCTCGATAGATCATCTCTTGACCTTCTGTAGGGTCATAACCATGTATTCTGACTTGGTATGTATCACGTAGCATGCGCTTTACATCTAGCTTAAAAATGTTGCGTAGCTTGTCTGGAACGGATAGGAAATGATTGTAAAAGCTAAGTTTCATTTCGTCTTGTGATGCTAAGGCGTGCTCGATGGTTTGCCAATCATATAAGGTAGTGTCCCATAAGAAGTCATCCATGTTTACAGATAAACGTGCTGCATTTTGAGGCCATTCAGTGTGACCAGGCCGTACTGTTGAGGTAGACTCTGTAAAGCCCTCTTTATAGTGCCAATGGCCGTCTATTTCTTCGAAGGCTGCCAAGCGCTCTTCTGCTTCATTATCGATAGGGATATCCTTCAGCTCTTCATCAAGATTTGTCTTGTGAGATAGTATATATTGATGAGACTCTTCGTAATAGGCTACAGCGGCATCTAAATCAGGTTTGCCTGTGATATAGCCTTTTTCATAGGCATACCCTAAGGCAACTCGCGTTAAAGCTCGTGTAATATCATAGAAGAGAACACGATCTTCCTCTTCTAGTGCACGCTTTTCCTCATCGAGTACACGTGTTAAAGATTGTACACCGAAACGTATATTTTTCGTTACCCCTAAGCCATGGATTCGCATGTAACCAATGTATGGCAAGGAGAACATAAAACGCTCTTTTGTGGCTGCCATGTGTGTTAAATCTGCAATGAGACCCCAGTCGAGAGGAAGGTGGCCTATGTGGAAAATATAACCGAAGGCCGCTTGCAATGCAGCATAGCCGGCGTCGCTAAAATGCTTAGTAGCTGCGCGACGGTAGAGGCCGATTGCTTTTACAGGATTATACGGAATTAGGCGGCGTAGCTCTTTCGTATCATAAAAGTGATAGTAATAATCCGCTAATTCGGCGGTGCTTTCAGCTTGGCCCAAGGAGGCACCTTTCGTGAACCATGTGAAAGCATCCTCAAATTTTCCATGTTCATGACAGTCTAGGCCAGTGTAGAGCATCATAGTTGGATTACCTAGCTCAGCAGCAGTTAAAGCCACACGGCGCGCATTATCAAAATCGCCTTCGTCGATATAGATGTTACGTAAATTGCCTTGGAACATGGCAAGTCCATTGTTGAGGGCTTTGTTAAACCATTCTTTGGCGAATGTAGTAGCATTTTCTTGCAATGTTTCGTCTGAGACTGTGCCTTGTAAGGCTCCAATACGTTCTTGTATAGAACCTTTTTGTAAGCTTTGTTGAATCCGTTTTGCCCAGCTTAGGCGTGGTGGTGTAATCATATCCCGAGCTAAGCTAATGCGATCATCATCGCGCCAGAAAAAGACATTACCTATAATGTATTGGCAAAAGGCATCGCCTTGTTCAGCGTAGTCATAAACGATACGAAATGCATCATTAAAGGATATTAACATATCCTTTTCAACCGTAGGTGTAATGGTTCCATTGATACGCAATGCTTGTAAGGTGCCGATAGGACTACAGCGGCGAATGCTATCGTGCAAGCATTGATAGGTACGCATGTTGTTTTCAGGGAAGTTAGATTCCTCCCACGTAAAGCGTGGACCTGCGTAGATACGAGCCAATAAAGCATATGCATCAGCTATCTCTCGAGACTCTGGATCATTTGCTATTTTTAATGCGTCCTCTTTCGTGTTAATTTCGTTTTCCAGAGAGGTGGTCATATCGTTGCGCAAGGCTTGATGCTTCGTTTGCTCAGGGCTTTGCTGATTATTAACGATAAGCTCTAATTGGCGTAAGCCTTCTTGAGCCATCTCTTGATTATATGATGTGAAAATCATGTGGAAGACCTTTTCTAGGCGTTCCGTAAAGTACTGTGCCATAAGGCCTCCTTTATATTAATTACATTTACTATAGAATACATATTTATTATATAACGAACGTAAGAGACCGCAAAAGAGGAAAACCCCTCTGAAGTCTTTCAGAGGGGTCATATTTATCCTAGTTCATAGAGATAGATATTATTTTTTGTTGTAATCGCCGAACCATTTGTCGTAGATTTTTTGGTAAGTGCCGTCTTCTTTAAGTTCTTTAAGAGCTTTATTAACAGCTTCTTGAAGAGCTTTGTTGCCTTTCTTCACGCCAAGAACTGTGCCTGGGGATTGAGTAGGTTCGCCTACGAGTTTAAGGTCTTTGTCAGCACCTTGTTTGAGGTAGTACATAGCAACTGCGTTATCGATGATAGCACCATCGATTGTGCCAGCTTTCAATTCCATGAAGATATTAGCATTAGAATCGATTTGTTTTACTGTTGTACCAGGGATTTTTTGAGCCATTTCAACAGGGATTGTGCCGATTTGAGCACCTACAGTTTTACCTGCTAATTCATCCATATTGTGGATTGTTGTATTGTCTTTACGAACAACTGTGATGAAACCGCCTTGATCGAAGTATACATCGGAGAAGTCCAATGCTTTTTCACGTTCAGGCGTAGCATTGATGCCTGCTGCGATCATGTCGATATCGCCAGATTGAACTGCTGGAATCAAAGCATCGAAGCCCATGGATTTGAATTCCATTTTTAAACCTAATTTTTTAGCAATTGCTTCGGACAAATCAACGTCGAAACCAACGTATTTGTCGCCTTCAGTAAATTCGAATGGTGGGAATGTAGTTTCAGAACCTACACGCAATACACCTTCTTGTTGTGTCATTTTTGGTTTGTCATTACCACAACCAGCCAATAAACCCATTGCTGCTACCGCTACGAGGGCGATAGCTGTCAACTTTTTGAACTTAAACATAGAAACCTCCTCAAACATCCATATACATGGTTTATCAAATTCTGTTTATATTGTACGGAATTTTACAATAATAGGCAATAACATTGTATAATTAAGAGTAAATGAGTTTTCTATTCTTTATTGTAGAGTACTAAAATTCTTTACAATAATTTGGATATATACATGGAGGTACTATGTCCCTTACGAATACCTTTTCAGATCTTTGTAAAAGCTTTGCACCTGATGCGTTTGCTATTAACTATACATTAGCTAAGAATCCTGAGCTCTCCAGTCATGAATTTGAGACCGTAAAAACGATTGGGGCTGTTCTCGAAAAATATGGTATGGATGTAACCTATGAATTTTGTAATCTGCCAACAGCGTTTAAGGCATCTCCTGTAAAAGTAGATAATCCTAAAGGCCGTTTGGCTATCCTCTGTGAATATGATGCATTGCCTGAAGTAGGTCATGCATGTGGTCACTGTGCGAGCGGTTCCCTGAGTGTACTCGCCGCATTAACGCTACATAAAATGCAACAAGACGGCGTTGCTTTCAATATGGACATTGATATTATCGGTACACCAGATGAAGAAGCTACAGGTTGCAAGGTGGACATGTGCAATGCAGGCGTGTTTAAAGACTATGAGTTTGCTATCATGGTTCACCTCGATGGTGAAGAAACACGACCTAATTCACAATTCTTGGCACTAGACTGTTTCCGTGCACGCTATCATGGTAAACCAGCCCATGCAGCAGGGGAGCCTTGGAACGGCATTAATGCGGTAAACGGCGTACAACTTGCTATTCACGCGATGGATATGATGCGCCAACAAGTGCGACCTGAAACGCGCATCGGCACATGGATCATTGCCGGTGGTACTGCATCTAATGTTATCCCTGAGTTTGGCGAGTTAGAAGTAACCGTACGTCATACTGAACGGGACTATTTGAATGGTCTATCTGAACAGATTAAGAAAATTTTTGAAGGGGCAGCCCTTTGTACAGGTACTACTGTAGATGTAGAATTTTACGGCAATCCCTATGATGATATGAATCAAAACCATAGAGGTACATTACTGATTGAAGACGTAATGACTGATATGGGCATAGATTTTAAACCGGGCCCAGCGGATATTGGGGGCAGTTCAGACATCGGTAATGTGAGCTATCAATGTGCGGCGTTCCACCCTAAATTACGACTTGCTGGGGACGATAAAGTATGCCACTCTAAAGAATTCGCAGCCGCTATGCTAGAACCAACCATTGAACAAACAATCCTTGATGGAGCCAATATTATTGGTCGTACATTATTAAGTTTGGTGGAAAATCCAACGGTATTAGAAGAAATCGTAGCTGAATTTAATGCGTCTAAATAAAGCGTTTTCTATATCTATCAGGATGGCTGTAATAGTGTAGGTAGAATTTGTGGTCTTTTTCAGATCTATTAATGATGGATGATAATGAGATCTTTCCATTTATAAAGCTCTGAATCTTGGTGAAATAGGCACCTAACTCACGGTCGTGATAATAGAGCGTCCAAACCACGTTATTTCCCGCGATGACTGGAATGTACTTAAACTCAAGGAATTCAAATAAACCAACGATAGTGATATCATCTGGAACGACAAATTCCTCCCGATGATGATTCATATCATCGCCTGCACAAACTGCATCTCGATCAATTATGATACGCATATGATTTCACTTCCTATCTATGCCTTATATACTATCTATGTCTTACATACTATCTGTGTATTCTTTTAACAGATATATTTGTAACTATTACTGTACTACTGATTGAAAATAATATCTATCCATTTATATACCGTATTAAAGGAGACATCATGTCCTCAACTGAAACCTTACAAATTAAAAATTATATAGGTCTCACCGGTGATAAACCCATCCGATTCATTGCATCCGACGTAGATGGAACCTTGGTTAATGATGCAAAAGCAATTCCTGATGAGGCTATTGAGGCTATTCGTGACGCTCGTGAAAGTGGCATTCGCGTAGCCATCGCTTCTGGTCGCGCTTGGAATGAGATGAATGATGTTATCGAGAAACTACCATGTTTACGCTATTTCATGTGTACCAATGGGGCCTATGTAATGGACAAGGAAGAAAACCGTAGTTTGTTCCATGTAACCTTTGATAAAGAACAAGCACTCTATTTGTTGCGCAAACTTTTAACATATGGTGTTTATGTAGAGGCTTATGTGAAAGATAAAATCTTTGGTATGTATCCACCGTCCAGATGCATTACGCCTGAACGATTAAGCGCATGTGCTAGTGAGCGTAAATCGCCTAATACAAAAGGTTCGGTTGGACTCATGGATAATCATCTACCTAGCTTAATGAATCATCCTCAACTTGGTGTACCTGAGGAACATCTACCTGGTGAAACCCATGATCACTATGCCTTAGCTGAAGGTGATGAAGCAGCAAATGATAACTTATCTGAATATGAAGTAGAACAGTCTAATTTCTTCTTTAGACCTAATATCCGTCCATTTATCTTGGCAACACGAACTATGGTGCCTGATTTACTAGCTCATATGGAAGCCTTAGACGAAGGCCCTGAGAAGATGCAAATCTTTTACGGCGATGAGCCTATGCGCCAAAGGATCTTACAAGATTTGCGTGATGAATATCAAGGTATGTCTCATGATGGTACAGGTCGTGAACGCTTTTATGATGTACTGCTCTCTAGTGAAGGTAATCTCGAATTCGTACTACCACATACCACAAAGGGGACCGCTGTAGAAGCACTGGCAAATCACTGGAAATTTAGTCCCGATGAAGTCATGACCTTAGGGGATAGTGAAAACGACCTATCCATGCTGCGTTTTGCAGGTGCTAGCGTAGCTATGGGCAATGGGAAGCCAAATATTAAAGAAGCAGCGCGTTATGTGACGACGGATAATAACCATCATGGCGTAGCTAAAGCAATCTATTCAGCTATTGCGTATAACAATAAATTACTAAAAAAACAGTAATCATATCTCAAATTAGAGATACTACCAGTTAAAAGTAAATCTTTCTGATCTGGATTGTGCTAGATATGTGTAAATCTGAGATACTACCAGTTAAAAGTAAATCTTTCTAATTTGGATTGTGTTCGATATGTGTAAATCTGAGATACTACCAGTTAAAAATAAATACTTTTAACTGGTAGTATCTGAAAAAACTATATATTTTCGTTTGTCGGTTTGTATTTCAGTCGGTTTTATAGTGAGGCATTGCTCGAAAGTGTATTACAGGTAATACATTGCTTTAGCTGATGTTAGAGCGAATGCTAAGTTAGTTTTATTAAACCCATAGGAGGTGATGTAGAATGGGAAATCTAAAGTTTAATATAGATGATACTTGTGTTAAGTGCGGTGCGTGTGCGGTAGATTGTCCTGTTCAATGCATTACCCAAGGGGAGACTCGGTTTAATATAGGTAAAGGTTGTATCGGATGTGGCGATTGTTACTCCATCTGTCCTGTAGGTGCCGTAAAAATGTCTAAACGTGAGCCTGATAA
This sequence comes from uncultured Veillonella sp., assembly GCA_900556785.1. Taxonomy (GTDB): domain Bacteria; phylum Bacillota; class Negativicutes; order Veillonellales; family Veillonellaceae; genus Veillonella. Next base: position 32,447 of record USQK01000005.1, read on the forward strand.
AGAATAGTCTCTTGAAAGGGTAGAGCCTTTTATAGGTCATCTCATTGTATTGCGTTTTGTATAGAGTAAAACCAAAATCCGAACATTAGAATATTAATCATAAATTTCATACGGAATATATGGAGTCCATATACTTCGTATGGTATAATGAAATGTAATGAAATTTAGCGTTTTGCTCGAGAAAACGCACCGCCAGTACAGAAATGTAAGGGTATTAAAAAATAGTGAATATACTTTCACAAATAGATGCATATGGAGGAAGGCATGGAAAACAAGGAATTTGTAATTGTTGTTGACTTTGGTGGTCAATATAACCAATTGATCGCGCGCCGTGTTCGTGAAAATCACGTATACTGCGAAGTATATCCATACAACAAAGCGCTGGATAAAATTAAGGAATTGAAACCGCAAGGTATCATCTTCACAGGTGGTCCTAACAGCGTGTATGAAGAAAATTCCCCCAAAATTGAGAAAGAGATTTTTGAACTTGGTATTCCTGTTCTTGGCATGTGCTATGGTATGCAATTTATGGCGCATACATTGGGTGGCGAAGTTAAATCTGCGGACAACCGTGAATTCGGTAAAACACCTACTAAAGTGGACACTACATCTCCATTGTTCAAAGGCTTGGAAGAAGACCAAGTTGTTTGGATGTCCCACGTTGACTATGTAGCAAAAGTTCCTGAAGGCTTTGAAATCGTAGCACATACTAAGGATTGCCCTGTAGCATCCATGCAAAATAAAGAACGTAAACTCTATGCTATGCAATACCATGCAGAAGTGTTGCACACTGAACATGGCAAAGAAATGCTTCACAATTTCTTATACGAAGTATGTGGCTTTACAGGCACATGGACAATGGCAAACTATGCGAAATCTGCTATTGAAGACATCCGCAAAACCGTTGGTGACGGCAAAGTATTGTTGGCATTGTCTGGTGGTGTAGACAGCTCTGTTGCGGCGGCGCTTATTTCTAAAGCTGTGGGCGACCAATTGACTTGTATCTTTGTTGACCACGGTTTGATGCGTAAAAATGAAGGTGATGAAGTAGAAGCAGCTTTCAAAGATTCCGGCATGCATTTTATCCGCGTAGATGCAGAAAAACGTTTCTTAGATAAATTGGCTGGTCTTGAAGATCCGGAAGCTAAACGTAAAACTATCGGTGAAGAATTCATCCGCGTATTTGAAGACGAAGGTCGTAAAATCGGTTCCGTTGACTTCTTGGCGCAAGGTACTATTTACCCTGACGTTATCGAGTCCGGTACTGGCGAAGCTGAAGTTATCAAATCTCACCACAACGTAGGTGGCTTGCCTGCTGTTGTAGACTTCAAAGGCCTTATCGAACCATTGCGCAACCTCTTCAAAGACGAAGTGCGTGAACTTGGTTCTGAATTAGGTTTGGCTGACTACCTTGTATGGCGTCAACCATTCCCAGGTCCTGGTCTTGCTATCCGCGTAATGGGCGAAATCACTAAAGATAAACTTGACATCTTGCGTGATGCGGACTATATCTTCCGTGACGAAATTGCAAAAGCTGGCCTTGACCGAAGCATCAACCAATACTTTGCAGTACTAACATCTACACGTACCGTAGGCGTTATGGGTGATTTCCGTACATACGACTATACATTGGCATTGCGTGGCGTAACAACAACAGACTTTATGACTGCTGACTGGGCGCGCATCCCTTACGACGTATTGGACACAATCTCCCGTCGTATCGTAAACGAAGTACAGCACATCAACCGTATCGTGTACGATATTACATCTAAACCACCTGCTACAATTGAGTGGGAATAAAACTTAATTTAATACAGAATTTAGAGCCTTATAAATATTTAATTTATAAGGCTCTACTTTTATTCGATTAAGTTAATTCTATCTTGTAATTTGTGAATTTTATATGGAGGATAAATTTAAATAGTTTTATAGAAATACTAGTTATTAACAGAATGGTTGCTTTATTGAAAAAAAGTAATAAAATGTATTTATAAGAATATTTATCTTTAAGTTTTTTGTGTTTAAACTATAGTAAATTTTTGTGATTATGTATGGGGGTTCAAATGGGAGAAAATATTCCACTTAAAAGTAAAGATTTAGAGCGTATATTCAATTCTAATATCGGTGATTATGGATATAAAAAAATAACTCAACATAAAACCTCGGATGTAGAAGAAGCATCAGATAGATTAGAAGAGACATATCGTACGGACCTTAGAAGACAAAGAGATAAAATTCTGTATACAGGTGGATTTCGTAGATTACAAGATAAAACCCAAGTTATTTCTGCTACTCGTGAAGGGGATCATAGAACTAGATTAACTCATACTTTAGAGGTTGAACAAATTGCAATAAGTATTGCAAATGCACTTAAGTTAAATGTGGATTTGGTATCTGCAATAGCGTTAGGCCATGATGTTGGACATACACCATTTGGTCATGCGGCAGAGCGAAAATTATGTAAGCTATTAGAACATAACGGACAATTTCATCATCCAATACAAAGTATTCGATATCTATGGGAAAAATATGGCTCTAAATTAGATGCTGCAATATATGAGGGTATATTATTACATGATTCAGATATGTATAAAATTAAAAAAAAGGCTGTTAAAGAACAATTTAATTATCTAAAAAATGTTGAGAATGAGTCTGAGGCTTTTGAAGATTGGGTTAATTTTGATAGATGGCTTAATACTTTTCCTAGTACTTTAGAATCACAAGTCGTTATTTGGGCAGATAAAATTGCTTATATAACTCATGATTTAGAAGATTTCTTAAGATGCCCTGCTTATACAAATCTTAAAAAAAATAATAAAAAAATAGAGAATGAATTATGTAAAATTCTAGGTAAATTAATAGGGAAAAAGTTAGAAACCTTAGATGATTATGAATCTAGAGATTTAATTAGAAGTATAATTACGAACCTAATTGAATCGAGTGCTAACACTATTAAATCATTTGATATTTTGACACAGGATAGTGTTAAATTAAAAACAGACGAAAAAAGTAAACAATTTAGTCAAAAAAGTAAAAACAAGAAATATTTAGATAGTTTATTGATTAATTTTGATAATAATTATAGAGATTATTATTATGAATTAAGATATTTTTTAGATAGATATTATATACTTAGTCCTGAGGTTCAAAAAAGTGATGCTAAAGCCGAAGTTATAGTGGAGTGGCTTTTTAAAAAGATGTGTAGTAATTATAGGCTTTTACCTTTAAGTCTTAGAGAGGAAGTAGATTATTGGATTTTAAAAGAGCTTATCCAAAATAAAGATCTAAAACCAATATATGATAAACTTCCTAAAAAGGATAAGACATTGATGGGGTTTGAGGATAAAATAGATAAACTGTCAGGTGATGAAAAAATAGAGGTAGAAAACACTTATAAAGATATACGGACCAAGATTGTTTCTAGGAAAGTTGCTTGTTATATAGCTACGATGTCAGATACATATGCTGAAAATATGTATAGAGATTTGATTGGAAGTAGTGTAGATTTTAACTTATAAGAGAGTGTCATGGTAGACTTATTAAAAGATGATAAGTTATCTTTTATGCATGAGCATATGGGATGTAATATAGCAAGGTATATTAGTATTGATCCTGATATGAATATTCGATATATAAAAGTCGATAGAGAGTATGTGTATAAAGGTGATTTAAAAGAATGTATTCTTGATCTGATTGAAGTATCTAATTCTAAGTCTGTTAATATTAGAAGCTTTAGTTTAGAGTCAATGAAGGGTCATAGTCTTGTTTATGGAAAACAAGCAAATGAGATTGATGAAATACTCAATGTAATTCAAAAGAATTGTAGTGAAAACAAATATTCTATAATTAATGAGACCATAGATGTAAATGATGGTGGTGTTTCTGGGGTTATTTTAGGGAATATTATTGAATTTGCTCCCAATGATACACCTAAGTGTGTTGAAAAACCTGATATTTGTTTCTTAGAAAGAAATATGGGAATGCATCTCTTGAAAACAGTATATGGTTTTGCACCTGAGTGTGATTTTGATGATAACTGTAGGGTTGAGTTTAGTTTACATCCTCATAGAGAAGGTCTTCGTAAGAGTCATACGATTATTTGGGAATACGAAAAATTTGAAGAGTATGAGTATGATATAAAAATAAAATGGCCGAATAAGTTTTCGCGCTTTATTGGGGATAAGCCATTTGGTCTAATTATAGCGGATTATTTAGGGTTTAACGTTCCCTATACTACGGTTATTTCTAGAAATGTTCCACCGTTTTCTTTTGGGCAAGAAACCGGACTAAGAGAAAAGTGGATACGTACTGCTCCAATCGTTAAAGAACCAGGAAAGTATTATACTGGCGATAAGTGGACTGATCCATTTGTTTTATTGCAGAAAGAAGAGCTTAAAGGGGATAATCAAATTAATATTGCTTCTGTTTTAAGTCAAAGTGCAGTTGAGGCAGTTTATTCGGGTGGAGCCCTTATAGGTAAAAATCAAGATAATGATGTCATAGAAGGTGTTGCTGGAAAAGGCGATAACTTTATGGTTGGAGCCGATTATTTAGATTTCTTACCTGATAGTGTGCTAGTAAAATTAAAAGTATTACTAAATGAAATTCGTAAATATTATTATCTTTTAGGTGATGTCTCGATTGAGTGGGTATTTGATGGTACTAAAATTTGGTTAGTACAGTTGAATCAAATTAAAGAAACGGGCCTTGGAACTACAATTGTTGCAGGTGAACCAGCTAAGTATGAAAAGTTTTATGTAGAAGATGGTTTAGAGCAATTGAGATCTAAAATTAAAGCTATTAAGGGTCGTGATATTGGTATTGAATTGATTGGGGATGTTGGTCTTACTAGCCATTTTGGTGATGTTCTTAGGCATGCCAATATACCATCATTTATTAACAAAATAAGTGAAAAGCAATAGACTTTTGGTCTTATAATAAGTTAAAGTTGTTAGTCTTTGATAAAATGAAGCACATGATTTTTAACGTATAAAAGCGTTTTATCATGTGCTTTTTTATTTGTGTTTTAATATATATTGGGTGATAGGTAATTGATCATTTATCATAATGGTACACATGATACAATATAGGTGAAAAGTATTATTAAATGCATAATGAGGTTATATGAAAATCACAAGATCTTTTGGAGAGTATTTTAAGTATTCTCTCCACGATGCAAGAGTCCAAAAAATAGCATACGCAGATGGTAATTTAACTTTTACCTTTGATTATATTTTTTCTTATGAGAATGGTGTTGAACAGACTCATAAGGCCAAGATTGTATTTGAGAAATGTGATGTTGATGATCTAGAAATTCTCGTCTTCAATAGTACAATATTAGATACTTTTACAGGTAAAAGAATTGAGTTACCTCAGTATCAGCAGGATTATAGTGAAAGTGAGTTCGAGGTCATTACGGAGACCTATAACTGGGGCCGAGCAGTATTCCAAGGGTGGTTACGGACCGAAGGGAATCCCGTACATTGTATAATGAACATATACTTTACAGGAGATATGGTATATGTAGTTGATGAGGGCTAATATGAGCGATTTAGATTTTACTATTTGCTGTACAGTTACTTTCTTCAGCAAGAAGAGAAGAATTCCACCGAATCTGAATAATGGAAAGTATTGCCCTCATCTTGTTATAAAGGGCTCTGATCAGCTGTTAGGTGTAAACTTTATTGATGGTGAGGATGTTACCTTTGATAAAACAATTCAAGCTAACGCTTTACCAGTATATGAAATCGTAGATTATTCTGCTCTACAAGCAGGTAGTGAGTTCTTTATCATGGAAGGCGGAAATGTTGTTGGTGAAGGAATTGTAAAAGAAATCTTTCAGCATAAACCACATGGGAAAAAATAATTTTAGTGTATTATATCTGTTGGAGTTTATATGATTAAAATAATTGATGGCAAACCATATTTAGATCAAGTAAAAGAGCTAATTCAAGAATATACACAATGGCTTGGTCGCGATTTGTCCTTTCAGAATTTAGATAAGGAATTAGCAGATATAGCAGAGAAATATACGGCGCCAAATGGTGAATTATTGGTGGCGGTAGATGACAATGGTGTTGTTCTTGGCATGGTGGCGTATTATCAGCATAGCGATACCCGTTGTGAAATGAAACGACTCTATGTGTGTCCTGCAGGGCGCGGTCATGCTCTTGGTGATCGTCTGGTTGAAAGTATTATGGACCATGCTAAGACCTCTGGATATAAAGAAATGGTACTAGATACAATTGAACCGTTGCAAGCAGCAATCCATTTGTATAAGAAGCATGGCTTTGTTGAATGTGAGCCGTATTATCATAACCCTATGGATGATGTTATCTATATGAGCAAGGAACTCGATTGATAGAGACTATTGATAGAAACTATTTAGTTTAATAGAGCTTATTTAATCTTATAGTTTATTAAAATGGTAGATACCATTTATTTGATAGCATATATCTCGGATGTTGGTGGAGGAGCTTTTATGGCGATTACGTATACCGAAGAAAGAAATTTTACCCCTCAACAGGTGTCAGATTTATTCTTGTCTGTTCGTTGGGTGGTAGGTAAATATCCCGACCGATTACACAAGGCGCTCATGAATTCCTCTCGTGTGATTTCTGCGTGGGATGGCGGTCGTTTAGTTGGTCTTATTCGTGTCATGGATGATAGCGAGCTGGTATGCTTTATCAATTATGTGCTAGTTCATCCCGATTACCATGGGCGTGGTATTGCTGGTCATTTACTAGAAATGGTAAAAGAGGCTTATAAGTCTTACTTGTACATCAATGCTATGATTGGTGATAGCAAGAATGCAGCATTTTACGAGAAGCATGGATTTAAGGTAAAAGAAAATTCCTTACCCATGCAGTATCGGAATGTACCTAAATATACGAAAGAATAATTGCTGGATAATCTATAGTGAAAGTAATTTGTGAGATTATTAATATAAGGCTACACATCACTCATTGAATGTGTAGCCTTTGTTATGTAAACGGTATATACTAAAACCGATATGTAGATACGATGGAGAAGTATATGGATATAGTAATACGAAAAGCGACAACCGCAGACTTAGACTTAGTTACATATATTGAAGCAACTTGTTTTCCGCCTGCTGAGGCAGCGCCTCGTGGGGCTTTTGCGGAGCGTTTAAAATATTATGCAGGACAGTTTTTAATTGCTTTTGATGGAGATACACCAATCGGTTTTATTGATGGTTTCGTAACAGATGATGAAATCTTAGCAGATGAGATGTTCGGCGATGCTTCCTTGCATAACCCTAATGGCGCATGGCAGATGATATTTGGCTTAAATACGATGCCGGAGTATCGTAATCGAGGAGTAGGTGGTAAGTTAATTGAGGATTTCATAGAATTGGCCAGAGAGGAAAACCGAAAGGGCGTCATTCTAACCTGTAAGGAAGAAAAGATTCACTATTATGCCAAGTTTGGCTTTGTAAATGAAGGTGAATCAGAGTCTGATCATGGCGGTGCCAAATGGTATCAAATGCGCGTTCAGTTTTAGCGCCTTTTTGGCTAAAAAGTATAGATTTTGCAATGATAGCTATACCCCTATACCCATATATGTTTATTGACACTGTATCTAGCGCATGCTACGATGAGGAAAATCACATATGATTGGGTTAGGTGTTTATAGACTTAATAGAGAATTTGGTAGAAGCCAAAGCGGTCACGCCACTGTAACAGCGAGGGGCTTTGCATAGAGAATGTGGAATATTCTTGGTCACTGAGATAATATCTTGGGAAGGCGCAAAGTAACGTTAAACTGGAGCCAGGAGAACTGCCTAATTAACAATTGCCAATTGACCTGCGATTGACAGGGATGGGGATTTGGATAGATGGAAGGTCGAACTATAACTATATAGTTGGTAGTTCATTCTATCTATTAGCTTTTAGGCGTGGTAGTTAGTCTAACTGAGATGACAGCCCGTTTCCTCTTCGTGGGGA
>USQK01000006.1 GCA_900556785.1 uncultured Veillonella sp.
TTAGCCACATCTCCACAGGTGGCGGTGCATCTTTAGAATTCTTAGAAGGCAAAATTCTACCAGGTATTGCTGCATTGTCTGAGGCATAATATGAGAAAACCCATTATTGCAGGAAATTGGAAAATGAATGGCACCATTGCGTCTGGATCTATTCTGATCGAAGCGTTTAACAGCGTGTTAGAAGATATGGAATTATCCTGTAATGTAGTTGTTTGCCCGCCTTTCACAGCTATCGAACGTGCTGTAGCACTGACGCGTAACACAGCGATTGAGGTAGGCGCACAAACCATGGATTATCATGATGCTGGTGCATTCACTGGTGAAATTTCACCACTTATGCTTACAGAGGTAGGCGTCAATTATGTTATTATCGGTCACTCTGAACGCCGTGAATATTATGGTGAAACAGATGAGACGGTAAATGCAAAAATCAAAAGTGCATTTCACCATAATTTGACTCCTATTGTCTGTGTTGGTGAAAGTTTAGAACAACGTGAATCCGGTCATACTCTAGACTGGATTACGTCTCAACTTAAAGGGGCTTTAGTTGACGTTCCAAAGGAACAAGTTAGTCAATTGATTATTGCGTACGAACCAATTTGGGCTATCGGCACAGGTAAAACAGCAACTGCTGATCAAGCTGAAGAGGTATGTAAAGAAATTCGTGATTACATTCGTTCTTTATACGATGATGAGACTGCTGATTCCGTGCGCATCCAATATGGTGGTAGTGTTAAATCCGAAAATGCTCGTGAAATCCTTGGGGAACCAAATATTGATGGTGCCCTTGTAGGTGGTGCATCTTTAGTAGTTGATGAATTTATTGATATTATTAAAGCGGCGAATCAAATAGGCGCTTAATATGAGGTTAAAAATGGCTAAATTAAAGGCTCCCGTAATGCTAGTCATCTTAGATGGCTTTGGCATGGGAGATCAATCAGATACAACCAATGCTGTAGTACAGGCGAAGCCGCACTGTTTTAATCAATTATGGGATACGTATCCACATACAAAATTAGAAGCATCAGGACTAGCGGTAGGCCTTCCAGAAGGCCAAATGGGGAATTCTGAGGTTGGCCATTTAAACCTGGGCTCTGGTCGCATTGTGTACCAAGATTTAACTCGTATTACTAAAGACGTTGAGTCTGGTGAGTTTTATAATCGCCCTGTTATAAAGGAACTATATGAAGTAGGCAAAAAACAAAGCTTACATCTTATCGGCCTAGTTTCTGATGGTAATGTGCATTGCTCCTTAGAACATATCAAGGCTGTTATTAAAGGCGCTCATGACAATGGTATTGAACATGTATATGTACATGCATTGCTCGATGGTCGTGATGTAGCACCTCAATGTGCACAAGTTTATATCAAAGATTTAGAAGCATATATGGTAGAGCTAAACTGTGGTAAAATTGCCACCGTAAGTGGTCGCTATTATGCAATGGATCGGGATAATCGTTGGGACCGTGTGGAACTTGCTTACAACGCTATTGTACATGGTCAAGGTGAAAGTGCCGCATCAGCTTGTGAAGCGGTACAACAATCCTATGATAAGGATGCAGCTGATGAGTTTGTTCTTCCTACAGTGATTGACTCTGAAGGAACTATCAAGAATGGCGATGCTGTTATCTTCTGTAACTTCCGTCCAGACCGTGGGCGTGAACTTACAAAAGCTTTAGTATTGCCAGAATTTGATGGCTTTAACCGTGAACCATTATCCTTGTATATGGCGACTATGACCAAATATGAAGATGGCTTACCAGTTCATATTGTGTACGAAAAAGACATCTTGTCAGAAACATTAGGCGAAGTACTCAGTGTAGGTGGCTATCGTCAATTGCGTATTGCTGAAACAGAGAAATATGCCCATGTAACGTACTTCTTCAACGGCGGTAAAGAGGAACCATTTGAAGGTGAGGACCGCATCCTTGTAAAATCACCTCAAGTGGCAACTTATGATTTACAACCTGAGATGAGCGCTTATGAAGTGACTGATAAGGTTGTACAAGCTATTCAAGATGAAACATATGACATGATTATCTTGAACTTTGCAAACCCAGATATGGTTGGTCATACAGGTAGCTTTGAAGCAGCTGTAAAAGCAGTGCAAGCAGTAGACACTTGTTTAGGTCGAATCGTAGAGGCTATACGTAATAAAAAGGGTCATTTGTTGATTACTGCAGACCATGGTAATGCAGAGCTTATGGTTAACCATGAAACAGGTAAGGTGCATACAGCACATACAACGAACTTGGTACCGTTAATTTTAATGAGTGATACTCTAAAATCAGCTACATTAGAATCTGGTAAATTATGTGATATTGCGCCAACATTATTAGACTTGGCTGGCATAGATCAACCAAAATCTATGACTGGTCATAGTTTGGTAAAAAAAGCATAATATAGAGTTTTCACTATATTTATAGTTAATTAGAGTGATAAGCCATATGGTTTAGCTCAATATATAATGATTGTCATATGATAGTCATTCCGTTAGATTTTATGAGGTGAAGAAATGGCAGTAATTGAACAAGTCATTGCAAGAGAAATTTTAGATTCCCGCGGTAATCCAACTGTTGAAGTTGAAGTATGTTTAGAAGATGGTACTATTGCAACAGCAGCGGTTCCATCCGGTGCTTCTACAGGTAAGTTTGAAGCTGTAGAATTACGTGATGGTGATAAATCCCGTTACTCCGGTAAAGGTGTATTAACAGCTATCGACAATGTAAATGCTAAAATCGGTCCTGCCATTATTGGTTATGATGCGACTGAACAAGTAGCAATCGATAACTTGATGTTGAAATTAGATGGTACAGACAATAAATCTAACCTTGGTGCTAATGCAATTCTTGGTGTTTCCATGGCTGTAGCTCGTGCGGCGGCTGAATCTTTAGATTTGCCATTATTTGCATACCTTGGTGGTTTCAACGCAAAAGAATTACCAGTTCCTATGATGAACATCTTGAACGGTGGTGCACATGCGGATAATAATGTAGATATTCAAGAATTCATGATCATGCCTGTAGGCGCTACTTCCTTCGCAGAAGCTCTTCGCAGCTGTGCAGAAGTATATCATACATTGAAATCTGTACTTCATGATAAAGGCCTTAGCACTGCCGTAGGTGATGAAGGTGGTTTCGCACCAAACTTGGCATCTAATGAAGAAGCATTAGAAGTCATTTGTGAAGCTATTAAAGCGGCTGGTTATGAACCTGGTAAAGACTTCAAATTAGCTCTTGATTCTGCATCTTCCGAATTCTATGAAGATGGCAAATATAATTTAGCTGGTGAAGGCAAAGTTAAAACAGCTGCTGAAATGGTAGAGTTCTATGAATACCTAGTAGGTAAATACCCAATCGTATCCATCGAAGATGGTCTTGCTGAAGAAGATTGGGATGGCTGGAAATTGTTGACAGAACGCCTTGGTAATCGCGTACAACTTGTTGGTGATGATTTATTCGTAACTAACACAAAACGTTTGGCTCGTGGTATTGAGCTTGGTGTAGGTAACTCCATTCTTGTAAAAGTTAACCAAATCGGTACTTTAACAGAAGCATTCGACGCTATGGAGCTTGCTAAACGCGCTGGCTATACATGTGTAGTATCTCACCGTTCTGGTGAAACAGAAGATACATTCATTGCTGATATTGCTGTAGCTGTAAATGCTGGTCAAATTAAGACTGGTGCACCTGCTCGTTCTGAACGTGTAGCAAAATATAACCAATTGCTTCGCATTGAAGAAATGTTATACGAAACAGCTCAATATAAAGGTAATGACGTTTTCTATAATTTAAAATAAGATACGTTATATCTAATAGTCCAATAAGGGCGCCCTTCGGGGCGCCTTTTTTGTATGCCCAAAAATAGAAAAGTTTTCGCTTCGTGGATTTTTAAAAATAAAAAAGGGATTTTGGGGATGATGTCGAAACCTATAACGCCATACGCTAGTGTGAGGTAAAAACATACCGCAAGGTATAGGAGGTGACCATGTATGTAGACGTAACATTAGACGACATTATCCTATATGCTTTAGAACATCATGTCAGTGATATTCACTTTGATCCCACAAAAAGTGGTGTCCAAGTTCGGTTGCGACAAGATGGATTACTACGAACAAATATGACAGTGTCTTCTGAAGAGGCTGAACTTATTATCAACCGCATCAAGGTTTGTAGTGCATTAGATATTAGTGAAAAGAGATTGCCTCAAGATGGTCGATGGGCTTGGAATCATAAGGATACATCTGTAACTATGCGCGTATCTACCTTGCCCAGCTTATATGGTGAGACTTTGGTCTGCCGACTTATGGGAAATGAAGGGAGTCATAAAGACTTAATAGCCTTAGGTATGCGTGCAGATATTTTTGAGCATATTAAACAATTACTAAAACGTCCTTATGGCTTACTTCTAATCTGTGGACCTACAGGTAGTGGTAAAACGGCTACTTTATATGCCATGTTACGCATGTTAAATCTCGAGGAAACAAAGCTCATATGTCTTGAAGATCCCGTAGAGGCTGAAATTAAAGGAGCCATACAAATTGGTATTAATGAGAAGATTGGCTTTACATTTGCCAAAGGGCTTAGATCAGTGCTACGGCAAGATCCAGATACGATTATGATTGGTGAAATCAGGGATAAGGAGACTGCAGAGCTGGCCGTTAAATCTGCTTTAACAGGGCATCGAGTGTTATCTACAATTCATACTAACACAGCTATTGGTGTTGTAACGCGTCTCATGGATATGGGTGTAGAACCGTATTTAATACGGGCTACTTTAATGGGGGCAATAGCGCAACGTTTAGTTCGAAAATTTGATGGTACCACGTATCATGGACGGACTGCGCTCTTTGAATATTTAGAAATACCAACCAATTCAGTTCACTGGGATCAATTAGAAGCACATTTACTTTTGTCCCTAGAGGATTCCGCTCGTGAAGCTGTATCTCAGCATGTTACATCGATAGAGGAGGTGCATCGTTGTGGACTCATGCTGTAATAGTGGAAATTTAGAAACCATTGTAGAACAAGCAATACAATTATCATCCACAGATATTCATCTACAATGTGGTGAGCCTATCTATTTGCGACATGGTGATGGATTGAAGGCTACTTCGTTTATATGTACTACTATCTTAATTGAAGATATTTTACGACGTTGTGGTATAGCCTCTTATGAATGGCAATCTCTCGATGAAGCTTGTTCCTGTTGTGGCGTGCGTATACGTGTTCATCTATATAAGGCTAATCAAACGATATGTGGGACACTGAGGTTATTGTGCCATCAACAACTTAAGCTAGAAGATAACAGTGAAGGACATTTACTTCAAAAACTATGTGAAGCACATGATGGTCTATTGCTTGTATGCGGGCCTACAGGTAGTGGGAAAAGTTTTACCTTAGCCTGTTGTATTGACTATATAAATCAAACTATGGAGCGCCATATCATTACCTTAGAAGACCCCATAGAATTTGAGTTTAAGCCTAAGAAATCTTTAATTCATCAACGCCAATTAGGTGCCGATATTAAGTCTATGTCTAATGGTATTCGCGATGCATTGAGAGAGGACCCAGATGTCATTATGGTTGGAGAGCTTCGAGATCGTGAAACATTAGAGGCCGCTCTTCATGCGGCCGAAACGGGTCATCTTGTGATGGCCACTATGCATACGCAAAGGGCCGTGATGGCAGTTCACCGCATGATTTCACTATTTCCTGGTGAACAACAAGAGGAAATTCGCAGTCAAATATCTCAAGTGTTACGTGCTGTTATATGTCAACGACTTCTTAGGTGGAATAAAAAGTTTATTACCATTCGTGATATTTTGTTAAACACTCATGCAGTGGCAAATTTAATACGCACTCGTAAGGAACCGCAAATTATCTCGATTCAAGAAACACAACTGCCTATGAAAACACTAGAAATGGCCGTACGAGATGTAAAAGCACAATATGGAACGCAGCATCAACTACATACGCTATTAGATCAACAATTATCGTAGGTGCAGATATGGAGGCTTATGAATATGTCGTAAAAAATGAGAATAATGAAACAGTAAAAGGTTTGATGTGGGCAGATTCAGAACAGGAGGTCGGTACACGGTTAAAGCGCGATGGATACAAGATTTATAAAATCACTTTACAAGTAAATAAGAAAAAGCATAAGTGGAATCATACAATGGTGGTAGATGTAACCTATCAATTAGGACTACTCATCGAGTCTGGTGTGCCTTTACGGAGGGCATTACAGTTACTCTGTCATGGGAAGCGAGGGCTTTTATATACAGCCCTCTATGAATCGATTGAGAGAGGCCAAACCTTATCGCAAGCATTGCGTAGTGAAGGCTGCCCTGCGATAGCCTTAGCACTACTAGAAAGTGGAGAGGCAGCAGGCACTTTAGGTGAAAGCTTACAATACATTTCACGTCACTATGACTGGGAGCGACAATTGCGGCAAAAGGTTATGAGTGCTATTTCTTATCCTATATTTCTTCTTCTCATGATGAACGTATTCTTTCTCGTTACCATCCTGTTTATCATTCCATCATTTGAGAAGGTTTTTACTACCATGCATATTACATTACCATTGATGACACGAGCCCTCTTTGCATTAGGACAAGGGCTAAAGAATCATCCTATATTAGTCTTTATTATGCAGTGTGTAGGGATAGGCGCTTTAGTCTTTGCATACCATCAACATAGTATAAAACGCAAAGTACATCGTTGGCTTTGGCTGTTGGCTCACAGATACCAATGGATGACCTGCATTTACTATACAAGTATGCTAAAGGTTTGGGCCCTTTTGTTAGATTCTGGAATTTCTATTATTCATACTATGAATATCACAAGACCTTTATGGGGCAATATGTATGGTGCCGAATGTAGTGAGAAAGTAGAGGCAAAGTTATTAACTGGCCATTCTTTTGAAGAGAGCCTTAGATCTGAGAATATTGGAAATTCCTTTATATGGCAAATGATTTCTATTGGCGAGGAAAGTGGAGAGCTCGTTAAGATGCTACATCATTGTGGACATTACTATGAATCTATACTTTCAAAATATATCGCCCGACTAGAGAGGCTTTTAGAACCAATTTTGCTAACTGTAATGGGAATTGGTGTAGCTGTTTTAGTTGTATCTGTTATGTATCCATTATTTACGTCTATTGCTAAGTTGGGAGGACAATAGCTATTTATAGTTGCACAATAGCTTTTTATAGTTAGAACAATAGAGGTCAATATAAATGGATAGCTGTTATTTAATCATTATAAGGAGGATATTATGAGTTTTGTTATACATATTGTTCATGGGTTAAATTCTCGATTAGAACTATGTGGTCAATGGGTTTTAGACCACTTACATATTTCTCGTGTTCGGGAAAATCTCAAGAAGTCGAGAAAAGGGGGCTTTACCCTTGTTGAGTTAATGGTTGTGGTAGCTGTTATTGCCATATTGGCAGGGATTTCGGTGCTTTAAGCTATTGCGATGCCACAATTCTTATCTGCTGCTGATAGAGCACGAAATGCGAAGGAAACGGCAGATATTCAAATAATTAAAAATGCAACTCAGCTCTATATGATCGACAAGAATGTAGATACACCACCAACTGTAGAAAATCTATATAAAGAAGGTTATCTTACAGAACATGTTAAGACTGCAAAGGATAAGGAATATACCATTACTTATGAAGTGGTTAATGGCGGTACTGCAAAAGCAGTTGTAGTTAAAGCACCTGATGCACCTTAACGTAACTTATATCTAGAATTTAGCATCTAGCATCTAATATCAGTATCAAGTAACTAGTATTTAGTATTTAATGTGCATGTATTAATGATAGGAATGTAGTTTTAGGTTTTCATATACATGTAGATTTAGGTTTTCATATATATGTAGTTATATCAATCGTTAGATTTACATATCTATAGTTGATTGTATGGAAGGACAAGGTATGAAAGGGACTCATTATGTTATAGCCCTGATCGTGTATATAGCATCCATAGTACTACCTATTATAGTTTCATCCCAGGTAATATCCTTTATTCACGTTGCTTTGTATGCTGTGTTTTCACTCATCATCATAGCAGGTGCTACCATCGATATGCATTACTATATATTACCTGATGAAGGGGCCTTAGTGCTTGTTATAGGTGGCATTTTGTATAG
Source organism: uncultured Veillonella sp. (assembly GCA_900556785.1). GTDB lineage: Bacteria > Bacillota > Negativicutes > Veillonellales > Veillonellaceae > Veillonella. The sequence goes on from USQK01000006.1 coordinate 8,161, forward strand.
CTTTCTAAATGATAAGTCTATGCTTATAACAATCTTAAGTGTTATGACTGTAGGTACTATTACATATGGGCTTCGTCTTATTAGTCATAAAGGTTTTGGACTAGGCGATGTGAAATGGTTTTCAGCTATTTCCATGTGGCTTACGCCCTGGGAGATTATATGCTTTTTTTACGTAGCCTTTTGCGTTGGTTCTCTCTATCTCTTACTAACGAGCTATCGTAATCGATATATTCCATTTGGTCCCTTTCTGTGCTTTGGTGGTTGGTGTGCCTTACATGGCGGATCCTATATGGAGGTGTTATATCAATGGTTAAGGCACAACCTATACATCATCAGTTTGGCTCTTTGTTAGTCGAGTGGATTATTGCTATTAGTTTATTTTTACTTTTGATTTCTCTGTCTTTGCCTATTGTTACGACGCCCAGTCGTTATACCTTAAATGGAAGTACTCAAGAAGTAGTATATATGTTAAAAAAGGTTCAACTTTGGTCCATGCTTGGTCATAAGTCGAATGGGAAAGGGCGCATGTTATTCATATTAAATAAAGATAGCTATACCTTAGAGGAGGATGCGCATCATCATACAGTCGATATATCGTTACCTACAGGGATTGAAAATGTACAACCTTTAACGATTATCTCTTTTTCTTCTCTAGGATTACCTTATGATGGAACGGAACTAATTTTACGGGATCGAGAAAGTGGTGAGAGAAATCGTATATGGATATCTGTGCAGACGGGACGTATTCGATGGGAAGAAGTACACTAAGGGATTTATGTATGGAGATGCCTTAGTATCAACTGCCATTATTATGTTTATATTGCCTGTTATACTATCTGTATTTTGGATGGCTACCTTGACAATTTATAAGGCTTATTATTGGGATCATATAGTACAAGATACTGTAACATATTTAGAGGAAAGTAAGTCCCAGTATTACAAAACAGGGCACATTCAAGAAGGGATTCATAACTCTCAATTTATTATGAGCCCTAGGGAATCTATTACTTATAAAACACACCTAGAACCTACCGTAGAAAATGGCGTTGCCCTACAACGATTAACTGTACAGGCCATAGATAATGAAACTATTGTGTATAGCTTATCTCTCGTTTTGGAGGAAATACGTTGAGTACTCATGATAAACAAAGTGGTTTTATTTTGTATTCCACACTTATGAGTATAACTATTTCTACTATCGTTCTAACCTTATTATTAGGGATAGTTTTTTACGGAGTTATGTGGAATGCAAAATTAATAGATAGTGTTGCGATGATGGAGGATGGCCGGTATACAAGGCGTATGGTTGTAGCTCAAATTATATGGAATCCTGTACAGGTAACTGTAGAGGATAGAAATAAGACTTTATATGTTCACGATACTAAACGGACTACATTAACTGTACAACGCCATGCGCTGTATAGAAAGCTTACGGATGGCAGCTTGCAGCCGGTTAGTGGTAGCCGCATTATAGGTACAAAAGATAAGCGAAATGTGGGGTATACACAAGAGCATCCATTTAGTATAGATGAAAGTGAAACTATCCACATGCGTTGGTATATTACTAATCGATTTACTGGTGATAAGCAATATACTGCTGGATATGGAGGATTAGCTATATATGAAGTTTCTATAGGTCAAAGTAGTATATATGATTGGTATAAATATCATGAGGAACCGAGTCATGAACATGGGAGCCCATAATGCTGGATTTATTACATATGTAGCGATACTCACAATGTCTTTTTTATTATTGTTAGCCTTTATGGGGCTGCGTATTGGTCAAATTTGTGAAGGTAATGCAATAGATGAATTGCATTTAGAAGAGGCACACTATGCAGCTCAAAGTGGAGCACATTGGTTTGTAGGCTATTGTAGAGCGGGTAATACATGGGACTTTCAGCAAAAGCTAATAGTAGCTGATGATGCGGACGTGGAAATAACGATTGAAGCTGACTCAGTATCAGAAAACCCTCGTCATGTTATGAGTTATGGGAAATTGAAGCGTCACAAAATTGTCAGTCGAGTACATATGTATGTGACGGTAGATAAGGATAATAATATGCATGTTATAAAGGTGAAACCATATTGAGGTGAATCTATGAAACGAAAAAAGAAAATACATACTGGAGTATGCATTACAAATGAACATATTGTATGTGTTACAGCTCATGTAGAAAATAAAACTATGGTCATTACCGATGCACTAGAAATGAAACGCAGTGCACCTATTGATGAGGATATTCGAAAATTTATTGAAATGTATGATTTAGATGATGGTGCCTACAGCATTGTGGCAAATATTGATACACAAATGCATGTGGCACCTTATGATCCTCACGATTTTGATATGAAAGAATTTATCAAGTGGAATGTAGAGGATTACTTTAACTTTGATGGAGATAGCTTCCAAATGGATGCGTGTCGTCGAGAATATCCAAGACATAATTATCATATGTTTATGGTAGCTGTAGAGCGTCATTCATTAGAACTGTTAAAACAAGGAATACGAGACACTTATGCTCCAGTAGATGTAATCGATTTTTGGCCTATCCCTATTTGTTACAGTTTGATGCGGCGTAGTGGGACTGTAACTGGCGTTGTTGAAAAGGGTAATTTACACTTATGGCTATGGTGGAACGATATATGTATTCAAGAATGTAGAATTCCAATTACTAGTACCGATGTATCAGAAGGGATAGAACAGCTTGAGGCTAGATTGCAGGAGTTTGGCGTAGATGAAATACAAGGCATTAAGCTGTATGGTTTAGAACAGTTAACTGAAGAGGAACGAAAGGATATGGAAGCTATTATCTCCATATATGGAGAGACGGAGTATATTCCTCTACTATTTTTAGGTCGTGGTCGTAATCGGTGTAATCAAGGCCAACTAGATTGGGATATGGCCATTGGTATGGCAGCAAGGGGGCTTAAATGGATTGGCTTGGGCTGGTAAGGATAGACACATTAATTTAATGCCTCGTTCGTTATATTGGCATAGTATATGGCACAGATATCGATATTATCTATATGGAATGAGTATTATATACGGAATAGTAGGATTATTATCTTTAGGTTATTGCTGGTCTAGTTACGAACATTATAAAGCTGAAAAATCAGAACTATTGAGTCTATTACAAAATCCACAGTATCAGTCTATAGGGAAACAGTATGCAGATATAATAGCTGTTAAAGATCAAATTCTCAAGAATAGTTCAAAAAATAATACATCATCTATGATTCAAAATACTATAGTCCTATATGTCATTGATATAGCTATGGAGCAAGGTATTAGTTTACAGCACCTCCATATAAAAGATGGACAGATTAGTGTGGATGGTATAGGTGTTACTGATGACGCGTGTCGTAAGTTTATAGCTAGTCTTCAACACAGACTAATAGGAATGGAGTGTCATGGAACAGTTAAAGCAGATAAAGGTATATATACATTCCATGTGGAAGGATCTAAAGGAGAGCACAACACATCCAGTAGAGAAAATACTAATGATCGTAATAGTGTGGAGCATCATCATTAGTAGTTCACTATATGGATTTATTAGTTTAAATCAGAAAGTTACTCAATTGAAAGAGCGACAAGAAAACTATGTTATTAAAATGCATGCTGAGTCAGATTATATTGTATCTAAGGAAGCCAAATTGTTAGAGTCATTTACGCAAAATAAGGTATCTAACACGAGTTCTAATACAAGTATTTTTGATTCTTTGCAAGGAGAACCATTAATGATTGTTAGTACTGATGAGCATGAAGGTGTATTAGAGTTAACTGTATTAGGGAGTACAGAACGACTTATAAACTGGATTAATACTGTTGATGAGAAAGAACCTTCACGCCGTATAGAAATAGAGGACATAGAACGGAAAGGCAATGTAGTATATGTACATTGTGCAGTGAAACCAACTATGAGGTCTTAACATATAAATTATTTTTAGTAATACTAATAGAGACAGATTATAGAGAGTTAATCTATAGTCTGTCTTTGTTTTTGTAGCATTTTATAGTACAATGAAGGATATGAAATAATAAGGGGCACATAAATAGATGATAATAAAACGCAATATTATGCTCATCGGTTCTATGGGAAGTGGCAAAAGTCATTTCGGTCGTAATCTTGCAGAACGCAAGGGATGGCAATTTGTAGATACTGATCGCGTATTAGAAGGTCGTTTTGGGTTGCCTATTGCTGAAATATTCAAGAAAATTGGAGAAAAAGCATTCCGTCGTGCTGAAATGGATGTACTTAAAAAGGTATGCTTATACCATGAAGCGGTTATATCTGTAGGTGGTAATTTTCCGATTGAACATCGTACGTTAAAAGTATTAAAAAAATACTCATATATTATTGGTATTCGCGCTGCACAATTTCGTATTGTGAGCCGTGTAAATCGCCGAATTGGGAAACGGCCAACTATGGATTACAATAATGTACATGCTTTTGTACACGCTATGATACAATCCTGGAAACCAGTATATAAGCAGTGTGATTTTGTACTAGATACAACAAATGGTCGGACCTATGATTTTATGCAACGTATTGAAGATGAATTAGTTGCTTCAGGCGTGCAATTTAAAGCAAGACGTCAACCCAATGATATGAACAATGGAGATGATAAAGAATCATCTCAAGAACTAAAACTAAATAATTCTGTTACTAGAAATACAAATGATAGTAGAATACCTAAGAAAATAGAAGCTCATAAACGAACTTCTCAAACATTAGGTTCTAATAAGGTAGGATCTAATACATCTTGCTGTGATAAACGTCGTAAACAGAAGCCGTCTAATCAGAAAGGTAAAGGACGTAAGTCAGAAGCTATATCCAAACAACATGTACCACAAGGGGGGAATGGATATGAGAAGAGTCGCAATACTAACAAGCGGCGGAGACGCACCTGGCATGAACGCCGCCATCAGAGCGCTAACTAGAAAAGCAATACATGAAGGTTTTGAAGTGTTCGGCGTTGAACGTGGCTATTTAGGCATTATGGAAGAGCAATTTATTCCTTTATCAAACCGCTCTGTAGGAGGCATTATTACTCAAGGTGGAACGATGCTAAAAACAGCTCGTTTTCCAGAGTTCCAAAATGAGGATGTTCAAAAAAAGGCCTATGATATTTTAAAGGCTCATAGTATCGATCACCTTATTGTTATCGGTGGTGATGGATCTATGCGTGGCGCTACCAGTTTAGCTAAACTGGGTATGTCCACAATGACTATTCCTTGTACTATAGATAATGATATGGGTGGTACTCAATATACTATAGGCTTTGATACGGCGCTCAATACTGTGGTTGATGCGGTTGGTAGAATTCGTGATACTTCTAATTCACATGAACGAGTAGCCATTGTCGAAGTAATGGGACGTAAGGCAGGTCATATTGCGCTTAAAGCTGGACTTGCGTGTGGTGCTGAAATTGTACTCGTTCCTGAAACTCCTATGCCTTTACATGAGGTGTGTCGCCATTTAAAGGAGACACAGATTCGTGGTAAAGAATATAGTGTGATACTCGTTGCTGAAGGTGCTTATAATAGTGGGGAAGTTAAATCCTATATTAAAGATCATACGGAATTTGATCCGAGCTTGACCGTATTGGGGTACTTACAACGCGGTGGCGGTCCATCTGCATTTGATGCTATTTTAGCGGCTCGTATGAGTGAAACCTGTATTGAGTTATTAATGAATGATACAGATAATCGATTATTGGGCTATATAGATGGTCATATTCGTCCTATTTCCTATCAAGAGGCAGAAAGTCTTAATTTCCCTATCAATGATAAGGACTATACACTTTTATCAATCTTAAGCAGTTGATATTATCTAATGACCCGAAAGGGTCATTTTCTTTTTATCATCATTTATTCATTAATGAAATTATATTGCATAAAAGTAATTGGTGCTGTATAATTTAAAAATACTAATAGTATCATCATAAATAGATACTTTATTGGCGATATCTTCATCTTTTTATAAGGAGATTATAATGAAAGAATTCTTACAAAAGCATCGTAAACGCATTATTGCTGGTGCTGTTGTTCTTTGTGTTCTTGGTGGTGGTACATACTACTACATGCATAGTGAAGGTTCTAAGCAAACACAAAACTTATATACTACTGGCAAGGTAGAAAAGGGTGATGTTAAAACAAGTATTAGTGCTACGGGTACTATTAATCCTGTTAATTATGTAGACGTTTCTACGAATGTGGCTGGTAAACTTGAAAAAGTTTTAGTTAAAGAGAATGATCAAGTTACAGCGGGTCAAGTGATTGCCTATATTGATACACGTCAATTGCAAGCCTCTGCAGATGATGCACGAGCTGCATTAGCTAAGGCAGAACTTGATATGAATCGTTATAAAGCATTAGCAGACCAAAATGCTATCGCTCAACAAACCTATGATGATTCTGTAACATCTTATGAACGTGCAAAATCTACGTATGACCGGGCAGCAGCAGATTTAAGCGATGCTACAATTACAGCACCAATGTCTGGCACTGTTATAGGCACACCATTGAAAGCTGGTCAAACTATCAGTACTGGTATTTCTACACAAATGATTATCGCTACTATTGCAGATTTAAGTGACTTAGAAATTTACTTAACTGTAGATGAAACAGATATTGGTAGTATCAAACAAGGTGCTAAAGTAGAATTTACTGTAGACTCTAAACCAGGTGAAACTTTCACAGGCTACGTATCTGAAATCGCAAAGGGTACAAAAGGTAACATGGGTGCTACAAGCAACAGTGTTGTTTACTATACTGTAAAGGTTCAAATTCCTGAAAATATTTCCAACAACTTCTTACCATCTATGACGGCTCGTGCAACCATCTTTGGTGAAGATATTAAAAATACATTAGTAGTACCTCTTACGGCAGTGCGTACAGATAAGCAAGGTGAATACGTATATGTTATTAAAGATGGTCAACCAGTACGTACAGCTGTTTCTACAGGTGTAACTGGGGATACTAATGTACAAATTTTAAAAGGTTTATCTGAAGGTGATGAAATCATCGTAAGCGGTGATGTAACGGCACCTAAGAATAATAACCGTGGACCATTCTAATAGTAGGTGAATATGAATCAAGCAGTAATCGATATACAAGGGATTACAAAGACCTATGTAAATGGTAAATTATCGGTGCCTGTTTTACATGGTATTGATTTACAGGTCAATAAAGGCGAATTCGTATCTATTATGGGTCCTTCCGGTTCTGGTAAGTCTACCTTTATGAACATTCTTGGCTGTTTAGACAGACCAACGACAGGTTCATACCGCCTTAATGGCGATGAGGTAGCTACTTTATCCGATGATGAATTGGCCTTTGTACGAAACAAACAAATAGGCTTTGTATTCCAAAGTTTTAACTTATTAACAAAATTGACAGCTTTAGAGAATGTGGCGCTCCCTATGATTTATGCAGGGATGGATAAAAAGTCACGTAATGAACGTGCCGCTGCATTGTTATCCTCTGTTGGCCTTGGGGATCGTATGGATCACTTGCCATCTGAGTTATCTGGTGGTCAGCGTCAACGTGTAGCCATAGCTCGCGCGTTAGCGAATAATCCTGCTATCATCATGGCCGATGAACCGACAGGCAACCTTGACTCCAAGTCGACTATTGATGTTATGAATATCTTTAGAGGTCTCTATGATGAAGGGCGTACAATTATCCTCGTTACTCATGAACCTGAAATTGCAACCTATGCAAGTCGTAATGTAGTATTGCGCGATGGTTTGATTGTAGAGGACTCTCAAAATCTCAATATGACGCCTGTACAGGAGGTGCCACATGTATAAAGAGAGTTTCTTAATGGCATGGGCATCCCTCATTGCTAATAAAATGCGTTCCATTTTAACCATGTTAGGCATTATTATCGGTGTAGCTGCCGTAATTGCCTTAGTATCCATTGGTAATGGTGTAAAGCAAGATATTCAAAACTCCATCTCTAGCTTAGGATCTAATCTATTGATGGTTATGCCTGGGGCACCACGCACACCAGGGGTTCGACCTTCTGCAGGTTCTATGAAGTCTTTAAAGGTTTCTGATTACGAAGCGATTTCAAAATTGGATGGTGTGAAAGCTGCCAGTCCGATGACAAATGGTTCGTATGTAGTAATTTATCAAAATAAAAACTGGACCACTTCTGTATCTGGTGTTAGTTATAACTATTTAGATGTAAACAATTGGTCTATGAAATCTGGTCGCTTCTTATCTGAAAAGAATGTACAGAATCGTGAACGCGTCGCAGTAGTAGGTAAAACAGTTGTTAAAAATCTATTTGGTGATGAAGATCCAGTAGGTGCAGAAATTCGTGTTAAAAACATTCCGTTCCGTATCATTGGTGTCCTTAATAGTAAGGGCAGTGGTGCTATGGGTAATGACCAAGATGATATGGTTGTTATCCCGTATACTACAGCCATGGAACGGGTAGAAGGTGTTGATTATCTTCGAATGATCTACGTAGTAGGTAAGGATGAAAACGGTATCGATCGTTTACAATCCGATATTGAAAACCTATTGCGCGTACGTCATGGAATCAAGGATACTAATCTAGATGATTTCAATATTCAGAACATGAACTCTATCATGGAAACTATGGAGGAAACTACAGGAACATTAACATTATTCCTTGGCGCTGTAGCTGCTATCTCGCTCGTTGTTGGTGGTATCGGCATTATGAATATTATGCTCGTATCAGTAACAGAACGGACAAGAGAAATTGGGGTGCGTAAGGCTTTAGGTGCAACTTATAGTGTTATCGTTACACAGTTCCTTATCGAGGCTGTTGTTATCAGTCTGATGGGGGGCATAATAGGGATTATACTCGGCATAGGCTCATCTAAGCTGATTGGCATGGCTTCGGGCATGAGTACAGTTATATCTATACCAACGATTGGAATGTCCTTTGCCTTCTCTATGGCAATAGGTTTGATCTTTGGTATTTATCCAGCCCGTAAAGCGGCTAAACTTAATCCAATTGATGCATTACATTATGAATAATCCTTAGTTGTAGATGCGTTTTTTTAAGAACATACTACATAATTGGATAGAGTTATTCGCATATGGTGCGTTGCATGATACAATATGTATGATGTAACGCACCATTTTTATATGTTTGTATTGAATTTTGACATATAACTATAAAGATTTTCATACAGGTAATGTAATAGACTTAGTATTTAGATTAGTTAATCTATGGGTATGTATATAGAATGGAGAACCTTATGGCTACAACATTGTTAGAATATTTCAACGAATTACGAGATCAAAACCCATTTTCTTGGGTGAAAGATTCTGAGATTACAGCAGTGGAACCAGGTCATGCGGAAATGACATTGCAAACAAATGAAACAGATTACTGCAATTTTAGAGGGGATTTGCATGGTGCCGTATGTATTGGCTTAGCAGATAGTGTGATGGGGACTGCTTGTTTTACATTGGGAAAATCTGTTAGCACCATTGATCTTAATGGTAACTATGTGAAAGCTGTTAAAGGCGGTGCTGTATTGCGTGGTGTAGCCAATGTAGAGCACAATGGTAAAACTACTATGGTTGCTACCGCTCGTATTTATAATGAATTAGGTGAACTTGTTCACTTGGCACGGGGTACATTTTTTGTACTAGAAGAGAAGCCATTACCTGATTTACCATGGCGTTTTATTGAAGAAGACAACCCTGATTTGGTATAATATAAGTTAGACTTTTACAAATAGGAGGATGCTTGAATGGAACAAGAATTACAACGTATTAAGGCAGAAGCCCTTGATGCCATCAAAGACGCTGCTGATCAACAAGCGTTGCAAGATATACGTGTTAAATATTTAGGTAAAAAAGGCGAGGTAACGGCTTTACTAAAAGGTCTTGGTAAATTATCTCCAGAAGAACGTCCGAAGGCTGGCGCCCTCGTTAATGCTGTTCGTGAAGCGTTAGAGGCTGAAATTGATACAGTTAAAGCTCGTATGGAAACTGCAGAGTTAAATGCTCGTTTAGAAAAAGAGCGCATCGATATTACATTGCCTGGCCGTGCACAAAAAGCTGGTCATATCCATCCATTAACAAAGGTTAATGAAATGATTGAAGACTTCTTCATGAAAATGGGGTATACCGTTGAAGAAGGTCCAGAAGTAGAGCAAGATTACTATAACTTTGAATGCTTAAACTTGCCTAAAGATCATCCTGCACGTGATATGCAAGATTCCTTCTATATTACAGAAAACTTCTTATTGCGCACGCATACATCTCCAGTACAAGCTCGTACAATGCAACGTCATGAACCTAATAGCCCAATCCGTATGATTGCGCCTGGTAAGGTTTACCGTTGGGACTATGATGCGACTCATTCCCCTGTATTCCATCAAGTGGAAGGCCTCATCATCGATGAGCATATTACATTTGCTGACTTAAAAGGCACATTAGAGTCCTTCTTACGTCACATGTACGGTGATGAAACAAAGGTACGTTTCCGTACAAGCTTCTTCCCATTCACAGAACCATCTGCAGAGGTAGATATTTCCTGTGTAATGTGTGGTGGCGAAGGTTGCCGTGTATGTTCTCATACAGGTTGGCTTGAAATTTTGGGCTGCGGTATGGTTCATCCCGATGTATTGCGTATTAATGGGTACGATCCTGAAAAGGTTAAAGGCTTCGCCTTTGGCATGGGCGTAGAACGTATTGCTATGCTTTTATATGGCATTAACGATTTACGTCTATTCTTTGAAGATGATGTACGATTCTTGGAACAATTTTAGGAGGAACTCATGAAAGCAAGTTTACAGTGGATGAATGAATACGTGCCTGTGGATATGAATCGTCCTGCTCAAGAATTGGCCGATGAATTAACACAAGCTGGTATTCCTGTAGAAGATGTCATTGCTATGGATAATGGCATTAAGAAAATTTATACTGGTAAAATTGTTGAGATTACAAAACATCCAGATGCAGATAAATTACAAGTATGCCAAGTTGAATGCCTTACAGAAGAAGGTGAACCTGTTACAAAACAAATCGTAACGGCTGCTACAAATGTTGCAGTAGGTCAAATCGTGCCTGTAGCGTATCATAAATCTCGCTTAGCAGATGGTACAGAAATTAAAAAAGGTAAATTGCGTGGCGTTGTTTCTGAAGGCATGTTCTGTTCCGTTGCAGAATTTGGTATCTCTAGCGACTTAGTATTGCCAGAAGAAGCTCAAGGAATTTACATTTTCCCTGAAGGAACACCAATTGGTCTTGATGTAAAAGATGTTTTAGGCTTAAATGATACAGTATATGAATTTGAACTCACCGCTAACAGAGCTGATTGCTTCTCAATGGTTGGTTTGTCCCGTGAATTTGGAGTCATGACAAATCAAAAAGCTTTATTCCCTGTTATTATGGTTAACGAGAATGGAGAATCCATTGAAGGCAAAGCATCTGTATCTATCGAAGCTGATGACCTTTGTACGCGTTTTACAGCTCGCGTAGTAACTGATGTTAAGGTTGAGCCATCCCCATTGTGGATGCAAAACCGTTTACGTAATAGCGGCATTCGTCCTATTAATAATGTAGTAGACGTAACAAATTATGTTATGTTAGAACTTGGTCAACCTATGCATGCCTATGATTATGATCATGTAAAAGGTCATAAATTAGTGGCGAGACGTGCTAAAAATGGTGAAGTGCTTGTTACACTTGATGGTTCTGAACGCGAATTGAATGACTCCATGCTTATCATTGCTGATGCTGAACGTCCAGTAGGTGTAGCAGGTATCATGGGTGGCTTTGATAGTGAAGTGACAAACGAAACGACCACAGTTATGTTTGAAGCTGCTGTATTTAATGGTCCATCTATTCGACGCACTGCTAAAGCTCTTGGCATGCGCTCTGAAGCATCTGGCCGTTTTGAACGTGGTGTAAATCATAAATACACCGCCTATGCTATCGACAGAGCGGCGCAATTATTGCAACAAATTTGCCCTACTTGTAAAGTTGATGTAGGCGTTATCGATGTATATAAAAATCCTGTAGAACAACATACAGTTACTTTCACAGCAGCACAAATCAATGATTACTTGGGTACAAACATTGAAAAAGACGAAATGGTTCGTATTTTGACAGCCCTTGAGTTCGTTGTAACCGAAGACGGCGACAAGTTGTCTGCCCTTGTTCCAACATGGCGCGGTGATGTAACAGTGATGCCTGATATCGCTGAAGAAATAGCTCGTATTTACAACTACGATAATATTACTCTGACAATTCCTGTAGCCGTATTGTCCTCTGGTGGTATGACACCTAAGAAAGCTCTTATTAAAGAGGTTACACATGCTTTGGCTAAATTGGGTATGACTCAAATCATTACATTTAGCTTCATGCATAAAGATGGTCTTTCCAATATGATGCTTCCTGAAGGGGATAGCCGTTATACAGCCATTCCAATCTTGAACCCTATTTCCGAAGAATTCCCTTATATGCGTACTACATTGGTGCCGGCTGTTATCGAAGCAGCAAAACGCAATATTGCACAACAAAATAAGGATCTTTGGTTATTTGAAACGGCTAATGTGTATGAACCAAAAGATTTACCTTTAACAGAAGTACCTCATGAACGCCCTATGGCTTGTGGTATTTTGATGGGGAAAGCAAACCAAGCTGGTTGGAATCAAGCAGAACGCACTACAGATTTCTATGATGTAAAAGGTATTGTAGATGCGTTGTTAGCTGAACTAGGCGTTACAAGCTATGAAGTTAATCGTGGCACTGAGCCATACTTTCACCCAGGTGTGAGTGCTCAATACGTAGTTGATGGTAAAATGATTGCTCAATATGGTGAATTACATCCACAAGTGAGCAAAAACTTTGACTTACCTGGCAAAGTATATATGTTTGAAATCGATTTGGAAGCCGTATTATCCTTAACGATTCCACCGTTCCGTTATACATCCTTCAGTAAATTCCCAGGCACTAGCCGTGACCTTGCCATCGTTGCACCTGTGTCCGTATCTAGTGGTGAAATTTTATCCATCATTAAAGAACATGGTGGAGAATATTTAGAAAGTGCGTCTATCTTTGATGTTTATGAAGGTGAACATATCGAAGCAGGTTACCGCAGTCTCGCATACAACTTACAATTCCGCTCTATGGAAGGTACGTTGAATGATGAGGATATTGACGGTAATATTCAAGCTATTATTGATGCATTAGCAGAAATTAACTGCAAATTACGTTAATTTTAAGCAGTATATTGAAAGGGTTTACCATATGGTAAACCCTTTTAGTACTATAGTTATGCCTTTAGTTAGGTAGAAAGGACTGTCCATGGAATTATTGGCTCCTGCCGGTACGATGGAAAACTTTATAGCCGCTTTAGAATCTGGGGCTGATGCTATTTATCTTGGCGGTAAAGGCTTTAATGCTCGTGCTCATGCAGCAAACTTTGGCATTGAAGAACTGGCTGAGGCTATTCGTTTGGCTCATATTTTAGATGTGTCCGTATATGTAACCGTAAATATCCTCATAGGTGATTCCGAATTAAAGGATCTCGAGGCGTATTTAAAGGACTTAGAGCGCATCGGTGTGGATGCTATTATCGTTCAAGATTTAGCAGTTGCTAAATTGGCACAACGAGTGGCTCCTAAACTTCACTTGCATGGCAGTACGCAGATGACGGCTGCTACATTAGATGCTGTTCGTTTTTATGAAAGCCTCGGTTTTACCCGTGTTGTATTGGCTCGTGAATTGAGCCTCCTTGAAATTGAACATATTTGTAAAAACTGTACAGCTGAAATCGAAGTCTTTGTACATGGTGCCTTATGTGTGTGCTATTCTGGTCAATGCTTGATGAGTTCCTTTATCGGTGGTCGCAGTGGTAACCGTGGTGCCTGCGCACAACCTTGCCGCTTGCCTTATGAGTTATTAGATTCATCTGGCACTAGCTTGTTGCCAAAACATGAAGCCTATCTGTTAAGTCCAAAGGATCTTAACTATAGTGAGCATATGAATGAACTCGTTGCAGCCGGTGTTACGTCCTTTAAAGTAGAAGGACGCATGAAAAAGGTTTCCTATGTGCGTCAAGTTATTGGAACGTATCGCCATATTTTAGATACAGCTCATATGGATGCTGCTGATGCCGAGGCCTTGGCATTAGGGTTTACCTACAAAATCTCTACTGATTATTTAACAGACCATGTAGGGAAATCCATGATGACCGTTGTGGCTCCAAATAATCAAGGGAAATTGATCGGCAAAGCAGAGGTCAAAAAGGGACAAGTTCATTTGTACCTAACAGAACCGATTGAAAAAGGTTCACTCTTAAAGGTAATGCAAGCTTCTGGTAGTATTACGTACTACCAAATTGATCAGAATTGGTCCTTAGTAAATGAAAAACATTTTGTAGGTAAACCTGATGAAGGCTTTGCGGCAGGACAAGTATTCTTGGCATCTACGCCAAAATCTCAAAAGCAACGGGGCTTACAAGACTTTAGTGCTAAATTAGAAGTACATGGTTATCTATCTATTAATACAGACCGAGAACAGCCATGTACAAATCTTACCTTTGTATTAAACGACGGTCGTACTGTGACAGTATCTAATGAGTTTGAACCAGTTTATGCTAATAATAAACCGACTACATTAGAGAAGGTTACAGACCAAGTAGGTAGATTAGGCAATACATTGTTTACGCTTGGCTCTATGTCTATTCCTGACGGGCCTTATATGTGGCCAGCTAGTGTGTTAAATGCATTGCGCCGAGATGCTGTAGAAGCACTAGAAAACTTATTGATTACAGACCATGAAACGGCTTGGGCTGAGCTGGCTGTAGAGCCTCAAGATATGTCATCTATGGTTGCTAAGGGTAAGGTTCAATATTCTGAGCCTATGGTGAGTGCTCGCGTTGATGAGCTAGAGGCTGTAAAAGCAGCTATTGAAGGGGGCGCTAAGAAGATTATCTTCGGTGGTGACCGTTTACAACGTAAGCCTTATGAACTTAGCATCTACGAACAGGTAGCTAAGCTTTGCAAAGACCATAATGTACTTTGTGTATTTGCTACCCCTCGGGTTGTGAAAGATGATGAAGTAAAGGCGTATATGAATACCCTTAAGGCCATAGTTGAGGCGAAACCAGATAGCATTTCTATTCACGTCCCTCAAGCCTTATTGTGGCTTCGTGATTTAGGGTATACAGGTGCTATTGAGGCTGATACAGGTCTTAATATATTTAATGGCTCTGCATTACAAGTATGGCAAGACTTTAATATGAGTAGCATAGCGCCATCCTTAGAGTTAACATTGGCACAACTTGTTAACTTGCAAAAATCTACTAAATTGCCATTAGAGATAATGGTACATGGTTACACGGAAATGATGATTTCTGAATACTGTGCCATCGCTAGCTTTGTGGGCACTGGTAAAAAGGAAAACTGTCCTATGCCATGTGTAAGCGAGGACTATGCATTGAAGGACCGTAAAGGGGAAGTGTTCCCACTTCGTACAGATCCATATTGCCGTATGCATATTATGAACAGTCATGAAATGGACATGCGTGCCTACGTACCAGAGTTACATCGAAAAGGGTTACATATTTTGCGCATCGATGGACGTCATATGGATCCAAAGAGATTGCGTATTATCATAGCAGATTATGTATCCATTCAAAATGGAACAAAAGAGGCTCCGCCTAAGAGTGTAGGCAAGGATGATACGCCTATTACAAGGGGCCACTATTTTAGAGGTATTTTATAAAAGAGGTAGTACATTGTTTAACGAAGATGTATTAGACTTTCACCATATAAAAGAACAATTACAACAGCATTGTAGTTCTACCATTGCTAAAGAATTGGCTATGAATATTGAGCCAATGATCGATGCAAAACAAATTCAAGAGAATCTTGATGAAACAGCAGAGGCTATGCGTTCACTACAAACAGAGGTAGAACAACCGTTAGGTGGTACACGAGATATTCGTGAATCCTGTAAAAAGAGTCGAAAAGACTTTGTCCTTACTCGTGAAGCATTGTGGGATATTTATTTGACCATTGGTGCTTATAAGCGCATGACAAAGTTCTTTAGAACGAAATATATGGATTATCCATTGCTATCCCTATGGGTACAGGATATGCCGAATACAGATCGCATTGAAAACCGTTTTAAACGCGTCTTTGATGAAAAGGGGGAATTGCTTGATACAGCGTCTCCTAAATTGGCGAGCCTTAGAAATACGATTATTAAAACTCGTGAAAAGATTAAAAATGATATTCAAGCTATCCTGCATGATAAAGATAATCAAAAGTATTTCCAAGAAACCATCATTACGCAGCGTAATAATCGTTACGTAATTCCTGTAAAACAAGAGTATCGCCAATACTTTGATGGCCTTATTCACGACCGTTCTGCAACGGGTCAAACACTTTACATTGAACCGATGCGTTTGGTGAATCTAAATAATGAATTACAAGAGGCTTTGATTGGTGAAGAGCAAGAGGTCTTGCGTATTTACCGCGAGTTATCGGCTCTTGTAAAACAACATAGCAATGATTTGATGGATGCTTGTGAAAAGGTATCCCATATCGAATTTGTATATGGTAAGGCAAGTCTTGCTATTTCTTACAAGGGGGTACCGGCAATCTTAAGTACTGACAGAACCGTTAATCTCATGAGAGCTCGTCACCCATTAATTCCACCAAATATGGTAGTGCCTACAAATATTCAATTAGGTACATCGTACCGTATTTTACTAATTACTGGTTCTAACACAGGTGGTAAAACAGTTTCCCTTAAAACATTGGGCCTGTTGAGCTTGATGAATCAATGTGGCCTATTTATCCCTGCTGATCACGGTTCTATGTTACCAGTATTCCATAATATCTTTGCCGACATTGGAGACGAGCAAAGTATTGAGGCCAGCCTTAGTACGTTCTCTGCTCATATGACACAAGTTATTTCCATCATCAAACATTGTGGTCCTAACGACTTGGTTTTACTGGATGAACTTGGGTCTGGTACTGATCCAGAAGAAGGTAGCGCATTAGCTGTATCTATTCTTGAGTTCTTCCGTAAAAAAGGTGCCCTTATGATGGTAAGTACCCATTATAATGAGCTTAAAAACTATGCATACCATACAGAAGGAATCGAAAACGGCCATGTAGAATTTGATGAGCGTACCTTAAAGCCAACGTATCGACTTCATATTGGTGTAGCAGGTAGTAGCCATGCATTGAGTATTGCGGCCCGCTTAGGTTTACCAAAAGATATCGTAACGCGCGCGGCAGAGTATAAATCTCAATTTGGTAGCCATGAAATGGAAGAAGTTCTTTCAGATTTGAATGAGCAACTTCGTAAGGCATCTGAACGGGAAAGAGCGTTAAAGAAAGAGCTTGATGAAACACGTCGCATGCGTGGTCAATTAGAGAAGGAAAAGAAACAGTTTAACGAAAAGCGTAAACAAATCTTAGCCAAAGCTCAAGCTGATGCAGAATCTATGAAACGTAGCTTGCGCGTCGAAGGGGAAGCGATTATTAAGCAATTGAAATCGCAATTCTCTGAAACAAATAAGGATAAGCGTCAATCTGCTATTAATGCTGCACGTAAGGGCATTTCTAATGTACATGTACCAGAAGCCCCAGTAGATGATGATCGTAAGTCCTTGACGGCAGATGCTATTAAGGTAGGCCAAGCAGTATATGTTACATCTTTACGCTCATTAGGTACCGTATTAGCTATCAATGGCAATCGTGTGAATGTAGATATTAATGGACTAACAGCTACTGTAAAGGTTAGCGAATTACAATCTACTACACGTGAAGAAGGAAATAAGCTTGAACGGGAACAAAAAGCAGCTATGCCTAAGACTAGAAAACGTATGGGTGGCTCTGCCGTACAACGCCAAAAAGAGGTTCGTACTGAAATCAATATTCTTGGACAAACGGTAGATGAAGCGACAGTTTCTGTTGGTAGATTTATTGACCAAGCTTTACTTGGTGGTGTTAATCAAGTGCGCATTATTCACGGTAAGGGGACTGGCGCATTACGAGAAGGTGTACATCAATATTTGCGTACCTTACCGCATGTAGCCCACTTTGAAACGGCAGGCTATGATGAAGGTGGTGCAGGGGCTACGAATGTAGTTTTGAAATAAAGCTACACAATAGTGATATAGTTATAGATAATACAGTAAATTATTATCGTATATCAAATTGGTTATGGGGTATAGCCATATACCTATATAGAAATAGAAGAGGTAGTAAGTTCTTAGAACTTACTACCTTTTTACGTAAAAGAAAGGAGCGGAACACATGTTCCGCTCCTTTAGCGTATGAGATTAACGATCTTTTTTACTAGACTTTTTACTTTTGGATGAATTAGATTTCTGTTCAGTTGCATCATCTTTTGAGCCACTGTCATCTTTTACAGCTTCATCTTTCGACTTGTCTTTATCGTCTTTTTTGTCTGCTTTTTCGTCCTTAGCAGCTTCTTTTTTAGGCTGTGCTTTTACAGGATTATAATAACCTTCAGAAACAGCTGATTGAGCGCTAGCAGGAACGGAGAAGTCAGATGCAGGGGTGTTGGCAAGTGCATTAGCCATGAATTGGCCCCACATAATAGCAGGTGTGTCACCACCGGTGATGCCTCGTAATGTTTCCGAGCCATAGTCATCACCAATCCAAACGGCAGCTACTAAATCAGGCGTGTAACCAACGAACCAAGCATCCTTGGAATCATCTGTTGTACCAGTTTTACCTGCTGCAGGACGACCGATTGCGGCATTACCACCAGTACCGCCATTTATAACGGATTCTAGCATATTTGTAATGATTGCTGCATCTTTTTCGTCTACAACGCGTTTTTCTTGGATGGAGTTTTCCTCCACCACTTGACCGTTACGATCAACAATTTTAAGGATTGCCGTAGGTTGAACTTTGATACCGCCATTAGCGAGAACGCCGTAAGCTTGTACCATTTCAAGAGGGGTAACACCATGTGTTAAACCACCAAGTGCTGTAGACAAGTTGTAATCTTGATCAGTTAGAGTAGAGATACCCATTTCTTTAGCAAGTTTAATAACCTTAGTCATACCCACTTCGTCAGCAATTTTTACTGCTGCTACGTTACGAGAATGTTGTAATGCATAGCGATATGTAATATTACCTACGAAGTCATTTTCATAGTTTTTAGGGCTCCAGTTACCAAATGTAACAGGGCTGTCATCTACGATAGAACCAGGAGTTTTACCAGACTGAATAGCCGCCAAGTAAACAAAAGGTTTCATAGCGGAACCTGGTTGACGTTCTGCTTGTGTAGCACGGTTAAATGCATCATCACCGCGGCCACCAACCATAGCCATAATGTAACCATTATGAGGGTTCATAGCTACGATAGCACCTTGTGGTTGATGTAAACCATTGCTATCAGTGTAGTAATTAGGCAAGTTTTGCATTGCTGCTACAGCTGCATTTTGTGCATCCATATCAAGAGTTGTATAGATTTTTAAACCATCTTTATAGATTGCATCGTCGCCATATTTTTCAGAAACTTGTGCAATAACATAGTTAATGAAGTAAGATGCATTAGATTTTTCATGCGTTTGTTCTTGCTTTGCCACTAAGCCTAAATCTGCTTGACGTGCTTGATCAGCTTGCTCTTGTGTAATGTAACCGTATTTAACCATTTGGCCTAATACAACAGCTTGACGTTTTTTACTAGCTTCCAAATCATTGAATGGAGAGTAGTAGTTAGGACTTTGTGGTAAGCCTGCAATGAGTGCTGCTTGAGCTAGCGTTAATTGGCTAGCATCCTTACCAAAGTATACATGAGCTGCAGATTGTACACCGTATGCACCTTGGCCAAAGTAAATTTGGTTCATGTACATTTCAAGGATTTCATCCTTAGTGTAATGTTGTTCAATTTTAAGTGCTAGCAATGCTTCAGAAATTTTACGTTTAAATGTTCTGTCTTGAGATAAGAATGCATTACGCGCTAACTGTTGAGTGATTGTAGAACCACCTTCAGATACGCCACTATGAACAATGTTAACCCATACAGCACGCAAGATACCAACAGGGTCGATACCGTGATGGGAATAGAAGCGAGAGTCCTCAGTAGCAACAAAGGCATTTTGTAAATCCTTTGGTACATCTTTTAAAGGTACTGGTAATCTATTCTCTGTGGAATGAACCGTTGTGATGAGATTACCATGGACATCGTAAATTTGAGACGATGCAGAAGGACGTACATTGGATACATCTGGTAGGTTAGACAGTGTAGCACTGATGAAACCACAGCCACCTCCGGCTACGATGAGTATAAGGAGAAGGGCACAAATCCAAAATAGACGCTTCGGACTTGTCTTCTTCGGTGTAGCGCCGCTACCATTAGAACGGCGGCTGCTTCTCGCATTTGAGTTATTACTCATAGAGTCACCTCTTTTTTCTTTTGTTAGTAAATATAACGTAAATTCTATTACGCAGTTATAAATATTATATCATATATGGCTTAAAACCAATACTATATATATAATTGTGAAAGTTTTTAGATAATGGTATACTAAAACAATAGTATTTCGAGGAGGATTATCATGGTTAGTGCTCAAGAACAAGTGCGCCAAATTAAACACGGCGTAGCAGATTTAATTAATGAACAAGATCTTGTAAAGAAAATAGAAAAATCTATTAAGGAAAATAAACCTTTAGTTGTAAAATTAGGTTTGGACCCAACAGCGCCAGATATTCATTTAGGCCATACAGTACCACTTCGTAAACTACGTTTGTTCCAAGAATTTGGTCATCAAGTAGTGATCGTTATCGGCGGTTTCACTGCGCGTATTGGTGATCCTACTGGTAAAAGTGTAACTCGTCCACCACTTACAAAAGAAGAAGTATTGAAAAATGCTGAAACCTATAAAACACAAATCTTCAAAGTGTTAGATTCTGAAAAAACGATCGTCCGCGACAATAGTGAATGGCTAGAATCTATGAACTTTGCGGATGTTCTACGTTTGGCAAGCTCTTATACTGTAGCACGTATGATGGAACGCGATGATTTCAATAAACGCTTTAAAGAAGGTCGTGCTATTGGTGTTCATGAGTTTATGTATCCATTGATGCAAGGTCAAGATTCTGTAGCATTACATGCTGACGTTGAATTTGGTGGTACAGACCAAACTTTCAACTTGTTAATGGGCCGTCATTTACAAGAATTAGAAGGTCAAGAACCTCAAGTTGTTATCACAATGCCATTGCTTGAAGGCCTTGACGGTGTTCAAAAAATGAGTAAATCTTTAGGCAATTACATCGGTATCGACGAAGAACCTAAAGAAATGTACGGTAAAGCAATGTCTATTCCAGACGAATTGATGATGCGCTACTTCATGCTCGTTACAGATATGCCAATTGAAGAACAAGAGGACATGGAAAAACGTCTTGAAAGTGGTGAATTACATCCACGTGACGCTAAAATGCAATTAGCTCGTACCATCGTTCGTTTGTACCATGGTGAAGAGGCTGCTCTTGAGGCAGAAGAGGAATTCAAACGTGTATTCCAACAACGCGCATTGCCTACAGATATTCCTGAATGCGCTATGGATGCGCCAACAGAACCAATCTTTGTACCACAATTCTGTACAGATGCTGGTTTGACTGCTTCTAATGGTGAAGCACGTCGATCCATTAAAGCCGGTGCTTTCAAAGTAAATGGTGAAAAATATACAGAAGAAAACCTTACCCTTGAAGAGGGCATGATCGTTCAAGTTGGTAAACGTAAATTCGTAAAAATTAAATTTAACTAATATAAAACTGTGATGGGGTAGAAACCTCATCACAGTTTTTTTGTCCATTTTTTTATAAGATTTTCCTCTATTGTATCTATTAATAGTAACTCCAAAATTTAGGTACAAGTTAATGTATAATGAATATAAAAGATAAATATAAAGTACAAATTTGATATATAAAACATTTATACAGATAGCATATAAATTTAACTGTAAAGTAAGAGGACTATATATGGAAAAGAAACTATCTAATTTCCTAGAAAAACGAGAATATACTGTTCTTACCGATATCGATGTTATAACTGCTGCCGTAGCAGTACCATTATTAGAAATCGATGGGGAAGATCACATAGTCTTTACTGTGCGCAGCAATAAACTACGTCGTCAACCCGGTGAAATTAGCTTTCCTGGTGGACACTGTGAGCCTAATGATAAAAGCAGTGCCCATGCTGCCATGCGTGAGTGCTCTGAAGAACTAGGTATAGATTTAGATAAAATAGAACTACTTGGTAATTTAGACTGTTTAGTATCTGCTATTGGGGTAAAACTATATGCCGTTGCAGTGCGATTACATACAAGTGATTTAAAACCAAATCCTGATGAAGTAGGAGAAGTATTTACCGTTCCATTAGAATATCTGCTAAATATGGAACCTACCGTAGGTCATCTAGATATAGCTACAAGACCATTAAAGGACTTTCCGTTCCATTTATTAGAAGGCTACAATATCGATTGGAAAATTAGACAAAACTACTCTGTCTATTTCTATCCCTATGAACAATACACCATATGGGGACTAACGGGTCGAGTGCTAAAAAACTTTTTAGATATCTATAGGGAGATTTATTTGCATAATAATCCTTATATAAATTGACAGATTTTAAATTAAGGTATACTATTTATGTGTAAAAGGTTTAATGTGTTGCACTAATTGATTAGGAGGTTCTCACATGAATCGCGAAACAGCATACGTACTTTGGTTTGATGAATTACAACGTGAAGATGTTAATTTAGTAGGTGGCAAGTCTTCTTCTTTAGGGGAATTGACATCCTCCACTAATGTACCTGTACCTTATGGCTTTGCAACAACTGCCCATGGTTATCGTGAGTTTATGAAAACTACAGGTTTGGAAGATAAAATCCGGGCTGAGCTTGATGCTTTAGATGATGTAGAAAATTCTGCATTATTGCGCGAAGTGTGTGCTAAGATTCGCCGCATGATTTGTCAGGAAGAAATGCCAAAAGACTTGGCAGATGCTATCCGTCATGCTTATGAAGAACTTGGTAAAAAAGTGAACGAAGAAAATCCGTTTGTAGCTGTTCGTTCTAGTGCAACAGCAGAAGATTTGCCAGATGCAAGCTTCGCAGGCCAACAAGATACGTATTTAAATGTACGCGGTGCTGACGTAATTATCGAAAAAGTAAAAGAATGCTACGCATCTACATTCACAGATCGTGCCACATATTACCGTGTAAAACAAGGCTTTGATCATATGACAGTAGCATTGAGTGCTGCAGTTCAAATGATGGTATTCTCTAAAGCAGCTGGCGTAATGTTTACTGTTGATCTTGTAACAGGCAATGATAACAATATTCTTATTGAAGGCTCTTGGGGTCTTGGTGAATATGTTGTACAAGGTACGGTTACACCAGATAATTTCCGTGTGGATAAAGAAAAGATGGAAATTACGGACCGTATGATTAACGATAAACATGTTCGCCTTGTTCGTAAAGCCGATGGTGACTGTGTTGAAGAAGTGGTGCCAGCTGACGAAGCAAAACAACAAGTTATTACAGATGCTCAAGTTTTGGAACTTGCAGAATATGCAAAAGCAATTGAAAAGCATTATGGTTGCTACATGGATATGGAATGGGGCGTAGATGAACGCAATGACAAGATTTGGATCTTGCAAGCTCGTCCAGAAACAGTTTGGTCCCGCAAAGAAAAATCAGAAACGTCCGAAAAAGCTAGCACATTAGATGCAGGTAATCGTGATATTATTGTAAAAGGTTTGCCAGCATCCCCTGGTAATGCAGCAGGTAAAGCTCACGTTATCATCAATCCTGAGGATATCGATGAGTTCAAAGAAGGCGAAATTCTTGTTACAGCTATGACAGCTCCTGACTGGGTGCCAGCCATGAAAAAGGCAAAAGCAATTGTTACTGACGCTGGTGGTATGACTTGTCATGCGTCTATCGTTAGCCGTGAGCTTGGTATTCCTTGTATCGTAGGTACTAAGAGCCGTAGTCATGAAGCGACTACCTCTATTAAAGATGGTCAAATGATTACCGTTGATGCTACAAATGGTATCGTATATGATGGCGTATTAGAAGATATCGTTAAAAAGCCTGAAGCTCAAGTTTCTACAGGGGCAGCAGCTGAATATGTGCCTGTAACAGGCACTAAGATTTATATGAACTTAGGTGATCCTGATTTGGCCCAAAAATATGGTGTACTACCATGTGATGGCATCGGTCTCATGCGTGAAGAGTTCATTTGGACAACCTTTATTCATGAACATCCATTGCACCTTATCGAAACAGGGCGCAGTGACTTTGCTGTAAATACATTGGCGGAAGGTATGCGTAAAGTATGCCAAGCATTAGCCCCTCGCCAAGTAGTAGTTCGTTTGAGCGACTTTAAATCTAGTGAATACCGTGACCTTAAAGGTGGCGATAAATATGAACCGCATGAATCCAGTGCATTACTTGGCTGGCGTGGCGCATCTCGCTACTATGATCCTAAGTACACACCTGCTTTCAAATTAGAATTAGAAGCAATCAAAAAAGTACGTAACGAATTTGGTTTTAAAAATCTACAAGTTATGATTCCATTCTGCCGTACTGTGGAAGAAGCTGAATTAGTAACTAACTTAATGGCTCAAGAAGGTCTTGCACGCAGCAAAGACTTTAAAGTATGGCTTATGGCTGAGATTCCATCCAATATTATCTTAGCTGATCAATTTAATAAATACGTAGATGGTTATTCTATCGGTTCTAACGATTTGACTATGCTTGTACTTGGTTGTGATCGCGATAACGAAACAGTTCAACATATCTATGATGAACGTAATTTAGCAGTTCGCAGAGCAATTCGTCACCTCATTGAAGTGGCTCATAAAGATGGTAAGACTGTATCTATCTGTGGCCAAGCGCCAAGCGTATACCCTGAACTTTGCGAATTCCTTGTGAAGAGCGGTATCGACTCCATTTCTGTTAACCCAGATGCAGTAGTTAATACTAAGAAAATGGTGGCTCAAATCGAACAACGAATTATGCTCGATGCTATGACTGGTCGTGGTCGTCAAGAATCTAACGAACTAATTTGGTAATAATATAGTTATAGTGAAAGAGGAGGCCTGTGGGTCTCCTCTTTTTCTGAATGGTAACTTAGGATATAATACAAACAGAGATGAAAGGGGGTTACCGTGTGAAACTGTCGAAACGACAAGAACAAATTGCTCAAATCGTTCGTGAAGAAGGTCCTGTAACAGGTAGTGCTATTGCTGAACATTTAGAAGTCACAAGATCTGCGTTGCGCTCAGATTTATCTGTATTGACCATGTTAGGTGTGTTAGATGCACGTCCAAACGTAGGCTATTACTATGTAGGACTTTCAAAAGAAACACAAACGGCTGAGCGATTAAAGTCATTTCTGGTAAGTGATGTATTATCTCAAGCAGTTGTGGTCAATGGGGATACGAGTTTGTATGATACAATTGTCACATTATTTACAGAGGATGTAGGTACCATATTAGTGTGTGATGGTTCATACCTAGTAGGTGTGGTATCTAGAAAAGATTTACTACGCGCCTCTATGGGACAAACAGATTCGCATACCATGCCTATATCTATGATTATGACCCCTGTAAGCAAGGTTATAGCGGTGGAGCCTACCGATACTTTGGTAGAGGCTGCACAGAAAATGATAGATTATGAAGTAGATTGTTTACCTGTCGTCGTTCGTGAGGATATAGGTAACAAGAAACGTTTAAAGGTTGTGGGCCGTGTATCAAAAACGACGGTAGCAAAAGTATTTTTAGAATGTAGCATACACTGAGGTTGATAGAATGGCAGAAAAAATTATTTATGCAATATCGGATTCCCTGGGGGAAACTGCTGAGGCTGTAGCGAGAGCTACGGCGAGTCAATATGATAAGGAGCAAATTGAAATTGTCCGTGTTCCTTATATTGATAGTGAAAGCCAAATTGATGAGGTCATAGACGACGCAAAACGTGGGAATCATGTTATTTGCCATACCATTGTGTCTGCGTCTTTACGTAAGTATTTGCATGAGAAGGTGGCTGAATATAATATTCCGGCTGTGGATATCATGGGGCCTGTTCTCGATGCAGTTGGTACTATCGCGACTACTAAACCGCGTATGACAGCAGGTATGGTTCATAAGCTCGACCAAGAGTATTTTAAAAAGGTTGAAGCTATTGAGTTTGCCGTGAAATATGACGATGGTAAAAATCCATCTGGTTTTGAAAAGGCCGACATAGTTATTATTGGTGTATCTAGAACTAGTAAGACACCATTGTCCATGTTCTTGGCGTACAAAAAGATTAAAGCCGCAAATTTGCCACTAGTGCCAGAGGTACCGTTGCCAGAGGAATTATTCAAAATTCCGGCAAAAAAAATCGTGGGCCTTATTATAGATCCATACAAATTAAATAATATTCGTAGTGAACGTTTACGCGCTATTGGTCTTGAAGACGAAGCAAATTATGCATCTATTGAGCGTATTCAATCTGAATTGGATTATGCAAAGGCTATTATGCGTCGTTTGCACTGCCAAGTGTTAGATGTTTCTAATAAATCCATTGAAGAAACAGCTTCCCTTGTTATGCAATTGATTGATAAAAATCGCGCGTCGGAGGGTAAATGAATATACGTGAACAAATAGAGGAGAGGGAGGCTTTGCTTCTGTCTCCCTATGCAGCTAAAAGCCGCGATGCAATCCGTGATATAGAAGAAAAGCCTGATCCACTTAGAACCGCGTTTCAACGCGATCGGGATCGCATCATTCATAGTAAATGTTTTAGACGGTTAAAGCATAAGACACAGGTATATATTGCGCCAGGTGACCATTATCGGACACGCATGACTCATACCCTTGAGGTAGGTCAAATCGGTCGTACTGTAGCTCGTGCATTACGTTTAAATGAAGACCTTGTGGAAGCTATTGCCATGGGTCATGATGTGGGACATACACCATTTGGTCATGTAGGTGAATATGCATTGCGAGATATGGTGGGGCACTTTAATCATAATGAGCAAAGTTTACGCATGGTTGAGGTATTAGAAAGACATGGTAATCATCAAGGACTCAATTTAACCACCGCTGTTCGAGATGGCATTGTAGGTCACACAGGGGCTACAATTCCTGTGACTTTAGAGGGTCAAATTATTCGTATTGTAGACCGTATTGCGTATTTGTGCCATGATTTTGATGATGCACAGCGAGCAGGTATGTTGACGGCAGAGGCGTTGCCTTTTGAAGTGCGCGAACATTTTGGTATGACTCCATCCAGTATGATTACTGCAATGGTAGAGGATATGGTACGGGAATCCTTGGATAAGCCAGCTATATCTATGTCTGCTGATGTGGAAATGACGATGAATCTATTCCGTCAATTTATGTTTAAACATGTATATTTGGCACCAGCTTTAATTCCGGATCGCAAAAAGGCATCCCATGTGGTGAAAAATCTATTTACTCACTTCATGGAACACCCTAATGATATGGAAGGCTGTGAAACAGGTAAAGCGTTTTACTCTACACGTGATGTAGTTGATTATGTAGCAGGCTTAACAGATCAATATGCTATTAAGTTATTTAAGCAATATTATATTCCCAATATTACATTATAAATAACAAAAAAAGCAGTTAGTTCATTTTGAACTAACTGCTTTTTTTGGGGCTCTAGAACCCCAAAGAGTACATGTATTTTTTATTTTACGCGCGTGTAACTTTATTAGAACGAAGGCAGCGAGTGCATACGTTTACTTTTTTTGTAGCACCGTCTACAACCGCCCGTACTCTTTGAATGTTCGGTTTCCAAGTTTTTCTTGTGCGAATGTGAGAATGACTCACGTTCATACCGCTAGATGTGGATTTACCACATACTTCGCAAAGGTTTGCCATAGTTTCCACCTCCAAGCTTAATCTATAACATAACAAAAGTATATTATCATAAAGAGTAGCGTAAAGCAAGTGTTTTTATCGTACATATTGCTCTTTTTATGAAATATACTACAATATAAGGTATATGATGTATACTATATATCATATTCTATGATATAAGTGGGCTTTTACACAAGGATATACAGAAATTGGATATATCTCATGTGTTTATCGTATATTTAAAGGAGTTTCTATGGATGAACGGTTGACGACCATAAAGGGGATTGGTCCTGGTCGAGAGAAACAATTACATAAGTTGGGAATTACCAATATAACATCCTTGTTAACGTATTTCCCAAGAACCTATGAAGACCGCCGTACGATTTATAGAATTGGTGAATTAAAGTCTGGCATGACTGGTGGCGTGGTTGGGAATGTTATTGCTGTACAAGAAAAACGTCCTCGCCCTCGATTGTCTATTTTAGAAGTAGTCATTGCAGATGGTACAGGTCCTTTAAAGATTGTGCTATTTAACCAAGGGTATAAGAAGAACTTTTACAAAAAGGGTCAGCGTCTATATGCGTATGGTAAAGCAGAGTTCCAATATGGGTCTATGCAAATGAATACACCCCAAATAGAAAATTTGGGAGACGGTGGAGAACCTGATCGTGGTATCGTTCCCATTTATGCTCTTGCAGATGGGGTATCTCAATTTGTGGTGCGCTCATCGGTACGTAATTGGTTTGCAGCTAATCATGAGTTGCCAGAGATTTTGCCTGCTAAAGTTCGTGAAGTACATCAATATATGACTCGTTATGATGCATTTAAAATGATGCATTTCCCAGAGTCTTCAGAGCGATATGAAGAGGCGCGTCATCAACTAGCTTATGAGGAGTTATTTGTCATGCAATCTGGACTGGCATTGTTACGAAATAAAGAACAATGTCATAAAGGTCCTAAGATGGGTCCAAATGGGGATTTAATGGCTCAGTGTATAGAAAATTTACCGTTCTCCTTAACAGGTGATCAACAGCGTGCATTAGAGGACATTCGTATCGATATGGAAGATGAACGGCCTATGCAACGATTATTGCAAGGTGATGTAGGTTCCGGTAAAACGGTTGTAGCTACATTGAGTTTGCTGAAAGCCATCGAGAATGGGTACCAAGGAGCGTTAATGGCTCCAACGGAGATTTTGGCAGCACAACATTACGAAGGTATAACAGAAGTGTGTGGTAATTTGGGGATTACCATAGAGCTGTTAACGGGCTCTACTACAAAAAAAGAAAAAGAACGTATCTATGAAGGGTTAGCTGATGGATCGATTCATATGATTATTGGCACCCATGCTCTTATTCAAGAAGGTGTTAACTTTCACAACTTAGGACTTGTTATTATAGATGAACAACATCGCTTTGGTGTGGAGCAGCGGGCACGGTTGCAACAAAAGGGGACATATCCTCATGTGCTCATCATGACGGCTACACCAATTCCACGAACCATGACATTATCTGTGTATGGTGATTTAGCAGTATCCTTAATCAAAGAAATGCCACCAGGTCGTAAGCCTGTAAAAACCTATGTTGTAGATAGTTCTTATAAAGATCGACTACGGGCTTTCTTTGGTAAGGAGATGGCGGAAGGGCGCCAAGTCTACGTAGTGTGTCCACTCGTTGAAGAGTCGGAAAAATTAGACTTGCAAGCTGCAGAAGAATTGTATTTAGAACTAAAAGAGTACTTTTACAAGGCTTATGAAGTTGGTCTTGTACACGGGCGTATGAAACCAAGTGAAAAGGATGAAGTGATGAATGCCTTCCATAGGGGGGAGATTTCATTGCTCGTTTCTACTACTGTTATCGAGGTTGGTGTTAATGTTCCAAATGCGACCATTATGTGTATTGAAGGGGCAGAACGTTTTGGTCTATCGCAATTGCATCAGTTGCGTGGCCGTGTAGGTCGTGGATCTCATCAATCCTATTGTATTCTTGTAAGTGATTCAAAAAATGATGTAAGCCAAGAGCGTTTAAAGTTGATGGAACAGACACAGGATGGTTTTGAACTAGCCGAACAAGACTTATTATTGCGTGGTTCTGGTCAATTATTTGGCTTAGCTCAATCAGGATTACCTGATTTACGGGTTGCTAATATTATTAAAGATATTGAAATATTGGTACAGGCTCGCAAGGATGTATTAGATTTTGCAAATAATTATGGAATGGAAAAACTTGAATCTGTAATGAAAGAAGAATTAGAAAAAAGATTTGGTGAAAAATTTCTTAGAATATTGTATAATTAAGAGGTAGGAATAATAAGTACATAAGTAGCGATAATATTAGATTTTATCTGGGTTTTTCCCTTGTGTATCTGTTCCTCATACCGTATAATAGAACAAACAAATTTATTTCATTTTCATCTATGGAGGTCAATATGCCACTTATTCATGTAGAGCTCGTTGAAGGGCGCACAAAAGAACAAAAAAAACAATTAGGTGAAGCTATCACTAAAGCTGCGGTTGATATCGTTAATGTACCTGCTGACGCAGTAAAGATTATCTTCGTAGATATGAAAAAAGATGATTATATGGAAGGCGGCATTTTGCGGTCTGAACGCTAAGCTACGACTGACCGCCTAGTCCAGATGGACTAGGCGGGTCGTAGTTTTGTTTTATTATACGGAAAGGAATTAAATATGAGAGACGATAAATTCGGTATGCGTGGACTAACTTTTGATGATGTTTTGTTAGTACCAGCGGCTTCTGATGTACTACCACATCAAGTAGAGTTAAAAACTCAACTAACTCGTGACATTACATTGAATATCCCTATGATTAGTTCTGGGATGGATACAGTTACTGAATCCCGTATGGCTATTGCTATGGCTCGTGAAGGTGGCCTTGGTGTTATCCATAAAAATATGTCTATTGAAGAACAAGCCCATGAAGTTGATAAGGTAAAACGCTCTGAACATGGTGTTATCGTCGATCCTATTTTCTTAAGCCCTCAAAATTTACTATCTGATGCAGCAGAAATTATGGAAAAATATAAAATTTCTGGTGTACCTATCACAGAACATGGTAAACTAGT